>JAUNDE010000010.1:0-743 GCA_030526265.1 Eubacteriales bacterium | reverse complement strand
CCGTGGAAGATAAGAGAGAGTATCTGGAAAGTGCGTCGCTGACTCCAGGCGGTATTTTTGATGAGTTCAATTACTTCTATTTTGGTTATGTGTCAGCAGATTGGATAGAAGTGCTGTTTGAACTTTACGGAGAGTTGGAAGAATGGCCATATCAGGATAAAATTAAGATCGTAAGATCTTTGGGACTATGCAATGCAAAGTCCAATAAAACAGAAGAAAAACAGGCAATGGATGAGCTGGAACGGATGGCAAGAGAACAGCGCAAGAAAGAGGAAATGATGGATCTTGAGCATGTGCGTGATAAAGATATGAAGAAAAAAATCTACCAGAGAGGCCGCTCAGGGGAAGATTATTTCCGGGATTTTATCCTGGGAAAAAGGGATATCAATCGTTCAACGCTAATCAGTTTTCTTTTGTTTGTAAACGAGAACATTCATCTGGATGCTGACAGCAGAATTACAATTCCAAGACTGAATCGAATTCTGGTAAATTGTGGGTTCCCACAGTTACGGCCAAAGCAGGTGTATGACCAGTTTGTCATTCGTTTTTTGAAGGCCGAAGATCCAATGGAAGTAGTAGAAGAAGAGGTAGAGAGACTGGTTACCAGAGGCAATGATTTTTATCTTTACAAAGTGTACAGAGATGCATACTGTCATCAGAAAGAACTGATCAAATATCTGGTGTAAAACAAATTCGTAATATATAAAGTGAAGAGTATACAACTCTTTGCTCTTTTATTTTAT
>JAUNDE010000103.1 GCA_030526265.1 Eubacteriales bacterium | reverse complement strand
GTGGAACAAAAGATAAAGATATGATTCAATTTGGGAAGGAAGAATCTCACATTGAGATGAACATCGAAAAAAATGGGATTCTTTACCAGATTGATATGCATTTGAAGAAACATAAATCCAAAGGAATTGCCATCAATAAGGTTCCCATCAAAAAGGCTGCGGAACTTTTTGGCATTTTGAATGTTGTCTTTTTCTCGCCAGAGGATCTGAATATTATTAAGAATGGTCCTGCTGAGAGGAGAAGATTCATCGATTTGGAATTATCTCAGATCAACAAAATTTATCTGAGTAATTTATCGAATTACAATCATGTTGTGACGCAGAGAAATCATTTGTTAAAAGATTTATCTCGTGATGACAGTCTGAAAGAGATGCTGGATCTTTGGGATATGCAGTTAGTAGAATATGGAAACAAAGTCATGGAGGAAAGAAAAAAGTTTATTTCGGACTTAAATGACATCATTTCACAGATTCACAGTAAACTGACTGGAGGACAGGAAAAAATAGAGATCATTTACGAGCCAAATATTGGTAACAGATCCCTGCAGGAAGCAGTGGAGAGAAGCCGTGACAGAGATATTCGATTAATGACCACCAATGTAGGCCCTCATAGAGATGATATTTGTTTTCTTGTAAATGGAATTGACATCAGATCGTTTGGTTCCCAGGGACAGCAGAGGACAGCCGCTTTGTCATTGAAATTATCAGAGATTGAGCTTGTCCGCAGAGTGACCAATGATAATCCGGTGTTATTATTGGACGACGTACTGTCTGAACTTGATAAACAAAGGCAAAACTATTTATTAGATAGTATAAACGATATACAGGTCATCATTACTTGTACAGGTGTGGATGAATTTGTAGAAAGAAGATTTTCAATAAATAAGATATTTCATGTCCAGAATGGACAAGTAAAGATGGAAAATTAGGGGGATATTATGAGTACAGAGAAAGTACAACACGAATATGGCGCAAATGAAATACAGATATTAGAAGGTCTTGAAGCCGTAAGAAAAAGACCTGGTATGTATATTGGTAGTACCTCATCCAGAGGACTTCACCATTTGGTATATGAAATCGTAGACAATTCTGTTGACGAGGCATTGGCCGGTTTTTGTGATGAAATCCGTGTAACGATTAACCCAGATAATACAATCACAGTGTTAGACAACGGACGAGGAATTCCAGTTGGAATTAATGAAAAAGCAGGAATTCCAGCGGTTGAAGTTGTATTTACCGTTCTTCATGCAGGCGGAAAATTCGGTGGTGGAGGATACAAAGTATCCGGTGGACTTCACGGAGTAGGTGCATCTGTTGTAAATGCATTGTCAAACTGGCTGGAAGTACAGATTTTCAAGGATGGAAAAATCTATAAACAGAGATACGAAAGAGGAAAAGTAATGTACGAACTTCAGGTAATTGGGGAGTGTGAACCTGAAAAGACGGGTACAATGGTTACTTTCTCACCAGATGGCTCTATTTTTGAGGAAACTGTATTTGATTATAATATTTTGAAACAGAGATTTCGTGAGATGGCCTTCCTGACAAAGGGCTTAAAGATCGTACTTCGTGACGACCGCGAGGAAGAACCTGTTGAGAAGACATTTCATTACGAAGGCGGAATCAAAGAATTTGTCACGTATCTGAATAAGGGGAA
>JAUNDE010000009.1 GCA_030526265.1 Eubacteriales bacterium | reverse complement strand
TGCATGTGTTAAGCACGCCGCCAGCGTTCATCCTGAGCCAGGATCAAACTCTCGTAAAAAATATTTACCTCACACCTCAGTGCGAGTTAATATCAAGTTCAATTCCGTTCAGAAAAAACATACTAGCTTTTTCTATCCCGTTTACTGTTCTTTAGGTTCGACATTTCATGTCTGTTCTGAATAATTCTCTGTAAGAATTTTCAGGGATGTTGTCTATTATTTAGTTATCAAAGTTCTTTTCGTTGTTCGCTGTCTCTTGCGAGTCAGCCATGTTATAATATCATTCTCGCTTTTGTTTGTCAAGAACTTTTTCCAACTTTTTTCGATTTCTTTCGAAACCGTTTCTGTTTTCGTTCCCGTCTCCCGCAAGCGACTCGTATATAATATCACCGGTGTTTTTGATTGTCAACACCTTTTTTAACTTTTTTCAAAGTTCATTTTAAGTGAAAATTCGCTATTTATCTAAAGCCAGTTCTGTTCTATTATTTTTTCCAACCGGACAAACATCTCATAATATTTGCTTTTTGTTTGATTAATAATATCAATTGCAATTGCTTCATTATATGCATGCGCAACATTATTCCTTGACACAAGTGCACTTAACCACAATTCTTCATCGGAAATCATTCCTGCTTTATATGCCGTCTTTAGAATCATTCGAGGCGAGCCTGTTGCACCCTCTGCATATCCATGCTTCTCCAGGATCTCCTTCATAGCTTTCCAAGACTGTTCAAAACAAATTTCATACAATCCAACTATTCCTGTGATTACAACATTTCCATATGGTTCCTGATAAGAATAAATATCTTTCAGATTCCTTAATGCCGCTTGGAAGTTTTCAAATTTTTTCATATATCACAACCCCTTCTCTCTTAATCGATTCTAATAATTCTGGTTGAACCGGTTTTTGAAGATCAACAATATCAAATTCCAACAACGTCGACGTTTCCTCATCTATCGACAATATAAACCGACTACTGTCCCCACCATAAAATGCTAAATCAATATCACTTCTTTCCTTAAAATCTCCACGTGCGCGTGACCCATAAAGAATCACCTTCTCTACCTCATAAGTTTGAGCTATCTGTTTGATTTCCTGTAAAACCAAAGGTTTTATTCCTGTTTTTTCAGATAATACTATCATTTCAGTTATCCTCTCGACGATTTAGATTCATTTTATCCAAATTAGTTCTGCATTAATGTTTCTGATCGGTTCACAAAAGAATCCTTCAACACTCTCTGATTCATCGACTCAATCAGATATTCAGCCAGATTACGGTGACCTTCTTCCGAAAAATGTACACCATCAAACAAAACAGGAATCTCCACCTGGTCTGTACGAATACACGAAATTCCGAATTCACCGGCAATCTTCTCATAGTATTCACCAATACGTTCCGACTCCGCAACTAAATCATCCGTTTCCACCCAGCTGCCTCTTTTCATTCGCGCAGGAACAAGCAGTTTGATCAGTATCTTTTTTGATTGAACTGCCTCTTCCCGAAGCAAAACGGACAGGAAGTGTTTCATACGCTCCGCAACACCTTTCGCCCCCATATTCGGATTTTGCAGCAGATCATTTGTCCCAAGCATGATCCACACTTCCAACATTGGCTTCTCTGCACATTCTGATTCGTTTCTATTCCTATGAACTGCTTCATTTATCAGATCGGCACCTTCATCTAGTTTTCCAGAATATGTGTGTATTAATTCAAGGAATGCCTGCACCTGATTTTTTGTATGCGGAATACATCTTCCATTCATTCCATAGTTCAGCACATTGTCATCGGTTGCTTCATTCAAAATTCCTGTCCAGCGTTCTTGCTCACTATACCGATCTCCGACAAATGATCTCGGATCATAACCATAAGTATTCGAATCTCCATAACATATAATTGTTCGCATACATTTTCTCCACTTCGACTATTCCACAGGTGTAAGTCAGCAATCCGACGAATACGATATCTTTCGAACAACCAGATCTAAGAAACGAGATTCATTGCCTGATTCACGGATTTCACACCGATGATTTCAATTCCGTCTATATTCTTCACCATTTCTTTCGAGACTTCCGGCATAATACAAGTCTTAAATCCGAGTTTTCTGGCTTCTGCCACTCTCTGTTCCGGCATGCTGACCGCACGCACTTCCCCACTCAGTCCTACTTCTCCAAACACGATCGTTCCTTCTGATATCGGTCTGTTTTTATAACTTGAGATCAACGCCATCATAATACCAAGGTCAATGGCAGGTTCATTCATCCGAATCCCGCCAACGATATTCACATACGCATCATAACCCGACAGCGGGAGTCCCAGACGCTTTTCCAGCACAGCCATCAGAAGATTTACCCGATTATAATCGGTTCCGGCCGCAGTCCTTCTTGGCATTCCGAAATTCGTCTTGCAGACAAGTCCCTGTATTTCCAGCAAAATCGGTCTTGTCCCCTCCATAGAACACGCCACGACGGAACCGGATGCATTTTCCGGTCTTCCCTTTAACATATATTCCGACGGATTCGGAACTTCCACAAGTCCCGACTGTCTCATCTCAAACACACCGATTTCATTTGTTGATCCGAAACGGTTCTTCACTCCGCGCAGGATACGGTAAGAGGCATGTCTGTCTCCTTCAAAATACAAAACGGTATCCACCATGTGTTCGAGCACACGCGGACCCGCTACCGTTCCCTCTTTTGTCACATGACCAACAATAAAAACAGCAACATTTAATCCCTTCGCAAGCTGCATCAATGTATTTGTCGCCTCGCGGACCTGCGATACGCTTCCCGGTGCAGACGACACTTCTTCACTGTACATTGTCTGAATGGAATCGATCACTGCAATCTCCGGTTTCTCCTTCTCGATCACCTGACGGATCGTCTCGAGATTCGTCTCACAGAGAAGAAACAGATCATCGCTGAATTCTCCCATACGGTTTGCCCGAAGTTTGATCTGCCTGAGTGATTCCTCACCCGAAATATACAGCACTTTCTTCTTCTGATCAGACAGCTTCTGACAGACCTGCAAGAGAAGCGTTGATTTTCCGATACCCGGATCGCCGCCTACAAGCACGAGCGAGCCCTGCACGATACCTCCGCCAAGCACACGGTCCAGTTCACGGATCTGCGTCTGCATCCTGTCTTCTTTGTCTGTAGACACACGTGACAATGTAACAATTTTGGCATCAACGTGTGCCGGTTTCACACCATTTGTCTTCGATACAGTCACTGTTTCTTCAACAAATGTATTCCATTCTTTACAGGCCGGACATTGTCCGAGCCATTTACTTTCTTCGTGTCCGCAATTCTGGCAGAAAAATATACTTTTCTTTCCTTTCGCCACGTTTGTTCCTCCTGCTTATTTCACATAAAACCTGATCTCTTTTTTAGACAGACCTGCCTCGACCTCACATCCACGCTTCACTTCTCCGTTCAGGATCGCCTCCGCCAATGGGTCTTCGATCAGATTCTGCACCGCACGTCTCAGCGGTCTTGCGCCGTATTTTTTATCCGTTCCGGTTTCCACAATATGTTTCTTCACCGAATCACGAATCGTAAGTTTAATATCCAGATTTTCTTTACACCTCTTCACAAGATCTTTACACAAGAGACCAACGATCTTTTTCATTTCCTCGATTCCAAGCGCATGGAAAACGATCGTCTCATCAATTCGGTTCAAAAATTCCGGTCTGAATACAAGTTTGATTTCATTCATGACGTTCGACTTCATTCGCTTGTAATCACCGTCTGCATCTTCTTTCGTCACAAATCCGAGACGCTTTGGATCAATGATTGCTTTCGCGCCTGCATTGGAAGTCATAATAATAACGGTATTGCGAAAATCAACTTTTCTTCCCTGCGAATCTGTGATGTGTCCATCGTCCAGCACCTGGAGCAAAATGTTGAACACATCCGGATGCGCCTTCTCGATCTCATCAAACAGCACAACCGAATATGGATGTCTGCGCACTTTTTCCGACAGCTGTCCTCCATCATCATGTCCGACATATCCCGGAGGAGAACCAATCATTTTCGATACGCTGTGCTTTTCCATATATTCAGACATATCCACGCGGATCATCGACTGTTCATCACCGAAGAGCGCTTCTGCCAATGCTTTCGACAATTCTGTCTTTCCGACACCAGTCGGTCCAAGGAACAGGAATGAACCAATCGGTCTGTTCGGATCTTTCAATCCGACTCTTCCTCTGCGGACTGCTTTTGCCACTGCAGTCACAGCCTCTTCCTGCCCGATCACTCTCTTGTGAAGCGTCTTTTCAAGATTCTTGAGTCTTTCTCCTTCTGATTCCGCAAGCCTGCTGACTGGAATCTTCGTCCACTGTGCAATAACATCTGCGATATCATTTTCGGTGACTGTCACCTGTCTGTTCGCATTTCTTCTGTCAAAACGATTCTTTGCCCTGAACAGTTTATTCTCCTCTTCGATCTGCTCTTTATGAAGTGCAGAAGCCGTCACAAGCTTTCCGTCTTTGATCGCTTCTTCTTTCTCATCCTTCAACGTTTCAATGTGCTTTTCCAGTTCCCCGATCGATTCCGGCACTTTAAATCCCTTAAGGCTTACCTTTGAACAAGCCTCATCCAGAATATCGATCGCCTTATCCGGAAGAAATCTGTCGTTGATATAACGGCTCGAAAGTGTCACTGCGCTTTCCAGTGCCTCCTTCGAGATTTCTACATGGTGATGCCTCTCATATCTGCTCTTTAATCCTTCCAGTATTTCAAGACATTCTTCCTTTGTCGGCTCCTCAACCGTAATCGGCTGGAATCTTCTCTCCAGTGCGGCATCCTTTTCAATATATTTACGATATTCCGCGATCGTTGTTGCTCCGATCAGCTGTATCTCTCCGCGTGCAAGGGATGGTTTGAGAATGTTTGACGCATCCATCGCGCCCTCCGCTCCACCGGCACCGATGATCGTATGCACCTCATCCAGAAACAGAATGATATTTCCAGCCGCTTTCACTTCGTTAAGCAGCTTTTTCATCCGCTCTTCGAATTCGCCGCGATATTTCGATCCCGCAATCATACTTGCAAGATCCATCGTCATGATCTTTTTATCCTTCATTCCTTCCGGGACGATTCCCTCTGCGATTCGCTGCGCAAGTCCTTCGATGACCGCAGTCTTTCCGACTCCCGGTTCTCCGACCATACACGGATTATTTTTCGTTCTGCGGCTCAGGATCTGCATCAGACGATTAATCTCCATCTCTCTGCCGATAACCGGATCAAGCTTTCCTTCTGCCGCCCTTGCCGTAAGATCTGTGCCGAACTGTTCCAGTACCCCGCCTTTCTTCCTGCCATCTCCCTGCATCTCAGAGAAATACTCATTCACGTCAGCTCCAAGTGTGAGCAGAATATCCTGATACATCTTCTGGATGTTCACATTCAGTGTCTGAAGAATCCGGGAAGCCACACAATCCGCATCATTCAAAAGTGCGAGCAGCATGTGCTCGGTCCCAATCTCTGAAGATTTCAGACGGGTTGCTTCTTCTTTCGCTTCTTCTAATATAAACTGAAGTCTTGGACTTTCATTCGCCTTATTTATCGTTAATACATCCTCTGACGGGGAGATCAGTTCATCCATGATTTTCAGTATCTCTTCTTCTTTTACCCCGTTCATGTCAAGCACCTGTCCGGCCACTCCGGAAAATACCCTCTGCAATCCGACGAGCAGATGCTCCGTACCGATATAAGGATGTTTCATTTTATTTGCAACTTTCTTAGCTGCATCCAGCGCTTCTCTTGCCTGTTTTGTATAATTCATGCTCCACGCCTCCTTTTGGACTATTATAAGAATGTTAGCACAGAAACGACTTGTATTCAAATAAAATAAGATTACGCTTACACGCAATCTTATTTTTCTTCTGTCTTTTCATGTTTTCTAAACATATGTCTTATCAAAAAAGAATTACCAACCGATATCAATGCTATACCAAAACTCATCCAGATAACAGAGGCTCTCGCGAATATGTTCACATCCATGAACGTGACTCTTACAGCACTGATATGAATAATCAGGATCATGATCGTCTGCGGAATATGTAATCCTGGTATAAGCAATGCATTTTTCATTGTGTTTTTTAATGTATTGTCAAAATATGCAATTAACGGAAATACAAAAATCACTTCTATAATATACAAAAGTGAAATAACTCCCAACAGGATCAACATCACTCCCTTTATAATCCCTGACATTCTTCCGACAATCAGATAATCATATCCCAAAAGAAGTCCTAAAAGCATGACAAGCATCCAGATTATGGTGCTTTGTTTGAAATTATTTTTAAATGCTTTCAGAAAGCCTTTTACAATATATCCTTCTTCCTTTGCAACAAGCTTCAGGGTAACTGAATAGAGCGCTGTAGTCGACGCACCAATTGTAAAAACCGGGATAGAGCAGATCACCCACAAAAGATTCAATAACAAAATATCGAAAATCCGTTCCAGAATCCGTATTACTATATTATCGGTAATCATATCTCCACCCCGCTCTTTCTTACTATAATACTTTTTTCAACCAGTCAATGCTTCTTTTGACAGCATCTTCCGGATTCAAATGATATCGATCGTTTGAGATTTCCAACGATATGTACTTATTATAATTTACTCTTCGAAGCTCTTCAATATAATTTTCCAACGGAAGAACTCCATCTCCCAGAGCAAGATGTCCGGCCGGCATACCATCGACCAAATGCACGTGTCCGATCACACCATCAAAAGCATTCAAGTAGTCGGAGATTGTTTCTCCATATCTGCTCATCATATCTGTATCTACCATAGGAATGATGTTATCGCAGTCTATCTCCCTGTTCAGATCCGCAAGCTCATTTGCTCTGGTCGCCAGATTTGTTGTCTCAACGGTAAGATGTTCAAGCAATAATGTCACTCCGTAATCTCTTGCTTTTTCAGACAGATATCTGAGATTTTCGATCGTATATTTCTTCGTTTCTGTCGATTCATTCTCTCGATAACCATCTCCGGGCGTGACAAGCATCTGTCTGATTCCAAGACTCTCTGATGCTTTCAATCCCTTTTCAAAATACTTCACAGATCTGTCTCGAATCCATGGTTCTTCCGCTCCAATATTGATTGGATACATACACTGTTCCGGTGTGAGGCAGATGGGGTTCAACTCCCTCGCCCGAATCTCTCGCCTCATTCTACGAAGCATCTCAGGCGTAGCATCTTCCAGATAAAGATGTGGACCGGCTGCCCACACTTCAATATTTTTCACTCCCAGACGGACCATAGAATCCAGAAAAGTAGTAAATCGAAACAGAGGATAGGTAAAGTTCCCCACAGCTATTTGATCCCAGCTAATATTTTCTTTCATGTTTAATACTCCATTTTCCACATGTATCTGCGAACATCCTTTGGATGTTTTCTTTCAATTGCGAGTGCTGTAAGAAATTCTCTCCATGCACAGTCTAAAAAGACGTGATTAAAATATTCTTTTACATGATCTCCAAGGACATCGATTCCAAGTTCTTTAGCATCAATCGTGGTTACTTTTCCTCCAAATTTATCAAGAAATCGCTGGCATCGAAGATCTTCTTCCCGACTTCTTCCATCACTTACAAGATGCACCAGAGGGAGATTCCGATCCAATGTTTCGAATGGTCCGTGGAAAAACTCTGCTGAATTCACAGTTGGAGAATGAATCCACTGAATTTCCATAAGACTACAGATCGAGGTTGCATAAGAAACCCCCATTGCAGGTGCTCCTCCCATCACATAGATCACATCTTCGTGCCTATGAGTTCTTGCAAATTCCTGTGCAGGTCCGTTATTTACATATTTGCGAATTCTAACAGCCATCTCTTCCAGTACATCATATGCTCTTAAAGCATCTTCATAATATTTGTAATCCTCGTACTGTTTCAGCAGTTCAAATGACAAAGCGATGGATTGAGTCACATTTGTCTCAAGCATCGGCGTTGTAACTTCTCCAATAGATTTGAAGCGAATCACACCATCTGCATACTTTGTACTGTTTTCATTACCTTCTCCAACAAGAGCAATCGTATATGCTCCGTTTTCCCTGCAAAATTTTATTGCTTCTTCAACTTCAGGAGTACCTTTCAGTGTAGACAACACACACAATGTATTTTCTCCAAACGCCTTTGGGGTTGTCTGCAGAAATTCACTTGCATTGTATAAACCTACACGAAAAATTGTTGATTCTCTTTCCAGAACGTACCAACCCGCATAAATACCTGCCAGAGAACCTCCGCAGGCAATAAAATATACATTTCTGATTCCGCCTTTTTTGTCACTTTTTTCTTTGATATTCGATACCATTTTCTGTAATTCTTTGATGTCCATATTAGTCCCTCCTAAATACGTCTTAATACATCCTTTTTTATAATCATAACACTTGTACTCATTCAGTCAACAAACATGAATCAAAATAATACGAGCATTTTAACTCGTATTATTTCCCAAGATAATAAACAAAATCCTCTGGTCGATCGACTCGTACTACCTGCTCAACTACATGCAACGGATGATTTTCATTATCATAAACAAACGCATGGTTCACAATTACAACAGTCCCTACTTTCACACGTAAAATTTTCGCCTGATATTCATTTGCGTGTGATATGATCACCTCATTTTTCCCAATGTTTTTTGGTATTATGTGATACTTTCTTTCTAACACATCGTAAATTGATCCCGATAGATCTTCCTCCAGAAGAAAGCGACAAGACGGATGAAAAAAGTTTGTTTCTATAATAAATGGAATTCCATCAACTTTTCTTACTCTCTCCAAAAATAATACTTCTTCCTCATTCGACAAATGAAAAAATTCCATTTGTTCTTCTGTTGATTTCCTCATATTAGCCCCAATAACTTGAGAAATAGAAGCTTTTCCCTGCATTTTGCACAATTTTGTAAATCCTGTTGTCTCTTCCTTTTTCCGAAATTCTTTCACTTGAGACACATACATCCCTTTCCCATGTATACGAACAATATCGTCACTTTCAACCAGCAAATCAATTGCTTTGCGTATTGTCACCCGGCTTACGCAATATCTTTTTTGAAGAATTGTCTCAGATGGAATTTTATCTCCCGGATTCAGGATTCCATCTTCAATATCACTTTGTATCGCATCTCGAATCTGAATATAAAGAGGGTTATTTGAATTTTCCCGTAAGACATCCATATTTTACCACCACAGCTATAATAATTAAGAGCACAGAGTATTCACTCCATGCTCTTATTATTTTAATACTGAACTTTCCACATATATCTGCGTGTTGTATAGTCAACACCTGTAGCTTTCGATAGTTCTTTCATATATACATTATTAAGAACAGGAGTAAACAAAAGATGAGTGAAGTACTCTGATACGCTGTCTTTGAGATTTGAGATACCAATCTCTTTCGCATCAAGAATATAAACCTTCTCCCCTGCATATTTGTCGAGGAATACTTTTGCTCTTTCGTCTGCTTTTCTTGTCCTTCCGTCTGCCATAAGAAGGAAGAATGGCTGATTCTTATCCGTAATCTCAAATGGTCCATGGAAAAAATCACAACAATTAAATGTCGGTGACTGAATCTGGAGCATTTCAAGAATATTACATGTTGAAAAGATTCTTCCCGACCCGTATGCAGGACCGCTCGCAAGGACTGTGATACATTTCTCATCCTTCATATCATTTGCCCATTTTTCTGCCAGTGGCTTACAATACTCTCTTGCTTTTACATATGCCGGCTGAACTCTTGTAAATGCTTCCATGGCTTCATCATAATGCTCATAACCTTCTACGATATCAACAAGCGCCATAGCTATACGAAGAGCATTGCCCGCATTTGTTTTACTTTGATCTTTGTCATCTTCCCAAATACTTCCATACTGAACATTATAATCACAGACTTGTGTGAGTTCTGACTCATCGACATACTGGCTGATGGTTACAGCACCAAGTGATTTTGCAACTTTTGCAGCTTCGATCGTTTCCTTTGTTCCTCTCATGGATGTACATACAACAATTGTGTTTTTACCAACTCTTTTTGGAGTTGCATATACAAACTCACTGCTTGTAATCTGCTGAGAACGAACAACTGTAGACTCTCTGTCCATAAAATATTGCGCTGCATAATGTCCATCATGCGATCCGCCTGCTGCCACCCATACTATACTTTTAATTCCGCCATCATTTTCTTTCTCTTTTACGATTTTTTCAATTAACTCTCTGATTTCCATATCTATCACTCCTTAAGTCTTGTTTATTAGCCTTTCACGCTTCCGGCAGTCAATCCTCGAATAAAATGTTTCTGTAAAACAAGGAACATGATGATCAGTGGCACAGACGCAATCACCATTCCGGACATCAACATGGTCCAGTTTGTTGTAGTGGTTCCCTGAAGGTTGACTAATCCTACCGGAACTGTTTTCTTTGCTGTAGAATCTAACAATACATTTGCAAACATGAGTTCATTCCACACAGCACGGAAGCTTACGATTGCACACGACGCAATGATCGGCTTGCTGAGCGGCATAATGATTTTCCAAAAGATCTGTCTTGGTGATGCTCCGTCAATCATAGCTGATTCATCCAGGTTGACACTGATATCCTTATAAAATGTCATAATCAAAAATGTTGCGAATGGAATTCGAAAAGCGCCTGTAATAACAATCATTCCCACATATGTATCATACAGCCCCATCACGTTCGCCATTTTAAACAAGGAAATAACTGCTGATTGCGGTGCCAGCATTAATCCGCCAAGAATGATAAGCACCCAAAATTTTTTCGTTTTGAATCTTATTCTTGATATCGGATAAGCAGCGTAACATGCAAGCATTGTTGAAAAAACGGTTGAACCCACTGTAATCAAAACACTGTTTTTCAAAAATGTCCCAATTCCGGCATTCCACGCATCAATATAGTTTTGAACTTTCCACACTTCCGGCATTTTCCATGGTTCAAGAAATAATTCCTTATTCGTTTTGAATCCTGTCAACACCACCCAGATCAAAGGGAGAATAATAATAACAGCAAACATAATAAGAAGTGCCACAATCAATCCATGTACGATTTTCTTCTTCATGCAATATCCTCCCTTCTAATTTTCCAAATTATATGATTTCATTTGGAACAGGCCAATGATAAACGTAATCAAAAACACAAAAAAGGCAATGGCAGATGCATATCCCATCTGATCATTTTTAAAACCAATCTGGTACAAATAAGTTGCAAGTGTCTGTGTAGAAGTTCCAGGTCCACCACCTGTTGTAACATATACTTCATCAAATACTCGGAAAGCACCTGTGATTACGATAATCATGTTGATCATTACCGTTTCTTTCATCAACGGAACCGTAATCGTAAAAAACTGTTGCAAAGTAGATGCTCCATCTATTTCTGCAGCCTCGTATATATCTTCTGAAATGCTTTGCATTGCAACAATAAATAACACAACTGTATAGCCGATATATTGCCATTGAGACATTGCTGAGATTCCCCAAATTGCTGTGTCCGGATTTGCCAAAATTGCGATATTTGATGTATCAAAGCCTAATTTTTCCAAAACTGGATTCAAAAGACCAATCGTAGGACTATATAGCATTTTAAATGTTATACCAGTTACTGTTACCATCAGCAAAGACGGAATAAAATAAATGGTCCGAAAAAAGGATTGCCATTTGCGAAGAAATTTCATCTCTAAAACAGCTGCAATCACTAATGAAACGCCAATCTGACACGCAACCGAAGTCAGCGCAAAAATAAGATTGTTTTTCAATGCAGTATGGATAATCGGGTCATGAATGATCTCTTTATAGTATCTGAATCCAACCCAGCTTACCTCTTTTGAAATAGCTCCCCATTTATACAAACTATTCACAAAGTTCAGAATAATAGGGAGATAAAGAAACACTAAAATGACAATCATTGCCGGTGCCATATACATGAACGCAGTTTTTTTGCTTCCTTTTCTATTCATAGGCTTCCTCCGTGTTATGATATGAGCGCGCCCCAGGAAGGCGCGCTCTGAAACAAATACTATTTAGCGTATTCTTCTCTGACTTTTTTAGCTGCTTCCTGAACATCTTTCATAATATCAGCTGCTGATTTCCCATCAAAACCTTCCTGAAGGCTTACCATATACTGATCAGCTATAGAAGCCTCGATTGCACAGTCAAGCCAGTCCGCAATATTTGTGTAACCTTCTGCATCTGCATACGCGTTTGCAAGAGCCTCTGTTGCATTATCAGCTGTGATTCCGCCTTTCAATGCATTTGGGAGACCAGACTCTTTTGTCTGTTTCTGTCCCTGCTCTAATGTTGTCATAAATTTAAGGAAAGCTACAGCTTCGTCAGGGTGAGCACATGATTTTGAAATCATCCATGCTTCTCCACCACCGCCGATCGTACCCGGATCACCAGCAGCGCCTTCCATTACAGGAACTTTAAAGTATCCCCAGTTTTCAGCACCCATACCATCATCATATTGTGTAAACTGTGGTGTTGCATCAAGCATCATAGCATACTGACCTGCACAGAATCCTTCACGTACTTCATAATAGTCTTTTGCATTTACATTGTCTCCAAAATAACCATTTGTGTTAAGATCAAGGAATGTCTGAACAGCTTTCTCATATGTTGGATCTGTAAATTCACCTGTCTCTGGTGTATAGTCAGCGTTCATTGTTTCTGCCGGAACCATCATCGCATTGAGAAGTCCGATCCACCATGATGAATACCATGCAGCTGAGTTACCGAATGCGATTGGTGTTACATCTGTATCTTTTAATTTCTCACAGATTGCAATAAATTCATCCCATGTCTCAGGAACTTCGAGATTGTAATCTTCAAATACCTGTTTATTATATACAAAGTACATGATTCCACTTCTAAATGGGATTGCATATGTGGATCCATCTAATGTTGAGTTGGCAAGAAATGCCGGAAGAAATCCATCTGCCCATTCTGCATCTGCTTCAAGATATGGTGTCAAATCAAGAGCAAGATCATTACGGGCGAATCTCTTAACTCTTTCTCCTGTCCATGAGAAGAAGATATCTGACATTTCTCCACCTGCTGCCATTGTTGTCAATTTGTCCTTAATCGCTTCATCAGATACATTTTCCATCTGAATATCAATATTTGGGTTTTCCTCTTCAAATGCTGCAACTGCATCCTCGAAATACTGTGCATATGGATCTTCCGGATATTTGTTCAGAAATGTAAGTACCACTTTTTCGCCA
This sequence comes from Eubacteriales bacterium, assembly GCA_030526265.1. GTDB lineage: Bacteria > Bacillota > Clostridia > Lachnospirales > Lachnospiraceae > Claveliimonas. The sequence continues at coordinate 40,177 of JAUNDE010000009.1, read as the reverse complement.
TCCGAAGACTCAGAACTATCACTTTCAGAGCTTCCTGATGTTGCACAACCTGCCAACATACCAAGAACCATTGTCGTTGATAATAACGTTGCTAAAATTCTCTTTTTCATAATGTTTTCCACCTTTCTTAAAGATTCAAGATGTCGGACAGGCAGTTCGGGTCGACGTCATAACCCACTCCCAGCGAACCATCTTTCACCACCACTGTCGCAGCATATTCGCTTGCATATTTCAGTGACTGTTTTATCTTACTTTCAGTATGATTCGACTCGTCAGTCTCTACTGAAAAATAATTCGTTAAAAATGCACTGATAAAGGAATCTCCCGCTCCCATTGTATCGGTCGCTTTCACTTTCATAACTTCCTGATAAGTATAGTCTTCTCCGTCAAATGCTATTGATGCTTCTCCACCTCTTGTAACAACAGCAACTTCGCAACCTTTATCTACTGTTTTTTTCAAAATCTTTCTACACTCTTTTTCTGTAAGATGACTTCCGGAAAAAAATCCGATTTTTACACACGGTGCGATTCTTTCAATATCTTCATCCGTAAAATTATCATTAAAATCATAGCTGAGCTTCACACCGGCCTTTGCAAGTTTTTCAAATTTCTCATATGATATTCTCGAATTTTTGCTCGTACTTGCAATGTCAAATGTTTTTATATATGCTATTTCACTATCTGTGAAAGAAAATGGGTAGAGGTCTGTAACACCTTTCGTATTCCAATCTACAAAAACTCTGTCTCCTTCTACCAGATCCACAAGTGCCCATCCGCTGGAACCATGTTCGTGGTGGCAGCGGCTTGTATCAATTCCATTTTCAACCAGCGTCTGTTCCAGAATATCTCCAACTTTATCATCTGCAAACACTCCCATAAATGCTGACGTAGCACCTTGAAGCATTGCATTATATGATACATTAAACTCATTTCCCCCAGGATACATTCTATTATGATGTCGATAAATATCAACAACACATATTCCTATGGCAATTACACTTGGCTTTCTTTTCATAATTTCCATTCCCTTTCGAAGATGTATTAACACGTCTTATATAAAGAATACAAGTTATTGATAAATTTGTCAACACGCATTATATTTTAACACATGTTTTCGTTCATATTATACAAATTGATGATTCATTTTTTGTACAAAAAAACAAGTTTTTCTTCAAAACTTGCTTTACTTGACTTATCTTGTATTATTCTTTATACATACCATCTCATAAAACGGTCATTGTCACCCCGGACAATATCCCTTACCGTATGTATTGGTTCTCCACTCGTTCCAAATACTCCCATCTCGGAATCAATAACCGGAGTTCCAACTCCCAGATCCAGCAAATGAGCCACTTCCTCTGTGGCAAAAGAAATCTTGATGCTTCTTCTCCCTTTATTTGCAGGTACAATGTGGTATTTGCTCATAAGAAGCTCATAGAGCGATCCCTCTAAGTCTTCATCCAACAGCTTCACCAAATCCATTGAAAAATGGTTTTCCTCAATCGTGATCGGTACACCATTTGCACAACGAAGCCTCTTAATAACTACGACTTTTCCACTTTTATCTTCTCCGAAAAATTCTCTGTCAGTGTCTGAAGCAATATCTTCGATCTCCGCTTTTATGACCTTTGACGTGAGAGAAACACCCTGAATCTTTGCATCTTCTGTGTAACTTGTCACTCCGATCGGCAGACGAAGCATATCTGACTGTGCTACAAAACTACCTTTCCCCTGTACTTTGATAATATATCCTTCTACAGTCAATGCTTCCATCGCATTTCTTACAGTGACACGACTCATTCCATATTGTTTTTGGAGTTGAGACTCTGATGGAAGCTTGTCTCCAGGTCTCAAAATACCTGTACGAATCTCTCGCTTGATTTTGTCTTTTAACTGTAAATATAACGGTATGGAATTTGTTCTCTCTATCATCTCTCAATTCCTCTTATCTTGTATTAAAACTTGTATTATCATAATACACCATATTAACCCCAAAATGCAAATAAAGAAATTCAAAAAGCGCAGACAAAAGGTTTCTTCTGTCTGCGCTCTATCATTTTTACTTTCTGTGACTATGCTTCATCGATTGCTTTTCCAATATCATTTCTCTTGTATTTGTTTGCAAACTGAACCCACTCAGTTGCAGCATATGCATTTGCTCTTGCCTCTTTGAGATCGCTTCCTTTTGCAGTGATACCAAGCACACGTCCGCCGTTTGTCACGAACTGGCCATCCACAAGCTTTGTTCCTGCATGGAAGCAATAGTATCCATCATGCTTCTCGAACTCGTCAAGTCCGCTGATCGGAATTCCCTTCTCGTATGAAACAGGATATCCTTCACTTGCAAGAACGACACACACTGCTGCATTATTCTCAAACTGAAGATCGATCTCATCAAGTCTTCCGTCGATACAGGCTTCTGCCACTTCAATAAGGTCATTTTTCATTCTCGGAAGTACAACCTGTGCCTCCGGATCACCAAAACGGCAGTTGTACTCAAGCACCTTCGGTCCGTCTTCTGTGAGCATAAGGCCGAAGAAGATGATTCCCTTGAACTCTCTTCCTTCTGCTTTCATCGCATCAACGGTCGGCTGGAAGATCTTTTCTTCGCAGAATTTCTCGATTTCAGGTGTGTAGAAAGGACTTGGAGAGAAAGTTCCCATTCCTCCGGTATTCAGACCGGTATCTCCATCACCTGCACGTTTGTGATCCTGTGCTGAGGTCATCGTTTTGATCGTGCTTCCGTCTACAAATGTAAGGACAGATACTTCACGTCCTGTCATAAATTCTTCGATGACCATCTCATTTCCGGCAGAACCGAATTTCTTATCAAGCATGATCTCTTTCACGCCCGCCTTCGCTTCTTCGAAATTCTCGCAGATCAATACTCCTTTTCCAAGTGCAAGCCCGTCCGCTTTCAGAACGATCGGGAATTTCGCTGTCTCAAGATATTTGATCGCCGCATCCGGATCCGTGAAATTCTCGTAAGCAGCTGTTGGAATATTGTATTTTTTCATAAGATCTTTTGAGAATGCTTTTGAACCTTCAAGGATCGCCGCGTTCTTTCTTGGACCAAATGCACGGATACCTGCTGCCTCAAGTTCATCAACAAGACCTCCGACCAGCGGATCATCCATTCCGACAATAACAAGATCGATCTCTTTTTCTTTTGCAAATGCCACGATCTTGTCAAATTCCATTGCTCCGATCGGAGCACACTCTGCAACCTGCTCGATTCCGGCATTTCCCGGTGCACAGTATACTTTATCTACTTTTTCGCTTTTCGCTGCGCAAGAGCAGATCACGTGCTCTCTTCCGCCGCTTCCAACTACTAAAACTTTCATGTTTAGTTTCCTCCTATCTGAGTCTTCCCGTCAACCACCTGTACTTTTCCATGTGCGATCAGATTGATCGCCTCCGGCAGGATCTTCCACTCAGCCTGTTCCATGACACGCTGCTGAAGAATCTTTGGTGTATCTCCGTCCTGTACTTCAACTGCTTTCTGCAAAATAATCGGTCCCGTATCAGTTCCTTCATCGACAAAGTGAACGGTTGCTCCAACCACTTTTACACCGCGCTCTAACGCAGCCTCATGAACTTTCAATCCATAGAATCCCGTTCCACAGAAAGAAGGAATCAGGGATGGATGTATATTTACAATCTTATTGCGATATTTCTCAATCATTTTCGCAGGGATCACAACAAGGAATCCGGCAAGCACGATCAGATCCGGCTCATATGCATCGACTGCCTCCAGAAACTTCTCATTAAAGATTTCTCTTGATTCAAAATTCTTTGGAGAAATGCACTCACCGGAAACACCTGCCTTCTTCGCCCTCTCAAGTGCGTAAGCATTTGCATTATTGCTGATGACGCCTACGATTTTTGTATCTGTGATCACACCGTTATCTACCGCATCCAGAATCGCCTGAAGATTGGTTCCGCCGCCAGATACAAGCACCAAAACTTTTAGCATAATGTAACTCCTTTTTCACCGGCTTTGATATGTCCGACTACATATGGAACATCACCGGCTTCTCTCATCGCTTCCATTGCTTTCTCAACATCTGCCGGATCAACTGCAACAACCATTCCAAGACCCATGTTGAATGTGTTGTACATCATCTGCTCTTCAATGTTTCCCTTTTCTGCCATAAGACCGAAGATCGGAGGAACCGGATAGCTGTCTTTTTCGATCACTGCATGTACTCCGTCAACGAGCATACGCGGAACGTTCTCATAGAAACCGCCGCCTGTAATATGGCTGCATGCCTTTACAGTCACGCCTGCATTCTTCACGTTCTTCAATGCTTTTACATAAATTCTTGTAGGCGCAAGTAATGCTTCTCCAAGTGTTTTTCCTAATTCATCATAGTATGTATTAAGTGATTCTTCTGTCATTTCAAATACTTTACGAACGAGTGAGAATCCATTGCTGTGTACCCCTGAAGATGCCATACCGATCAACACATCTCCATCTTTTAAGTTCTCGCCTGTGATAAGCTCTTTCTTCTCACAGACACCCACAGCAAATCCGGCAAGGTCATAATCATCTTCCGGCATAAGGCCTGGGTGTTCTGCTGTCTCGCCGCCGATCAATGCAGCGTCAGACTGAAGACAACCTTCAGCAACACCTTTTACAATTGTAGCGATTTTTTCAGGATAGTTCTTTCCACAAGCGATGTAGTCAAGGAAAAATAATGGTTCACCACCTGCACAGGCAATATCATTTACACACATAGCAACCGCATCAATACCGATCGTGTCATGCTTATCCATGATCATAGCAAGTTTAACTTTTGTTCCGCATCCATCTGTTCCGGACAAAAGTACCGGCTCTTCCATCTCTTTGATCTTCGCAAGTGAGAATGCTCCGGAGAATCCTCCAAGTCCACCAAGTACTTCAGCACGCATTGTTTTCTTAACATGCTCTTTCATAAGTTCAACCGATTTGTAACCAGCTTCAATATCTACTCCTGCTTTCTTGTAATCCATAACTAATCTCCTAATCCTAAAAAATTGTTTATTTCTGTTCCAAATATGCTTTATATCCGATTTCCTGCAACTTTGCATCTTTGCCTTTCACAGTGTTTTTCATTTCCTCTGTGTAGGCTTTGATTTTATTAAGAATGTCTGTATCTGAAACGGCAAGAATCTTCGCTGCCAGAATTGCCGCATTCATCGCTCCGTCGATCGCAACCGTTGCAACCGGAACTCCAGGCGGCATCTGCATGATTGAGAAAACTGCATCCATTCCGTCCAGATTCTTACCGGAAAGCGGTACTCCGATTACAGGAAGCGGGAACAATGCGGCACACATTCCAGGAAGTGCTGCTGCCATTCCTGCACCTGCGATCATTACTCCAATTCCACGATCTGCGGCACTTCTTGTCCACTCGATCAGTTCATCCGGTTCGCGATGTGCCGAGATGATCGTCATCTCATACTCAATTCCAAGTTTCTCCAACATAGCAGCCGCTTTGCTCATAACCTTAAGGTCTGAGTCGCTGCCCATTACGATTCCTACTTTAGACATTTTACGTATCCTTTCTTAAATCATAAGATTTATGAGTCGAAACATTACAATGTTTCTATCCTTGCTTCATCGTAGCATAAGTTCTTCTAATAATAAAGCGGAATAAAACATTTTATTTATTAGATAAATTAATGGTATTTATTAAGCTTCATCCAGTGGTTCATTCAATAATTCTGTTCCCGGAAGAACAAATCTTCCGTCCTCGATGATCGATATCTCCGATCCGTCTTTTCTGATCACGGCGATCCGTCCAAGTTCATCATAAGGAATGGTAATATCTGTATGGCAGTTCAGATATGCTTTTGAAATATCTTCCTTTCGAAAGATCGATACAGAATTATCTTTTGCCACAATTTCCTTTCCGTTTGGATTATAGACGCGGATATCTTCTGCCCAGCTGTAACAGCTGTCTCCGACTGCAAAATGTGGTCCTGTCTTTTCCGCGATCAGAATCGGCATCTTGTCTTCAATCCCATACTTTCTCGCAGCGACGTAGGCTGTCGTATTTGTTCCGATCGCAAACTCTCCCATCGGAAGAGTCTTATGATTATGAAGCACATTGTCTGAGATATACTTCTTTCCGTCTTCCTCATTTACGAAATTACTGCAGCGATAATCATCGATCATTCCATCTTTAAAATCAATTTCAAGATCCAGGTACTGGAGTTCATTCAAATATACTTTTGTGACATGGAGTTTGCCGTTTGTCCCCTCCAGAACAGGAGTTGTAAACACTTCCCCTACAGGGATGTTCACATCAGCCACACAGTTCTCGAAAATCGTCTCCTTTGAAGGATCCTTCAATTTGTAAAGCTGTACTGTCAGATCTGTGCGGTTCTCACCTTTTCCGACGATATGCACAGATTCTCCCTGATCCAGTGCATCAATGATCGTCTGCTGTACTTTCTCATAGACAGATGCATCCAGTGTATTGATTCGGATGACTTCATCAAAGATCTCGTTATAATCAGGACCAATCTCCGGAAGCGGATAGGCAACGATCGTAAAGCTTCTCTCTTCTCCCTTGATATATTCGTTCGTCAACTGCCCGGACTTATTTGTGAAAGAACGAAGTATCTCTTCCTGCTTTGCCGAAAGCTTCACAGCCGCTTCCTTCACATCCGGAATAAACGGCTTTTCTCCAAACACCTCAATGACAGCCGGACCTGCAAATCCTGAGGCAAGTGTTTTGTGATTTTCATACACATATCTCATCACTTCAAGTTTACGTTCCGTGAATCTCCGATTCAGGAAAAGCCCCTGGTCATCTCTGTGATCGTAATCATACTGCGGATTGACATTTCCACCATAATAGCCCACTTTGGCAATCCGGTGTTTTGTAAGGACACTGGAGCCCGCACGGTAGATCACCGGTTTCAGTCCCATCTCCTTAAAGTTCTCAATTGCCTTTTTCACGACCCGTTCAAATCCAAGCACATAACGGATGTTTACGACTGATTTTTTGGAAAGGTCTTTTCCTGTATTTACAAAACCGATTCGATATCCCTCTGTGTAGACATCTGCCATCTTTTTGATCACAGATTCATCTGCCTCCAGCAGATGTTTTGCTGTCCGGATCTCATTTTCCCCAACATACTCACCATACTGATACAGATATCTAAGGTCAGAAAGATCGCTGTTCTCAATGATATTAACTGCAAAATCTTTTGACGGATCGATCTGATCCATGATTCTGTCTGCAACAAAAACATCACAGTAATCACTTGCGTACCAGAAAATGATCTCTTTCAATTCTCGAACAGACGGCCCGCCGGTCCCAGGCTCCGGATCCTGTGGTTCCTCTGCTTCGAAACAGTTATAAATCTCAACAAATAATTCCATCAGGATCGTCAGATATTCCTGCTTTTGCTCAAATACATACGGGATTCCTCCGCGGATCTCAGCATATAGAAAGCTGAGGATCTGACCGTATTCCGTACCCAATTCCTTTGCCGCATATGACGGATTTGCATAGCTTGTCTCATATTTATCCGGCATGATATCTTCATACAGACGATGATTCCAGCTCTCCAGTTCTTCCAGCAGAAGATCTTTATACTCGCCTTGTTCTATTATATCCCACAGCTTAAGAAGCATCAGGACAAATGATGCCACCTGCCTAAAATAGTTACGGAAGGGGAGTCTGACAGACTCCTCTTCCGGTATTAATCTGATGCGTTCTGCTGCCAGTTCGTATCTTTCTCTCATCATTTAAAAAAGCCCCCTTACAAATGTCATAATAAATACAAGCAGAATCAAACCATTGCATCCCATACCGATCTTGCAGGTAATATACTTTTTATTTCTCTCCTTTAATCCTTCGTATCCCCAGCGCATTCCCATTGCAGAAAGGATCAGAACGATCACTCCCACAAAACCAATTCCAATATTCACATTTCCTCTGCTTATGTAAGATACCGAAAAAATCAGCATCATAAGAAATGCAGAACAAAATGCCATATAGCAGGATAATTTTCCTCTTTTTGCATGTTTCAATTCCATCTGTCCAAATTTATGGATCCGGCGGTTTTTTCTTTCTTTTTCGCGTAACTTCTTCTCACGTTTTCGCCTTAAATCTTCTGTTACAATCTTAAGATTTCTTATTGCCATGTCTTCTCCTTATTGTTTCACTTACCTCGAATATGATATATCCGAGTACTCCTCCAACCGTATTCAGTAAAATATCGTCGACATCAAAGCTTCCAACTTTTGAGATCAGCTGAAAAGACTCCACACAGAAGCTCAGCGCAAAGCTGTAAAAGGCTGTCTCAAAAAAACTTCGATATTTACATGACATCGGTAAAAAGTATCCAAATGGAAGAAAAACAATCACATTTCCAAATATATTTGCAAACATCGCATACCATCCGAGTTGATCACGATACTCCCAGAACCTGCGGATTTCTTTGAACAGCACAAGGTTATACCGATAACTCTGCGTTGCCCCCTCACGCCCGTACCATTCTGAAAAGATCAGAAAATAGATCAGGAAAACAATATAGAGAACAAACAGTATTTTCCCTATGACACGCGATTTCTTTCTTTTATTTGCCATTTAGAACATCAGTCCCTCTTTGTTTTTCAGAAGACGGGCTCCGCAGATAATCGAAATCACTCCGGCTGCAACACCGACAACCATCACAACAATCCCGATCGCAATGCCTGCACCACCCGCAACTCCCATCGTCTTGTATGCCTTCTCGTTCATTTTCTGTTCCTCCTGTTATTTCACACCATACTGTTCATAATATGCGTCAATTGCCGCTTTTAATGTATCATCGATCACGACTTTCCCCTGACACTCCCTGTTATATAAATGTTCCACAACCTCGTCCATTGATACGATCGCACTCGTCTCAAAGCCATACAGATCCTTAATCTCGTCAAGCGCACATTTTTCTCCGCCCTTGCCCACTTCCATACGGTTCAAAGACACCATAAGGCCGACGATTTCCACGTCAGCAGCACCTCTTACCTTCGGCACTGTTTCTTCCATTGATTTACCCGATGTTGTAACATCCTCGATCATTACAACACGGTCTCCGTCCCGTAGTTTGCTTCCAAGAAAACTTCCCTTGTCCGCGCCGTGATCTTTTTCTTCTTTACGATCTGAACAATAGCGTACTTCCCTGCCATATAAATTGCTGTATGCGATCGCTGTGACAACACTGATCGGAATTCCCTTATATGCAGGTCCGAAAAGCACATCAAAGTCATCTCCGTACTGTGCATGAATTGCCTTTGCATAATATTCACCAAGTCTCTGAAGCTGTGAACCGGTCACATAAGCTCCTGCATTCATAAAAAATGGTGACTTTCTTCCACTCTTTAATGTAAACTCTCCAAATTTGAGAACATTGCTCTCAACCATAAATTCAATAAATTCTGACTTATAACTTTCCATTTCTTAAGAAGCCTCCTGTTTAAAATTCATTCAGGATCAGACAACAGATCCCTGTCATATATCGAAATGCCCGGTCTCTATTTCACAATTCCGACCATATCTTTTACACTTTCAAATCCGTGACGGCGCATATATGCTTCTATACCATCGATCACTTCCAATGTGATTGCCGGATTATGGAAGTTTGAAGTACCGATCGATACCGCACTTGCTCCGGCAAGAATAAATTCGATCGCATCCTCTGCGCACGAGATTCCGCCCATTCCAATGATCGGTATCTCAACTGCCTGTGCCACCTGATATACCATACGAACTGCGATCGGATGAACGATCGGGCCGGAAACACCTCCGGTCTTGTTCGCGATCGCAAATGTTTTGCGATTAATATCGATCTTCATTCCAGTCAGTGTATTGATCAGAGACACTGCATCTGCTCCGCCTGCTTCAACTGCTCTTGCCATCTCTGTAATATCTGTCACATTTGGGCTCAGCTTCATGATCACCGGCTGCTTCGCATATTTCTTCACTGCTCTTGTAATCTCTTCAGCAGCTTTTGGATTCTGTCCGAACGCGATTCCGCCTTCTTTGACATTCGGACAGGAAATATTGATCTCAAGCATATCAACAGCTTCATCTGCAAGGCGTTCTACAACTTCACAGTAATCTTCCTTTGACTTTCCGCACACATTCACAATCACCTTTGTATCATACTGCTTTAAGAAAGGAATATCTCTCTCACAGAAAAGGTCAATGCCCGGATTCTGTAATCCGATCGCATTCATCATTCCACCGTATACTTCTGCTACTCTCGGCGTAGGGTTCCCCGGCCACGGTACATTCGCAACGCCTTTTGTCGTCACCGCACCCAGTCTGTTCAGATCAACAAATTCCGAAAATTCTGCTCCGGATCCAAACGTTCCGGATGCAACAGTTACCGGATTCTTCCACTCTACTCCGGCAATATTAACTGACATATTCATTAGATTTCCACCTCCGAAGCAAGAAATACAGGACCATCCTTACAAATCCGTTTATTGTGAACATTGCTGTGATGATCAACGTCTTTGCTCTTGCAGACACATGCAAGACATGCGCCGATGCCACATGCCATTCTCTCCTCCAGGGAAATATAGCATTCAATGTCGTTCTCCTGTGCATATGTTTTAATCGCACGAAGCATTGGAGTCGGTCCGCACGCAAAAATAATATCCGCTTTCAGATTATTTTCTTCGATTGCATTCATAACATTTCCTTTGCTGCCAACACTTCCATCCTCAGTTGAAATGTAGAGAGATCCATTTTCTTCAAACTGTTCCCGAAGGAATGTATGTGAATCACGATATCCAACTACGATCTGTTTCTCCTCGCACTGCATCTGTTTCGCAAGTTCAAGAATTGGCGGAACACCGATTCCCCCACCCATAAGAAACGCTTTTTTGCCTTTCGCCTTCTCGAATGGGAAGCCATTTCCAAGAGGTCCGATCACCGGGATCGTATCTCCTGACTGCAATTTAGAGAACTGCTCTGTTCCGGTCTTTTCACCTGTCACGCGATAAACCATGCGCAGTGCCATCTGTTCTTTATCAATCTCACAGATACTGATCGGTCTTGGAAGAAGTTTGCTTCCATCCGTTGTATACAGAGACATAAACTGTCCCGGCTTTGCTTCCTTTGCCGCCTCAGTCTTTATCCACATGCTGAAAATACCATCTGCCAGTGATTCCTGTGAAATTACAACAGCAGATTCTTTTGTCTTTGCCATAAAGTATTCCCCTTTTCTTTTTTTACAATGAGTGAAGTGCACTTCTTACGTCTGCCACCATATCTTCTACTGCAGCTCTTGATGCATCACCAAAATTCAGCTCACCAAACTGAGCGTATTTTTCCTGCTTGTACGCTGCAATGATTCCACGGGAAGAGTTGATGATCGCTCCGAGTCCGTCTTCATTAAAGAAATGAACAAGATCTTTTCCTTTTCCTCCCTGTGCACCATATCCAGGTACAAGGATATATGACTTCGGCATTACTTTTCTGAGCACTTTACCCATCTCCGGATAAGTTGCGCCAACAACTGCGCCGATATAACTGTACTCATCACCCATACATGTTTCTCCCCATGCAGCGACTTTTTCACCCACATGTTCATACAATGGTCTTCCGTCGATCAGCTGATCCTGGAACTCTCCACTGGATGGGTTAGAAGTTTTTACAAGAATGAAAAGACCTTTCTTTTCTTCCTGACATACTTTGATAAATGGATTTACTCCATCAGAGCCAAGATATGGGTTTACTGTAGCAAAATCCTCGTCAAACGGAACATACGATTTGCTTCCAACCTGAACTCTTCCGAGATGTCCTACTGCATAAGCTGCTGATGTAGAACCGATGTCTCCACGTTTGATATCACCAATCACTACAAGACCTTTTTCTTTACAGTAATCAACTGTTTTCTTAAATGCGATAAGTCCAGGAACTCCAAACTGTTCATACATCGCAATCTGTGGTTTTACTGCCGGAATAAGATCATATGTCTTATCAACAATTTCTTTGTTAAACTGCCAGATTGCCTCTGCGGCTCCCTCTAATGTCTCGCCAAATTCCTGGTATGCTTTTTTCTGAACATGCTCCGGAATATAGCTTAACATCGGATCGAGTCCTACTACGATTGGCGCCTCTGTTTTCTTAATGTTCTGTACTAATTTATTAATCAATGATTTTTCCTCCTTTATATACTATTTTTCCACCCACGATCGTACATGCAACTTCTCCTTTTACAGGACGTCCGTGAAACGGTGTGTTCTTGCCTTTTGAAACAAATTCATTTTTATCGATCAGGTATTCTCTGTTCGGGTTAAACACCACGATATCTGCAATCTTTCCTGCGGAAACACTTCCTTTATCTTTCAGGCCCAGAATCTTTGCTGGGTTATAGCTCATCTTCTCTGCCATCTGCATCGGAGTCAGTATTCCCTTATCAACAAGCTCTGTATACGTGAGCGCAGCGGATGTCTCAAGTCCTACGATACCGAATGCAGCCATTCTCATGCCACAGTTTTTCTCTGCAGAGCCATGTGGTGCATGGTCTGTTGAAATAACATCCATTGTTCCGTCCACAAGCCCTTCGATCAGTGCATCGGCATCGCTCTTTGCTCTAAGCGGCGGATTCATCTTATAATTCCCGTCATCTTTTGGAATGTCATCACTTGTCAAAATGAAATGATGAGGACAAACTTCTCCTGTCACCGGAAGACCTTCTTTCTTCGCCTCACGGATCATCTTCACGCTGTCCTCTGTCGAGCAATGGCAAAGATGAAGCTGTACTCCTGTCTCCTTTGCAAGAAGGATATCTCTTGCAACGATCACATCCTCCACAGAGTTCGTAATTCCCTTCAGGCCAAGCTTCTCTGAATTCCTGTCTGCATTCATTACCCCGCCTTCTACCATTGTGATATCTTCACAGTGAGCGAAAACGATCAGATTTTCTTTTTTTGCGATCTTCATTGCTTTGCGATAAAGAGATGCATTCATTACAGATTTTCCATCTTCACTGATTCCAATACAGCCTGCATTTGCCATCCCTTTCAAGTCTGCCAGTTCTTCTCCCTGCTGTCCGACTGTTACGGAACCAAGCTGAAATACATTTGTAAGTGACTCTGTTTTCGCACGGTTCTGTACCTCAGCGATTTTCACTCCATTATCGATCACCGGCTTTGTATTTGGCATTGCACATACACTTGTAACACCGCCGCGAACTGCCGCATTTCCTCCGGTAGTAAGTGTTTCTTTATATTCCAACCCCGGATCTCTGAAATGAACATGAAGATCAATGAATCCTGGCATTACATAACAGCCTTTTGCATCCACTGTTTCATCTGCCTGTTCCTGGATATTTTCTTCAACTTTCCTAATTCTGTCTCCCTCAATCAAAACATCTTTGATCGCATCCGTTCCTGTAAGCGGATCGAGCACATGTCCACTTTTAATCAATACTGTCATGGGTAATATCCTTTCTCTTTGTAAAATACACGCATTATCGCATACTACCTGTTATTTTAGCATATGACATGAAAAAAGGGAACGGTCAAAACAACCATTCCCGATTTCTTTCTCGTTATTTAATAAAATGATAATTGTTCCTTCTGATTCTGACTCACGACTTCTATTGCTTTCTGAAGCTGATTATCATATTCCGGATCTTGTTCATCGGGCTCATACTCAACGACGACATCCGGGGTAACCCCTTCCCCGTTGATACTTCTTCCGCTCGGTGTATAGTATTCTGCGATCGTGAGTTTCAGACATGTGCCATCCTTCAGGTCAAACAGCTTCTGAACAACACCTTTTCCATATGTCTGTGTACCGACGATCGTGCCCAGTTTATAATCCTGCATTGCCCCTGCAAAGATCTCTGATGCACTGGCACTGTATCCGTTCACAAGAACTGCCACAGGCTTCTCAAACTGATTCTCTTCATCAGAATCAAACACCGTCTCCTTGCCCTGCTTATCTTTCATTGACACAACTGTTCCTTCCGGAAGCATGAGATCAAGGATATCAACTACAGTGTCAAGATTGCCGCCCGGATTCGATCTCAGATCGACAACAAGCCGCTCAACGCCCTGCTTCTCAAGTGATTCCAGCGCCTCCTTATACTGTTCGTATGTAACAGAATCAAACTCCGTCACACGAATATAGCCTGTATGATTTTGTTTCATCTCGTACTCGACCGTTGCGACTTCAATGACCTGGCGGGTAGCAGCGACAGATATTTCTTCCATATCCTCTCCGCGCAGCACTGTGATATCCACCGTTGTCCCTTCTTCACCACGGATGTTCGAAACAACCTTTGACAATTCTATTCCCGTCACTTCTTCATCATTGACTTTATAGATCAGATCATTAGCACGAATTCCCGCCTTTTCTGCCGGAGATCCATCATACACCTGGACTACCGTAATGATGCCTGTTTCTCTTTCCTGTGACAGAACCGCACCGACCCCACTGTATTCTCCTGACGTGCTTTCCATCAGAGTCTTTGTTTCCTCCTCGTCATAATACACCGAATAAGGATCTCCAAGTGCTTCGATATATCCTTTATAAATGCCCTCTTTCAGATCCTCTTCATCTACATCTCCGGTATAATAAGATTCGATCAATCCATTTATCAGAATCATTTTATCATCAGAAGAGTACTTTTCCGAAATCGATTCTTCGCTTTTTCTATTTAATTTCCCGATTGCAAACTGTGCAATGCCACAGGAAGTAAGTGCCGTGATCAATAACACAGCAAGGGCGCCCACAAGCGCCCCTTTTAAAAATCCATGATTATGTTTCATCTCTTATTCCGTTCTTTCATACTGAAATACTCAGCATATTTTATTCACTATGTATCACAAAATATTACAGATAAAGTCGCGGATCAACCGGGGTACCATTCACCCATACTTCAAAGTGAAGATGAGGACCTGTAGAATATCCGGTATTTCCAACTGCCGCAATATTCTGACCGGCACTGACAGATTGTCCGACACTTACATAAAGCGCGCTGCAATGCTGATACAATGTCGACAGACCGCCGCTGTGGCTTACCACAACATAATTTCCTCTTGCAGCATTGTAACCTGCTGTTACAACAGTACCGCTTGCTGAAGCATAAATCGGTGATCCGGAAGCCGCTGCGTAATCACGTCCTTTGTGATTTGTACTTCCGATTCCGCCCGGTGACTGTCTTCCACCAAACTCACTGCTGATATATGCCGATGGGCAAGGGTTACCGAGTGCTCCATTTCCACTGACCGGGATGGATGGTCTAGGCGAAGAGCTTGCGCCGCCTGAAGACGATCCGTTATTTGCTGCCTGCTGCGCTTCCTGCTGTAAACGAAGCTGCTCTGCTGCAGCTGCCTGAAGTTCTTCTAACTTCTTTGCATTCTCTCCGATCGCAATATTAAGATCACCGATTTCCTGTGCCTTTTCAGCAATCAATGTATTGATTTCTTCTTTCTTTGTCTGAAGCTCCTGCTGAAGCTGAACAAGTTCAGCCTCTTCCTGTTCCAGCTTCTCACGTTTATCCTTAACATCCTGTACAATCTTCTGGAACTCAACAAGCATATTTCTGTCATACTCTGAAATCTTATTGATGTACTCTGCGTTATTCAGAAACTCGCCAATACTCTTCGATTCGAGAAGGATCTCGATAAACTGGGTATTTCCGTTTTCATACATGTATTTGATACGCATTTTCATGCTTTCATACTGCTGCTGTTCATCAATTTCTGCTTTAATAAGCTCCGTCTGATTCTCCGCGATCTCCTGCTGCTTCGCCTCAACGTCTGCATTTGTCTTCTCAAGATCTGTGATCAGTGTATTAAGCTGTTCAGCCAGTGCTGCTTTCTCTGCTTCCACTGCACTTTTCTGTGCTTTCAGTGCATCTCCTTCTTTTTTTGTTTCAGAAATCGATGACGCCTGAACCTGTAATGTCATACCAAGTGCAAGAATGAAACTTAACACTATACTTAAGATTCTTTTTTTCTGCATTTTATTCTCCTAATACTTTTCCCTTTTGTTTTATTTATGTCCCCACACAAACAATAAACTATACTCTCAAATGTTTACGGATTGTAAACATACTTCCGAGCAAACCGATTCCAATACCAAGCGCAAGACCAACCGGAAGAAGTGTCCGGTAGACAGTGGTAACCGGAAGAAAGTCTACAATATTACTCAACAGGCTGAATTTTGTCATAACATACGCAACCGCTTTATCATAAAGGAAGAACAATCCAACAAGCGGAATCGCAGCTCCAATCAATCCGATCACAATACCTTCAATCAGAAATGGCGCACGAACAAAGCTGTCTTTTGCACCGATATATTTCATGATCGCGATTTCTTCACGTCTCACGGTAATACCCATTGTAACTGTATTGCTGATCAGAAAGATCGATACTCCAAGGAGCAGGCCGATCAGAACAATTGACACGTAATAGATCAGCTTGTTCACACTGGTGAGTGTCTTTGCAACAACATCTGACTTATTCACTTTACGTACACCGTCTAACTTCTCAGCAAAAGCAACCACGTCTTTCTGCTTTGCAACATCTGACATGTATACCTCATAGTTATCTGAGTTGCTGAGCGGATTGTCATTCTTAAATCCTTCTGCCAGCTCTTCAGACTCTCCAAAATAATCTTCTTTGAAAGTGTCCCACGCTTCATCTGCCGAAACATACTTCACTTCTTTCACACCATCACATGCTTTCAATTGCTCGCCGATCTTATTGATCTGTGCACGCGAAGTGTCTTCGTCAAACATAACCGTGATCGCTACACCTTCTTCAGCTTTCTGAACCATGTAGCTAAAGTTTGTCACGATTGAATAAAAGATACCAAACAAAAAAATACATGCTGCCATTGTCGCAATCGATGCGAACGAGAACATCTTATTTCTTGTTATATTCTTAAAGCCCTGTTTTGTAGAATATCCGATTGTACTAATTTTCATTATTATACCCACCTCTTTTTTCGTCGCTTACAATGACCCCTTTTTTCATTGTAATTACACGTTTCTTCATCTCGTTTACAATCTCCTGGTTATGTGTAACAACCAAAACAGTTGTTCCACGTTCATTCGCTTCTTCCAGAAGCTTCATGATCTCCCATGAGTTTGTTGGATCAAGGTTACCGGTAGGCTCATCTGCCAACAGGATCGCAGGTTCATTTACGATCGCTCTTGCTATCGCAACACGCTGCTGTTCTCCACCAGACAATTCCTTTGGATATGATTTGTATTTCTGAGCCAGGCCAACCAGGGACAATGCCGCAGGAACTTTCTTTTTGATCACACGCGTCGATGTCTCAATAACACGCTGCGCAAATGCAATATTTTCATAAATATTACGATCCTTCAACAAACGGAAATCCTGGAAAACAACTCCGATTCCTCTTCTGTACATCGGAATCTTTCTATGTTTCAATCTGCTCAGATCCTGTCCATTTACAATAATTTTTCCGGATGTAGGCTCCAGTTCCTTCATGATCAGTCGGATCAATGTTGATTTTCCCGATCCACTGTCACCCACAATGAATACAAACTCGCCCTGTTCAATCTTCAGATTGACACCGTTCAGGGCAGCAACCCCTTTCGAGTACTCTTTCGTAACCTCTGTTAATTCAATCATACTGTCCTCCTATAATTATTTAATACTCCAACGACTCCATGTATTTCATATATTTTACTACCATGAGTGCAATCTTAAATGTGATCGCATCCTCAAACACCCTCAAATCCAGACCTGAGCTTTTCTGAAGTTTATCCAGACGATACACAAGTGTGTTGCGGTGGATATAAAGCTGTCTTGATGTTTCAGACACATTCAGGCTGTTTTCAAAAAATTTGTTAATTGTAGTCAATGTCTCTTCATCAAATTCATCCGGAGATTTCCCCTCAAATATTTCACGGATAAACATTTTGCAAAGAGGAATCGGCAACTGATAGATCAATCGTCCAATACCAAGCGTGCTGTATGCAATGATATTCTTCTCATCAAAGAAAATCTTGCCGACATCAAGCGCCAGTTTTGCTTCCTTGTAGGATTTCGATACTTCCTTGATATCATTCACGATCGTTCCATAAGCAATTCGAACATGTTCTTCTCCCTCTGCTTTCAGAATATCGTACATATCTTTTGCCGCTTTCTCAAGATCTGTATAGCCTTCGCCTGTTCCAAGTTCTTTTACAACAATGATGTCTTTCTCGTCAACAGCAGTAACAAAATCTTTGATTTTATTCCCAAGTGTGCTTCGTATTCCATCAAGTTTATTGCTGTCTTTGTCGTGCTCTGTCTCAATGATAAAGATAACACGTCTTGCCTCTGTGTCGATATGCAACTTTTTGGCTCTGTTGTAAATATCTACCAGCAGCAGGTTATCCAGCAGCAGATTCTTGACAAAATTGTCTTTGTCAAATCGCTCTTTATATGCAACCAAAAGGTTCTGAATCTGGAATGAAGCCATTTTTCCGATCATGTACACATCATCACCGCCGCCACATGCGAGCAGAATATATTCAAGCTGATGATCATCAAAAATCTTAAAAAACTGGTTTCCCTGTACCACCTGACTGTCCGCCGGAGAATCTGCAAATGATGCGACCTCCACTTCATAATGGGTAGGCTCAGCAAATGTGGTTGCCAGAACTTTTCCTTCTGTATCCATCACACAAAAATCAATCCTGGCAATCGACTTCAATCCATCTATTGTATTTTGAAGTATCTGATTCGATATCATATCGCATTTCCTCCCTAAAAATCAATATGCATTTTACACAATACCATATGGGCATACCAACCCACTTATCCATACTACTGAACTTATATTAATACAAATCAACAAAAAAATAAAGAGGAAATCCTTCATTTTTGTGGATTTCCTCCCTTTTTTTCTTGATTTTTTGCTGTTTTCCCGTTAGACATAATGCATAACGAATCTGAAGATACAGGATTTCATCCTGCAAGATTCTCCTTTTTACTCTTTTTTATCTCTCTTGTCACAAAAATACGCTTCAAATAGGACAAAACCCGGGTATGCCGCTTTTGTTCCTTGTACATTCCTTCCATGAGATTTCCAACGCCGATCCATATCCTCGAATTGATCCTGCGTTTATTTCGAAGCACTAACTTCTGCCTGCATGGTGTGCTGAGTGCGGCAATGATACAATCCGCTTCACATCCGTTAATCTCATTGACAAGCAGGTCATCCTCATCGGAATTACCATCTGATACAGAGAATCCGACAATTTGAATACCACGATATTTCGTCTTTAAATAATTCTCTAATTCTTTCCCTTTTTCCTTGCACTCTACAACAAGATATGTCCGACAATGATTCTTGTGAAGATAACGCAAAAATAATTTCAAATAAAGATGCTCATTGATCTCCTGAAGCATTTTTCTGTCATACACTTCTGCTGCCTCAAGAATTTCCTTCTGACCGGGAAGCATCATATCGATTCCGGAGATCACATCACAGATTTCTTCTCTTTCCTTCGCATATAGCAGCATATCAATCGAAAGAAGTTCGATGATTTTCAGCATCTCTGACTTCATAAATTCAACTGATTTCTTCATTGCCTGTTTTGCGGAATAATTATCAAAATCGATATCTAATACACAAATTTTCTCTTCCATCTGCCCACCCACATTTCATTGGTTATCAGATTGTAGCAAATCATTTTCCTATTTTCAATAAAAAACGTAAAATCTTCACACTAATTAACATTCGTAATATTTTTGTTATTATTTTCCCGCTTTTTCTTTGTCATCAGTCCTCCTATTCTTCCGGTTTCCTTCGATGACAACGATTTCCATCCATGCTCTAAAACACGGTCAAGCAATCCCAGTTCTTCAGCAATCTCGTATTTGACTTTTTCATCCGAAGTCAGGCTCTCAAGATCGATCACTTTTTCTTTCTTTCCAGACATCTCAAGTCACTCCTTTCCAATTGGAAAAGGCATATGTCCTATGACAAATGCCCTTTGTTTTATAGAAAGTATTGACTTTTTCAAAAGATTTATTCAATGAACGGTCTAATATGCTGCCGGCTCATCCGGGATGATAATTGCTGCCGCAAAATATGCAATCAGACCACTTCCGGTCAGTGCGACCAGGACCCATCCGAGACGGATGAGCGTCGGGTCAATATTAAAATACTCAGCAATTCCTCCACATACTCCACAGATCATTCTTTCTCTTTTCGAACGATATAATTTCTTTGATTCCATTGATCATTCCTCCTTCTTTATATACCAGATGTGAACTGCACTGTCACACTTCCAATACCGCATTCCACATCAATGTTTTTCTTTCCGTGATGGTTCTGTCCGTTATTATGGCCGTTTCCAACACCTTCGTATCGGTTTTGTCCGACAACAACTTCGCCGACTCCACAGTCTACATTGTATGTGTAATCTTCCTCATTTCCCTCCAGAGTAAGACCGATCTCACCGACTCCACATTCAATGTCAATGTTTTTCGCCACACTGCCGTATGCCGTAATTTCACCTGCACCACAGTCAATTTCTGCTTCTGTTACATCAAAGTCCTTCACAGCAGCATCTCCCGCTCCTATATCCAGAGAGAACTTCTCCGCATTCAGGTATTCGATCCTGACTGTGCCGGCGCCATTTGTAATGTCGATTTCTTCCAGACATTTCTCAGGAAGATACAGACGGATTGTTTTCGATCCATCCAGATCTACCAATCTGGCAAGCTTCACATCTGTTTTAAGGATCAGCTCATCGCCTTCCTGACGGCACTGGAATTTCACTTTCGACGAAAGATTCTCTGCATCAACCCACACGCATTCATCCTCGGACATTAACACCTCCAGTTCCAGTGCTGACACATCTACCTTTACTTTCTTCACATCGTCATAGGACTGTGCAGCGTCTCGATCAAACTCATGCACCTCATAACCCTCATCGTCGTACAGCTCTTCCTCCGGGTGCTCATCATCTTCCACAAAATGAATCCCGTTTCCGCCAACATTGATGTTCAAAGCAGAAAGAGACGCGCCCATCGCAAGACCCGAAATGCAAAGTATGATTCCTATAGCTGCAGAAATACCACAGACGATCCAGAATATTTTCCAACCTTTCTTCATGATACCACCGCCTCTCTTTTATGGAAGATCCTGCGGATCAGACCGACAAAGAATCGGAACAATCCAGGAACAACTATGATGCAAAGCCGAATAGATGCAACCGTTGCGATCGCTCCCAGAGCCATAAACAGCAGTCCGCTTCCAATCATTAAAAGTGCTGATGCCACATTCGATACAATTGTAAAAAATCCAACGATCAGAAGCACAAGTCCTGAAACAAACACTGCCACCGATGCCACAACAAAGGCAAAAAACACTGCGAAAGCAGCAATGGAAAGCCCAATCACAGCTGCTGCAATTCCTCCCAGGATCGGTCCTCCGACCGGGAGCGCAACCAGAATAACAAGAATGATAAGTGCGATCTTCAGCCATTTATTCGTCCATGGTTTCTTCTCTTCCACTGCCTGCTCACCATCGTTATGACCGCCGTATTCCTGATGAGTTCTCTGTTTCTCATACGTAGTCGGTGAATTCTTCTCCTCAAATCTCACATCTGTATATCCGGTATCGCGAAATTCTCCGAACTCGCCCTCTTCTCTTCCAAGACCGGCCTTCATCTCCGCAGCTACTTTTTCCGGGCTTCCAAGCTCTTCGATCACCTTCTGCTCATTTTCTTCCCCGGCATCATTAAAATAATCATTATAGTACTGCATCGCTGCCACACGCTCCTCTTCCGGAACGTCCTGCAAGAGCTCTGCCAGGCGCATCATATATTCCAAACGATTCATATTACATTCCCCCTCCCTCAAAAATACGATTTATATTATCAGAATATGATTCCCATTCCGTCCGATACAAATTCAGCTGCGCCACGCCTTTATCAGTAACTTTATAGTAGCGTCTGTTTCTGCCGTCAAACTGCTGGTCATAAACTTCCAGACAGTCATCTTTCTGAAGCCGCCGAAGTACCGGATAGAGTGTAGATTCTGATACCTCGATCGCTTTTCTGACATCCTGGGTAATCTTATATCCATATGTGCCTTCGCTTTCCCTCGATACAACTGCAAGTACAATTGCATCCAGAAGTGCTGCACCGGTGTTAAATACCATAATCCCACTTCCTCACTTCGTATTATATTATTTTGTTATCGATATTATATGTCGTATAATATTGTTTGTCAATCCATATTATATAAAAATTTTATAAAACAGCAAGCACAAAAAAAGATATATCCTTTAAGACATATCTTTTCCTGTCAGACAATTATTTTACACAGTCATATGTTTGTTTACCATATGATTTCCTCATTCAGTGTAAATGAATAGATTATTTTCTGTTTCACCATTTTCCCGGTAATCTGTTCCAATGCTCTCGCATAATATTCAAGCTGTGTCTTATATTTTTCCAGAAGTTCTCTGCCATTTCGTACTTTGTCCGTCTTATAATCCAGGACAACAAGTCCATCTTTCTCTTCAAAATAAACGTCAATGATTCCCTGAACAAGAACGGTTTCCCCGGACATTTGTTCCGGATCTGCCTTCAGATCTGTACACACCTCTTCCAAAGGAATGCCAAGTACAAACGGCTGTTCTTTCCAGAGACATCCACGATCCGCTGCCTTCTTCATACGTTTGCAGGATTTCGTCTCAAAAAATGCCTGAATATCTCGAAGCCCAATGCACGCTGCCATTTCCGGAGAGAGCCTGCCATTCGTCTGCATCTTTTCCAGTGTCCGTGCAAGTTCCTGCTCATCATATTCTTTCGTAAAATCAAGAAGTTCCATAACTCTGTGATAAGCGCTTCCCCTCGATGCTCCTGACAACACTTTTTTCTCCTGAAGAAACTCCGGAATCAGAGGAATGATCTCTTCTTCTCCGTAAAGAACCTCCCCGCTTTCTTCCTGAAGATACGCTCTTTTCTTCAATTCAGACACCGTATACTTCAGTTTTCTTCCTTCCAGATTCTTATAGCGGTACCGGAAGCCGAACTGTTCCTTCAGATTTTTCCGCATTTTTTCATCGTAGACCGCATTCGTATCAAAATTTTCCAATGCCTGCTGCTCGACAAGCCGGTCGGCTGCTTCCTGTATATTCTCAATTTCTACATCCTCTGCGCAAACACATCGAACATCAATTGGCCCATTCTCCAGATTCATTCCAACCGCCGGCAAAAGCCAGTCAAGATAAGAAGATGCGCCGGCAATATCAACAAACGAAAGCGTCTTTCCATTCTCACCACGTCCGGCCGCTATTGCTTTCTCGAGCTTTTCTTCCGGCTCACCGATCACACCTGTCATGATCAGCTTCTCTTTTGCTCTTGTAAGTGCAACATATAACACTCTCAGCTCTTCACCTGTACTCTCCATATATTCTTCTCTTGCAATCACCTGCTTTGGAAATGAAGGTACTTTCGTCCTCTCTTTCAGATCAATACTTTCAAGTCCGACGCCAAGTGATGCATGCATCACAACATTTCCGCCCGTATCCTGCCTGTTAAACCGCTTGCCCATTCCGGCAACAATAACGACCGGAAATTCCAAACCTTTACTTTTGTGAATGCTCATGATGCGAACCGCGTTCGTTCCCTCGCCGGGTATATTCGCCTCTCCGTAATCAATTTCAAACTTTTTCAGCTGCTCAACGTACCGTATAAAATGAAAAACACCTTTATAACTTGTACTTTCAAATGCCCTCGCTTTCTCAAGAAGCATGGAGAGATTCGCCTCCCGCTGTCCTCCATCAGGAAAAGCACACATGTAATTCCAGTATCCTGTCTCTTCCACAATGCACCAAAGCAATTCATGAAGCGCCATATACTTTGATTTTCTTCGAAAGCCTTCCAGCTGTTCAAAAAACAGCATCAGCTTCTCTCTGATCGAACAGGCTTCTCCTTCCTTTGCATATTTCCAAACTGCATCATAAAATCTGTTTTCCCGATACGATCCTTTGACGATCGCAAGTTCTTCATCTGTAAGACCGCAGAAACATGACTTAAGAACTGCTGCAAGCGGAATATCCTGTCTTCTGTTATTTAAAATCCGAAGATAATCTAAGAGCACCCCGATTTCCTGTGTTTCGAAATATCCTTCTTTTGTTCCCGCATAAACAGGAATTCCCGCTGTTTTCAAAACACCTGCAAATACATCCGCATACCCTTTGATACTTCTTGTCAGAATAACGATATCCCGATACTGAACCGGTCGGAGATCACCCGTATCCTTATCCACTACCAATTGATCTCTCATCAGCTCATGAATACGGTTTGCGATCACAAGACCTTCTTTTTCTCTGGAACCAGTTCCTTTTCCAGACATGTCTTCATGATCCTCCCGGTCTTCTTTTGCAATCAGAAGAAGCTCCGCTTTGTTTCCATCACTTGGAACGTAATCCGCTCCCACATACAGTGCCGCATCATCATCATACTCCACGCCTCCAACTGCCCTCGTCATGATCTGCCTGAATATATAATTTGCTGCATCGAGCACTTCGGCACGGCTTCGGAAATTTTTGCGAAGATTAATTCTCTGTTCATCCCCTTCATCCACAGAGTATCTGTCGTATTTTCCCATAAACAGTTCAGGTCTTGACAGCCTGAATCTGTAGATACTCTGTTTTACATCTCCTACCATAAATATATTGTAACGTCCGCTGAAGATTCTTGACACACTTGTAAGTATCAGTTCCTGTATCAGGTTGCTATCCTGATATTCGTCGATCATTACTTCTTCAAACTGTTCCTGATACTCTTTTGCTGACGCAGACGGAACGATTTTTCCTTCTTTCTTCTCTGTAAGGATTTGAAGCGCATATTGCTGCATGTCATCGAAATCAATCATGTTTCTCGTGCGCTTCGCATCTTCATAAGCTTTCGAAAAATCCCTCACCAGTTCTGCCAGTTGTTCCATCATTGGAAGACAGTTTGCGAGATCCCCAAGAACATCCTCAACATTCTGGGAGAAATAGACTGTTCCCAGATCTCCCACCATCTTTTTTACGCTCTCACGGATCGTCCTTACGAAAAAGGCCTTCTCATCTGACACTGACGCATCCCGGTTCGGAGCAAGCCTTGCCCATTTCAAATCATGGAATATCTCAAAATATTCCTCATAACGATTCGCACGCAACACAAGATCAACAATCATTCTGTCGAATTCAAGTGTGCTTTCATACATGTAAGGTCCATACGGTTCACGACAGATTTCGATTCCCCGACGGATCAACTCACCCGCACTTTCCATATATTTGCACACATGATCTGTCACACACTTGTAAAACACCGATGTCTCAAGCTCTTCTCTCGTTTTCATCTGATAAGAGCGCACGCAATTAGAAAGCCATTCGTTCGGATCAGGATAGCTTCTTGAAAATTCATATATCTTCAGGATCAGATCTTCAATATTTTTATCTGATTTATTGCCTCCGTAACTTTCAATAAAATCCAGGAACTTCTGCTCCCCTCTCTGATAATGTTGTTCCAGCATTTCTGAAAGAACATCCTGTTTCAGCAGATTCAGCTCTCCTTCTTCTCCAATGCGAAATCCCGGATCAATGTCGATCACATGGAAATGCTCGCGTATCACTGACAGACAGAAACTGTGGATTGTCGTAATTCTCGCACTGTGGATCAACGTTGCCTGTCTTCTTAAATCTTCGTTTTCAGGTTCTTCTTCTATCTTTTTTTCAATTGCAGCACGAATTCGATCCTTCATCTCAGCTGCCGCCGCTTCCGTGAATGTCACAACAAGGAGTTCATCCACATCGACAGGATTCTCTTTTCTTGTGAGCATATGGATGATCCTCTCTACCAGCACAGCTGTCTTTCCGGATCCTGCAGCAGCTGAAACCAAAAGATTGCGATGGCCCAGATGAATGACCTTATTCTGTTCTTCCGTCCATTTCACACTCATTTCGATTCCTCCTCACGCAGAGGAAGCTTCGCCTTCATTTTCGAAACAGCTTCCTCCATTGACAGCTTATCAATCTCATGATATTTGAATCCGGCTATACGAGAATCAAATCCACAGACATGTTTATAATTGCAGTAATCGCAGCCACTTTCCTGTCCATAGTGATATGGGTAAGCTGCCACATCTCCCTTTTTCAGAGCCTCTCTGAGAGAACTGTTTATCGAATCGGCATATTGAAGCATCGTCTCAAACTCATCTTCCGAAACAGCCTTGGACGCTTTCGCAAGACTTCCATTTTTATTGATTCGCACCGGTACAACAGTTGAACTTCCGTTAATAGATCGATCCAGATGCTGCAGACTGTTTTTCTTCAGATTCACAAGTCCATCCATTCGAAGCTGTTCCAGAATCTGTTTTTCAGAATCCTCTTTTTCTTTTCTGTCCACAAACGGATCTGAAATTCTATAATAAAACACGCCTGAAGGAATGATTTCTTTTCCCGGATACTTCTTCTTCATCTCTCCCACAGCGGCATTCATATACACCATGAGCTGAAGCTGCAATCCGTGATAATATGCAGAGATATCAAATTCTGTCCGACCTGTCTTGTAATCCATCACTTTCAGATACAATTCATCTCCGTCCTCGCACACATCGACACGGTCGATCTTTCCGCTGTCAAATGTCATCTCATACTCTTCCGGCACAAAGTCACCTCTTCTGAGCTGGTCGGACAATGCCCATACTGTTCGGTCTAACAACCGCACAAGTCTGGTTATCATATATTCACTGCGGGCAGAAGCATAGAGAACCGAATTGCCATAATCTGTAACAGACTCGCTGACGCATTCTTTCACAAGACGCTTCCGGTCCGCTTCTTTCACGTCCGTCCATTTCATGTCTGCATTCTGCAATTTTTTCGAATATTTCTCAATTGCAGCGTGGAACACATTACCAAGATCCATTGCTTTGAACTCATATTCCATCCGTTCCTGCAGACGTAATCCATAAGAAAGGAAGTGTGCAAATGCGCATGCAGAGAATTTCTCCATTCTGGAAATACTGCTCCAGAACCTGTCCCCATACAGAAGGCGTGCCGCCTGCTCACTGATCTTCTCCGGATGATAATTCCAATAATTTGCCTCCAGAATTTTCCGGATCTTGTCTGCCCATTCCGAATGTGACAGGTACCACGAATACAATTCCATGAACGCATCCACATTTTCCTCGCTCATGCCACGCAGTCCACCGATCAGTTCAAAAATTCCTTCCCCTGGTGTCAATTCTTTCTCTGACAGGAGACGCTTTGACTCATCGATCTGTACAATATGCGGAAAAAGCTTCTTTATCTCCGCGATAAGATACGCCGGACGCACACTTTTTCCAGATCCATCTGTTCTGCTGTAAGACAGATATAACTGTTCTTCCGGTTTTGTCAGATTCAAATATAAATAAAACTTCTGGATATATGCCTTTTCCTTTCCACCCGGAGTCAGTCTCAGATTGGATTTCTCAAACTTCTCCCGGTCATGTTCTCCCAGAAGACCTGTCCGGAGCAGTGTTCCCGGCAGATACTGATCATTGATTCCAAGTACAAACAGGGCACGGATATCCTTAAGTCTCGTTCTCTCCACATCCCCGACGATCACCTGATCAAGTCCCGGCGGGATCACCCCGATTTTTGCCTCTTCAAGTCCTGCGTCCAGCAGTTTCGCATACTCTTTGATACTAACCGGCTCATCCCCCAGAAGTTCTACGAATTTATCAAACAGGCCGATAACCGCCCCATACACCTGTGCATATTCTCTCGCAAGCGCATGATCTCCCCGTTCTTCAAAATGAATCTGCTGCTCTTTTATCCGAAGCTGAAACTCCTGTTTTGCAAGAAACTGATAAAGTGCCTGCGTGATATCAAACACTGTTTTCTTTTTCTGACGGAGCACAAGCATCAATTCATCCAGCAGTTCAACAAACCGGACTCTTAAGTGATTCAGATGAGAAAGTTCTTCCTCTGTCATAGATTTCTCTCTCCTGATCCAGCTTTGCTGCCATTTCCTGTAACCTTTTACACCAAGAGTAATGCAATAATTCTCAAGAAGCTCAATATCATCCTGCGAAAATGGCCCGTATCCTGCACGCAGGAAACGGAACACACTGTCATAAGAAAACTGCTGTTCCACCATACCGACCACACTTCTTACGTACTCCACAAAAGAATTGAGCAAAATACTTCTTTTATGATCCATAAAAACGGGTATATCATACTCTGCAAACGCCTGCTTCAGATAATCCCCGTACACATCCATCTCTGTTACGATCACACCGATCTCACGGTAACGGTACCCCTTTGTTCTGACCAGTCTTCGAATATTTGAAACAGCGGCCTTCGCCTCTTCCCTCACATTCAAAGCTTCATGAATCGTTATGTCCGACTGTTCTTTCAGGAAACTCTTTCTTCCATATCGGAACAGATTCTTCTCAAGGAAAGCTAACGCCTCCGATTTGACAAAACGCGGATTCACTTCTGTGTCCATCCATTTCGGATCTTTCACTTCAATCCGGTTTTCCTTTGCTGCATTGATCAATGTACAGACCGTATGCTTACTCATCGCAAACAATTCATACGGTCCGACATAACGGTAAGGATCTTCTTTCGCATCGATCGTCACTGTAACCACGATCTCTCTGCACGCTTTCATAAGCTCTGTTAAGAGACGATTCTGAACAGGTGTAAACCCGGTAAATCCATCAAGGACGATCACGCTTTTCTTCAGGATCGATGACTCCGGCACCAGATCAGTAAGTACACCTAACAGTTCTTCTTTCGTGATATAACGGTCTGCAAGATAATTTTGAAACGCCTCATACATCACACGAATGTCCTGCAGCTTATAATGCAGGTAAGTCTCTTCTCCAAGCTGGTCCATCATAAAATCAATTTCTTCAAGACCGATATCATACTGATCAAACTCTGAAAGAACAGATTTCACTTCACTGATATAACCAGATTTTTTGATATTCCCTCTCAGTACGCGCAGCTCATCCATATGATCT
This sequence comes from Eubacteriales bacterium, assembly GCA_030526265.1. Classification (GTDB taxonomy): domain Bacteria; phylum Bacillota; class Clostridia; order Lachnospirales; family Lachnospiraceae; genus Claveliimonas. The sequence goes on along the minus strand of JAUNDE010000009.1, from coordinate 11,178 downwards.
CCCGCGAGTTTCTGAAGCACCAGATTCTTTCCCTCATCATCAAGAACCGGCGTATTTCCTTTTCCGGTTTCCTCAAAGACTCGATATGCCAGACGGCCGAAACTCAGAACATCAATGTTCATGATCCCTTTTCTTTCATGTCTGACCACCAGGTCCTTCTGTGTCTGCATCGTGAATTGTTCCGGAACAAGCACTATGTAATTAAGGGCAGGGTTCTCCCCTGCCTCTTTCATGATCATCTCATATAAATAATGTGTTTTTCCGGAGCCTGAACCTCCGAAAACAAATTGTAATGCCATATATGCCTCCCAACCCTGTCACACATTTTTTTATAACACCACTTTATTGTAAATCTGCAATGGAATATAAGCTTTCACATGGATTCCTTCCTCTGTGTATTCTTCCGAAAGAAGTTCTCCATACTTACGAATAAGCTGAATTTTAGCTGCATCCCGATACTCAAACACCTGCTCGATCAACAGTTTCTGTTCACGAAGAAGAGACTCTATGCATTCATTCAGCTGATCAAGCCCCTCTCCTGTCTTCGCAGAAATGCACACTGTCTTTTCCGCCTGAAAATCTCTGAGGATCACTTGCTCTGTCAAACGGTCTTTCTTATTAAAGGCCGTGATGATCGGTTTGTCCTGGATTCCAAGATTCCGAAGTGTCTCATACACGATGTACATCTGTTCATCTATCTGAGGATTTGAAGAGTCGACCACATGTAAGATCAGATCTGCGTATTTTGCCTCCTCGAGCGTACTGCGGAATGCATCGATCAGATGATGCGGCAATTTCCGTATAAACCCAACTGTATCCGTAAAGAGTACTTCCTGTCCACTTTCAAGCTTACACCCTCTCGTTGTTGGATCAAGCGTTGCAAAAAGCCTGTTCTCTGCCAGTACATCTGCCCCGGTCAATCTGTTTAACAGCGTTGATTTCCCTGCATTTGTATATCCAACGATCGCGATGACAGGAAGCATATCTCTTCTTCTCTGTTCTCTTGCAACCTCTCTGTGATTCTTCACTTCTTTCAGATCATGATTCAGTTTTCCGATACGGCTTCTGATCAGTCGGCGATCCATCTCAAGCTTCTTCTCTCCCGGTCCTCTCGTCCCGATTCCTCCGCCAAGTCTTGAGAGCGATGTTCCATAGCCGGTAAGCCTTGACTGCCGATACTTAAGCTGTGCCAGTTCCACCTGGATCTTTCCTTCACTCGTAGAAGCTCTGGCAGCAAAAATATCCAGAATCAGAAGTGTCCGGTCCATGATCTTCGTATCCAGCTCGTCTTTCAGATTACCGATCTGGGCCGGCGACAGCTCATCATCACAGATGATTCCCGTGGCCTCAAATTCCCACAGAAGTTCCTTTATCTCATCTAATTTTCCTTTACCAACATAAGAAGCCGGATGTATCTGTTCACGGTTTTGTATCACCCGTCCAACACAGATTGCCCCGGCTGTTTCTGCTAATTCTTCCAGTTCATCCAATGATTTCTCCACATCATCTTCGTCGGAGGTACTTACTCCAACGAGGATGACGCGTTCCATCTTTTCCTTCATTTCAAACATGCAAGTATTTCCAATCTTATACAATTATTATTGTGTATCAAAAAACTCAGCTTCTTTCGCCATCCGTTCATCATCCGGATAAGCTTCTGCATATTCCTTCGTTTTCACGCGAACAGTGTCCCAGTCTCCCAACTGTTCGTATGCAACGATCATATTATATTTCATTTCCTGTAACATCTCATCGCTGGCATCTTCACACCCAATCCCAAGATTGTAGTCGTTCACCGCAGCCTTTGCATTCCCAAGGCGAAGTTCACATGTACCAAGGAAATTGTAAAGCGTTGCTGTCTTCTCAGCATCATTTTCCAAAGCAAGCTGGAAGGCATCTCTTGCTTTTTCGTAATCTTCCTCCTCCCAGCGAATAATGCCAATTCCGCGATATGCATCTCCCGGAAGAATATCCCTTTCAATCGCTTCTTTGAAATTCTTTTCTGCCTCTTCATATTCACCATTCTGCAATGCTGTCAGTCCGGACTCAAGCGGACTTTTTCTGGTACAGCCTGCAAAGCAAACGAGAACAAGCAGCATTGTTATTATTATTCTGAAACTTCTTCGCATTTATACATGGTCTCCTCTGCTGAAAATTTTACGATCCAGGCCGCATTGATGATCGAGATGATCATTACGACAAGATCTGCGAACACAGCGTTTCCGATTGTGATATATCCCGTCATTGAGAGAAGCAATACAATTGCTTTGATCGCAATTGCGTATGTGAGGTTCTGATTCACTACACGCATCGTCTCTTTTGCAACCTGAAGTGCCTCAAGGATCCTCTGTGGTTCATCATCAAGAAGCACTATATCCGCTGCTTCGATCGCTGCCGAAGAACCAAGCGCTCCCATTGCAATTCCAATGTCTGCTCTCGCAAGAATCGGTGCGTCATTGATACCGTCGCCAACACAGACAACCTTTTCTGACGAACCTGACATTTCCATGAATTCTTCTACAAGACTCAGCTTATCATCAGGCATAAGGCTTGAGTATGCATAATCCATCTGAAGCTCTCTCGCTACCTTCACAGCCGCATTTCTGCTGTCACCGGTAAGCATTACAAGTACAGACTGGTATTTCTCTTTCAAAATATCCAGAGTTTCTCTCGCGCCCTTCTTCACAGAATCCGAGATCACGAGATATCCCGCATAACTTCCATTGACAATCACATATAAGACTGTTCCCAGCGTCTGTACTGACTCGATCTCTACTCCGTATTTCTCCGCCATACGCTTATTGCCAACATGAACTCTCTTATCCTCGTATCGTGCGCTCACTCCAAATCCGGCTTCTTCATGAACTTTCTTTACCTTTGTCTTATCATACCTTCCATTATATGCGGCTCTTACCGACTGCGCGATCGGATGATTTGAATACCCTTCCACGTGTGCAGCGATCGCAAGCAGTTCTTCCTCTGTCATGCCGACAGCTTTCACTTCCTGCACTTTAAACAATCCTTCTGTAAGTGTACCTGTCTTGTCAAAAATAAATGTATTCGCTTTCGCAAGGTCTTCCAGATAATGACCCCCTTTTACAAGTACACCATGCTTCATTGCACATGCAATTCCACCAAGAAAGGCAACCGATGTAGTCATAACGATACCGATCGGGCAGGCAGATACAAGCACAACAAGTCCTCTGTAAAGCCATATCTCACCATCACCCGGTGCAAAACTGAGCGGAGGAATGATCATGACTGATAATGCCAGAATCACAGCAGCAAATGAATAATATTTTCCAAATTTCGTAATAAACTGTTCACTGTCTGAATAGTGGTTCTGTGACTCCTCCACCATGTCCATAATTCTGGACACTGTAGATTCTTTATAAAGCGCGATTACTTTCGCTTCCAGCACACCTGTCAAGTTGATACTTCCACTATACACCTTATCGCCGGGGCATACATTCTGCGGCATCGTCTCACCGGTTAATGCCTTCGTATCGATCATTGACACTCCGGACACCACTTCTGCGTCGACAGGAATTCTCTCTCCCGGCTTGATCACGATACGATTATATAGTTTCAAAGATGACGGATCGACTTTATATTCTTTTCCTCTGACCTTTCTTGTTGCATAGTCCGGTCTGATATTGATCAGATCTGCGATCATCCTCTTCGTGCGGTCTACCGATGCATTTTCAAATATCTTTCCAATCTGAAAAAGCATCATCGCCATACTTGCCTCTATGTATTTTCCAATTCCAAATGCGCCAACTGTCGCAATGATCATCAGAAAATGTTCATTGAAAAATGTATGTTCCATCAGATTATCACGAATCTTTTCGAACGATCCAAATCCCATCAAAAGATATGGAACCAGGAATATACATAATCTAAGATTTTCATTTAACAAAATATGTCCGGATATTGATGTCGCTGTCAAAAATAAAATGACACCGGCAATTAAGAAGCTCGCTCTTATCCTTGTCTGCTTTGTCATACATGAACTCCATTCTTCTCAAAAAACCTCTCTATATACCTCATAATTATGCCAAAAACAAACAAACATTTCAACATATCTGCAAACATTTCTGACGTATCTAATCTTCAATTTGCCAGTCAATCGGCTCAATTCCATGTTCAACAAGAAAATCATTTGTTTTACTGAACGGTCTGCTTCCGAAAAACCCTCTGTATGCAGACAATGGGCTTGGATGCGGTGCTTTCAGGATCAAATGTTTTGGATTATTCAGCATCGATGCCTTCTTCTGTGCAGGCGATCCCCAAAGAATATAAACGATCGGGCGATCCTGTTCATTCAATGCTCTGATCGCAGCATCCGTAAACTGTTCCCATCCAATTCCCCTGTGTGAGTTGGCCTGATGTGCACGCACCGTCAATACCGTATTCAGCATCAGCACACCCTGCTCTGCCCACTTCGTCAGATTTCCATGGTCTGGTATCCTGCAGCCAAGATCCGCATTCAACTCCTTATAAATATTGACAAGTGAAGGCGGAACATCCACACCCTTCTTTACAGAAAAGCACAATCCATGTGCCTGTCCGATATTATGATATGGATCCTGACCAATGATCACCACTTTCACTTTCGAAAGCGGTGTCAGATGAAATGCATTAAAAATATCATCAGATGGCGGGAACACCTGATATTTCGAATATTCTTCTTTTACTTTTTCGTACAGATCCCTGTAATAAGCCTTCTTAAATTCTCCCTTCAGGGCATCCATCCAGTCATTGCTAAGCGCTGCCATATTACCTCCTACAAGCGAACAGACACGCCTTTCTTTCGTAAATACTCTTTCACTTCTTTGATTTCCAGTTCTTTATAATGAAACAATGATGCTGCAAGTGCCGCATCCGCTTTTCCTTCTTCAAACGCTTCTTTAAAATGTTCCAGCGTACCCGCACCTCCGGAGGCGATCACCGGTATGGATACTGATTCAGAGATCGCTCTTGTGAGTTCCAGATCATATCCGGCCTTTGTTCCGTCACAATCCATACTTGTAAGCAGGATTTCCCCGGCGCCCAGCTGTTCCACTCGTTTTGCCCACTCGATCGCATCGATTCCGACATCGATCCTTCCACCATTCTTGTAGATATTCCATCCGCTTCCATCAGCTCTTCTCTTTGCATCAATCGCAACCACAACACACTGGCTTCCGAATTTCTCTGAAGCCTCATAGATCAGTTCCGGCGTATTGATCGCGGAGGAATTGATTGAGATCTTGTCCGCGCCTTCTCTCAAAAGTGCACGAAAATCATCAACAGTCCGGATTCCTCCTCCTACAGTAAACGGAATAAAGACCGTCTCAGCCACCTTACGTACCATATCTACAACTGTCTCTCTCGCATCAGAAGATGCTGTGATGTCCAGAAACACAAGTTCATCTGCACCAGCTTTATCATATGCCTTCGCGATCTCCACCGGATCCCCGGCATCCTTAAGATCAACGAAATTTACCCCCTTCACCACGCGGCCGGCATGAACATCCAGACACGGGATTATTCTCTTTGTATGCATCTATTTTTCCCCCTGACAGTCACAAAAATTTTCAAGTATTTTCAGCCCGACATCACTGCTCTTCTCCGGATGGAACTGGCATGCGAACACATTGCCTTTCTCAACCGAAGCATGAATCAGCGTGCTGTAATCTGTCGTTGCCGTGACGATCCTATCATCTTTTGCTTTCAGATAATAGGAGTGAACAAAATATACATATGCACCATTCTCAATTCCCTTGAAGAGTCTTCCACTTCCGGAAAATGTAAGTGAGTTCCATCCCATATGCGGAATCTTGAGTCCTTCGGCATCCGGAATTCTTAAGATCTCTCCTTCCAGAACGCCAAGCCCTTCCACGCCCGGTGCCTCATCGCTTCGTTCAAACAGAAGCTGAAGTCCAAGGCAGATCCCAAGAAACGGCGTTCCTTTCTTCACCACATCATGGATCACCGTGACAAGATCATACTGATTCAATTTCTCCATCGCATCGCCAAATGCTCCTACTCCCGGCAAGATTACGTGATCGGCCGCCATGATCTTCTCTCTGTCACGAGTGATCTCTACCTGCTGCCCCAAATGGTGCAGCGCTTTTTCCACACTCTTTATATTTCCTGCATCATAATCAATAATAGCAACCATTTCCTCAACGTCCCTTCTTCATAAAAATTACGTTTATTTTAACCCTAATTCAAACCAAAACGCAACTCCATTATCATAATTGTGAACACCAAAATCCTGACGGAAGGATTCCATGATTGCTTTCACGATAGAAAGTCCGATACCATTTCCGCCATATTCTCTTGTGTGCGCTTTATCAACTTTATAGAATTTCTCCCATATATGGCCAAGATCTTCCTCCGGAATCGGCTTTCCTGTGTTAAATACGGTCGTTCTTGCAACTTCACCATCTGTCTCGATCTTAATCTCGATCACATTCTCTCCGGAAACATGATGAAATGCATTGCTCAGATAATTTCGTATCACCTGTTCTGTCTTATATTCATCCGCCCATACATACACCGGATCTTTTGTGACGAATCGCACATTCGCATTTGTCTGTTCAGCAAACAGTTCCATACTCTGAATCACGCCGGATACCAGGGCAGTCAGATCAAATCTCTCGAATTCCATTTCATCATCGCCAAACTCCAGCTGATTCAAAGTCAGAAGATTTTTCACCATACGGTTCATCTTATCCGCCTCATCCATGATGACATCACAGTAAAAATCTCTGCCTTCCACATCATCATTGACACCTTCTTTCAATCCTTCCGCATATCCCTGGATCAACGCGATCGGAGTCTTCAGTTCATGTGAGACATTGCCGAGGAATTCACTTCTCATCTGCTCCAGTTTCTCTTTTCTCTCAATGTCCTGCCTCAGCTTATAATTGGCATTCTTCAGATCTGTGATCGACGCTTCCAGTTTCTCGGACATATGATTAAAATTCTGCCCGAGTACACCAATCTCATTTTCTCCGCCACTCGTATACTTTGCCTCAAAGTCAAGATTTGTCATCTTCTCAGAAAGATCTGCCAGTTCTCTGAGAGGCTCTGTAAGTCTTCTGGAAAAAAACCACACAAGCACCATACAGATTGTGACAACAATTCCGCCAACGATCAAAAGAAATCGATTTGTAAGTGAAATACTGTCGCGAATACTCTCAAGCGGGCACTGGATCAGGAAAAAATGTCCTCCCGGAAGCGTTCCACGCATCATAAGATATTCCGAATGATCAAATCCATTCGTTCTGCTGATCGTATACTGCTCCGTCTCTTCCAGGATCTCTTCTGTGCTTTCCGTCTGGTTCAACAGGAACGCATCAAGATATCTCTGAAGCTGTTCCGAATGTCTCACATTCGTATAGATATCCCGCGTCTCCATATTAATTGCAAGGAAAAACAGATTATCTCTCTCGGCCTGGCGTCTCAACCCATCGTAACAGGCAGCAGCATCCATATGTAATTGATCCTGCTGCTCTGCAAGCGCAAGTGAATCATACATATTCTCAATGCTTTTCTGTTTATCTTTGATGTAATAAGACTCCAGGAGCCATACATTACATGCGAAGATCGCACCAAACATAAATATAAGAACAGAGATAAATATAACCATCATCTGTCTTCCTATTGATCGTTTCATTTATTCTTCCACCTCAAATTTATAGCCCATGCCCCAGATCGTCTTGATATATTTGCCTTTCTCGCCCATTTTACTTCTAAGCTTCTTTACATGAGTGTCAATCGTTCTCGCGTCGCCAAAATAATCATAATTCCATACATTGTTTAAGATCTTCTCTCTGGAAAGAGCGATTCCCTGATTTTCAAGGAAATACACCATCAGTTCAAATTCTTTATAGCTCAGTTCGATCACCTTACCGTCAATTCTCACAATATGTGCCGCTTTATCTATCTCAATTCCACCGGCATCCAGCCGGTCTTCCACGATACCTCCGCACGTTCTCCTGATGATGGCAGACACTCTTGCCACAAGTATCTTCGGACTGAATGGCTTCGTGATATACTCGTCCACACCAAGTTCAAACCCCTGCAGCTCATCCCGCTCTTCCGCACGGGCTGTCAGCATGATGATCGGAACATTCGACTCTCTTCTGATCTCCCGGCATACCTGCCATCCGTCCATCTTCGGCATCATCACATCCAGAATCACAAGCTTCAGATCCCTGTTCTCATAAAATATATCCATTGCCTCCAATCCATCCGCTGCTTCAAGAACATCATATCCTTCACGACAAAGGAAATCCTTCACAAGCTTTCTCATTCTGCTCTCATCATCTACAACTAAAATCCTGATTGGTTCCATTCAGATCACCTCATTTTTAAGATTTTTAATATTATATCACTCATTTATGATTCTTTTGTGAAAAAACTTCGCATTCTCTCATGTATTATGCTATAATAACTCATAGTAAATTCACAAGGAGAGAAAAACATGAAATGTCCAATCTGTGGAAATACATTGAGAATCAGTAAGAAAGATCCACGTTTTGCACTCTGCGACGAGTGCCGTAAGAAATTCAGAATACCACAGGCAGCAAATAAAGCTGCGAAAGAACCGGATGCACCGGTAAGGGAAGAAGAAATCAGTACACCGGCTTCTTCAGAAGAAAGAAATAGTTGTATGGCAGATGCCACTCAGGTGTTCAGCCGCCGCGAGGTTCTCGCTGCGATAAAGAAACAGAATGAAGCAAATCGTACTGCCACCCCATCGAAACGCAGAGAAGAATGCTCTGAAAACGGGGAAGAGTTCCATCTGAGATATGCAAATATCCCGCCGAAGGAAGTTCGCGAAAAACAGGAACGTGAAATGCGCAAAGCCTACGATGAGCTTCTGTCAATCGGTAAAGAAGAACGTGAACGAAAGAAAAAACGCGGTCTTTTTGGACGCAGAAAAGGATAATAATAGACCAGGCCCGATCCGGGTCTGGTCTTTTTTTTGTCTTATAATAATTTTTCCAGCTCTTTGATCTCTTCTAATGTCGTCGCCCAGCTCGTCGCAAACCGCACAACGGTATGATCCTCATCTTTTCGCTCCCAGAAGCTGAATGTCACTTCCTTCGCAAGTGCTTTCATCTTCTCGTTTTCAAGTACGATAAAGATCTGGTTCGTCGGAGAATCGATAAAGAATTCATATCCCTTTTCTCTAAAAATCCGTTTCAGCACTTCTGCCATAGCAATTGCATTTCTGCTGATCTTGAAATAAAGATCATCTGTGAACAAAGCGTCAAATTGAACTCCAAGCAGACGACCTTTTGCCGTCAGGGCTCCATGCTGCTTGATCATCGTGACAAAATGCTTCGGTGCGTTTCCATGTGTGAACACGACCGCTTCTCCGCACAATGCTCCGACTTTTGTTCCGCCAATATAGAACACATCGCAAAGCTTCGCAATGTCAGGGAGTGTGAGCAATGTATCTTTTACCATGAGTCCATATCCAAGACGCGCTCCGTCCATAAACAGCGGAATGTCATACTCGCGGCACAGATGAGATAAGTCTTTTAACTCATCCATCGAATATAATGTACCATATTCGGTAGGATGGGAAATGTATACCATCCCCGGAAATACCATATGCTCATGTGTCGTGTCATCATAGAACTTTTCCAGATAACTGCGTACATCTGCTGCCATAAGTTTTCCATTCACATGTGGGATCGCCAGTACTTTGTGTCCGGTGAATTCGATCGCACCTGCTTCGTGCACATTGATATGTCCTGTGTCAGCAGCGATCACACCTTCATATTTTGTAAGGAGCGAATCGATGACAACCTGATTTGTCTGTGTTCCTCCTGCAAGAAAATACACCTCCGCCTCAGGACAGTGGCAAGCTTCTCTGATTTTCTCTTTTGCACGTTTGCTGTATATATCCTCTCCATATCCAGGAAGTGGTTCCATATTTGTCTCGATCAAATGCTCGATGACTTTGCCATGGGCACCTCTGTTATAATCACACTCAAAAGAAAGCATGTCCTTCTCCCCCCCTGCTTATCTTCTTTTATTTTTCTTATCCGGATCTGTCAGATCTACAATATCCCCTAAGACGATAAAGAACAGAACCCCGAAAAGAAGAATCTTGCTTCTGATCGGCAGTAACTGTGGAAGAAACTGCGGTATGATGATCCAGCAGAAAACAAAAAACAGGATCAGTGGCGGCAATGTGTATTTCAGATATCTTTTTATATTCATAATTTTTCCTCACTTTTCTTTTGTCGAACGATTCTATACATGAGTATAGCTCAAATCATTCGGCGCAACAAGTGGGATTACAGCAAATCCCCGTCTTCTTTTCCTGATCCCTAAAAAATTGCACATCTGCGTGCAACACGAAATGCAACACGAAACACCTACAGAACCTGCCACCGGCAGCTTCCTCCGGATGCATGGCAACAAAAAACGCCGTAAATACGGCGTTTTTACAGTGGGACTATCGGAAATTAACTCGAAGAATTATCGTATAATTCTGGATAATTTCAATAAGTCCAATTCTACCCCTGTAAAACAACCAGTTGATCCAACTATCACAGATTTGTCTTATGACCCTAATTCTATCGTAAAAACTATCAAGCAGCAACAAAAACATGAATTCTCGAAAAAAGAAATTGAAGGAATCATCGCTGCCTATCAATCCGGTGCTTCTACTTATGAACTGGCCAAGCAATATAATTGCCACCGTAGCACCATCAGTCATCAACTAAAGCTTCACGATATCGAAGTAAAAATTGAAAAGATAGATATAAATGAAGCCATAGTACTCTACGAATCCGGATGGACGACTAAACAAATCGCAGAAAAGTACCATATGTCAGATAATGCTGTCAGTCGCAGGCTTAAGAAAGCTGGGGTTAAGATGCGTACTAGATGGGACTATTAACTCTATGCACGCCATAAACTGCATAAGTATTATCTTCAATTAAAAACAATTGGGCTCTGTTCTTCGGACTTTGTTGGGACGTCACCGTGATAGCGGAATAGGTTATCTATATTCTATTTGAGAATAAAGATACAAGAATTATTGGCATGCCTTTCTATAACGAAGAAAAAAGGGCAGAATTTATTGCAAAACTAGAGGATATTCAATAAGCTGATATGTAATGACCGTTGTCAAGAAGTAAATTAGGTCACCACAAACTT
>JAUNDE010000053.1 GCA_030526265.1 Eubacteriales bacterium | reverse complement strand
CGATAATAAGGATAAAAGGAAAAGTATTCCGCACGGTGATCAGTCGTGCGGAATTATATCCAATCTCGATAGGGTGTCGCGTTTCGGTGCTGTTGACAAATACCCCCCAAGCGGAATAACCCTTGAAAAATAGCCCCCAAACAACGAAAAAAGACCGCATTTGCGGTCTTTACCAGTCGTATCAGGTTCATAGCGCAGGCAGACAAGAGGCATTGTTCGGTAACGCGTTCAATGCCTCGTTTGTATGTTCGCCGCAGATTGTGCTCTGCCTTCTGGTGGGAGAAATTACCTTCGCACCAGATCTTCCGCAGCCTCAGTGCAGAAAAGTATTCCGGCGTATTCCGGTTCTTCGCCTGCTCCTGCCGGGCTTCTTCGTGCAGCATCCTCTCCACCATCCGACTGTTCTTGGAGCTGCCTATGCACTGCTGCCGGCAGGGACAGTTGCTGCAGTCTTTCTTTGCAGCCAGGTATCGTTTCTTTTGTCCTTTCTTGTTGTAGCAGGAGTATGCCAGTATTTTTCCCTGTGGACAAAGATAGACATCTGCTTCCGGATCATAGGTGAATGCTTCCGGCTCGAAGCCTTCCGTGTAGGACGGCGTGTTGTTTGGCTTCCTCTTTTTTGGGATGTATGTCCGAATCCCACGCTTCAGCATGGCATCGTAGACTTCACTGTTGTCGTATCCGGCATCCGCGCAGACGGCCTCTGTCTCAAAGCCAAACTTGTCAATCTGCGTTTCCAGTCGACTGGTATGGGGCGTGCAGTCGTTTACATTCCCCGGTGTAACAAAAACATCCGTGATAATGCCCGACTCGGCATCACTGGTCTGGTGATTCAGATAGCAGAAAGCATTTGGTTTTCCGGGGCGATACATCAGCCCGGATTCCGGATCGGTGGTGCTTTTGGTGACTGTCTTCATCTTTTCGGGATAGATGACAGGTTCGTCCAGAAGCCCTGTTTCGCTATCTGGAAAATTTCCTGTCAGCGTTTACAAAACGCGTTGCCTGCCCGAAGGAGCAGATCTGGGGTTTGGGGTTTGTTCCAACAAGTGAAAATCCGGCTGGGTAGCACCCAGACACTGCTTGCCACTATGCTTATGACTAAAAAAACACTTTCAATTCACACGACAAATTTTGTAGATCCTCAAGCCATTATCGTGTTTACTTCGATAACGAAGTTGCACTTCGTTTCGCTTCAAAAGTTCTCCTGTGCCGTTGACTTTGATAACGATATTGTCTATAATATCTTTGAGTTGATATTGCGAGGTGATCGGAATGGATTACATGACCGAGCTTACCGCAATCGCCCAGGAACATGGCGGCATCATTGAAACGAGAACTGCTGTGGCTCACGGTATATCCAAAGCCATGCTTTACAAACTGTGCAGAGAAAACAAGATTCATAGAGTTGTTCAGGGGCAATACATTCTTCCTGATGATATGCAGGACGAGTTGTTGTCTATCAGCAGACGCTCAAATCAGATCATCTTTTCCCATGAAACAGCCCTGTTCCTTCATGGTATTTCTGACCGAACTCCCTTTGAGCATACGATCACAGTTCCGTCCGATTACTCGGTATCTGCAGCAATCAAGAACGAGTGCAAGGTTTATTATATCAAAACAGAGTTGTTCGATCTTGGGCGGACCATACTGAGCACACCTGCCGGAAATGAAGTGCCTTCATATGACCTTGAGCGCACTATCTGCGATATGATCCGCAGCCGCAACAGAGTAGGTACGGAAACATTTTTTGCCGCTTTGAAGCTCTACGCTGCCAGCCCTAAAAAGGACTTGAACAAACTCTACTCTTATGCAAAGAAGATGCGCGTGGGGAATGTCCTGCGGCAGTATTTGGAGGTGCTTCTGTGATCTGACCTCTAGGCTGCTCTAGATGAATTTAATAGCGCAAATCTGAAAGCAATTGCCAATGGGATAGAAGATCCGATGCAAACATTCAGTCTTTCGTTAGTCGGTAATTCCATAGTCTATACTCCCGGTGGGGTGTCAACTACAAGCGGCCACTTGCCTGCGCATACAAACAACTTCCTAGAGATAATGGCTGATGGTAGCGCCAGAATGAGAATCCTTTTATTGAATAACAATCAAAAAGATACAAGCGTGAATATGTTTTCGGCAATTGCTATCTTACAATTGTATAAAGAGATGTACACCCATATAATGGGGAAACTGTTTCCTAGCAAGATGGTATATGCCAAAAAATATGAGGCTCTAACAGTACGAAAGCAATTTCAGCCTGTTATTCTATATGACGAAAATACCCTCGCAGTGCACCCTGAGTATCAGATCGAACAGCAGAAATTGCTGCAAGAGCTTCATGAGCATCGGAAGATAATGGGGGCTACTACTGTAATAACAGACGATAGAATCCCAAAGACAGGACTGTACACCGTAGATAAACGACAACTCGAAATTTGGGGAGAAGAATACACATCCGAATCAATTATTAATGAACTTTTTGGGTCTAGATTTACAAGATTGGGAGCGATTTTTCCCCCGGAAGATGAGTAAAAAATGATAGGAATATAGTACAGTATTTTTATGAAATAGTTTGGAATTCTCCCTTTTCCAAAACACCTTTTTCGGAGCTAACCCCACGAGAATTTTAGGGGGCTCCATTTTACGCCAAAAAGTTAGAAAAACACCGGATTTCTTATCGAAATCCGGTGTTTTTATGGCAAATTTACATGAAGTAGATACAATTTTACAGGAATCAGCGATGCAACAGCAAAATGAAGCCGTGTACCTCCCGGCTGTTTTGCATAAACTGTCGAAATATAGAAGTTTCTGTATTTCAGTGCATAAAGTTTGACTTTTTGTAAAGTTTGTGCTATCATAACGGCACGGGAGGTGTTTCCTATGATTGATACCCACAATCTCAAAAGCAGAGATCATTATTTGAATAAACTCATCGCGTTTCGTGACACGGAGCCTGTTAAGGTGGTAACCGGTATTCGTCGCTGCGGCAAGTCCAGCCTGCTGAAGCTGATGGTTCAGCATCTGAAGGACACTGGAATTGAGGAAGATCAGATCATTGAAATAAATTTCGAGTCTCATGAATTCAAGAAGATGAACGCCGATGACTTCTATCATTATGTAAAAGAGCGCGTTCTTCCCGGAAAGCGGATGTATCTGTTCTTCGACGAACTGCAGCGGATCGACCATTGGGAGGATACCGTGAACTCCTTCCGGGTGGACTTCAACTGCGATATTTATATCACCGGCTCCAACGCATATCTGCTGTCTTCCGAGTATTCCACCTATCTGTCTGGCAGATGTGTGGAGGTCAAAATGCTTCCCCTGTCTTTCCGGGAATTCATCGACTTCCACGGCTTTGAGGTAAAAGAAGTCAAAAGTGCTCTGGGTGGAACCAAAAAGGTTGTTTTCCATAAATCCGGTGACCGCTATGAACTCCGGGAGATTTTCGATGCCTATATGCGTTTCGGTGGTATGCCTGGTATCGCAGATGTGGGGCTTGATCAGGAAAAGGCCATGGTTCTTTTAGATGGTATCTACTCCACAGTTGTTGTCCGGGATATTCTGGAACGGGAAAAGCGCAGAGGGCAGAAGCAGATCACCGATCCGGTTCTGTTGCGTAAAATCATCCTCTTCCTGGCCAATAATATCGGCAGCACCGTTTCCGTTTCTTCTATCGGCAACACACTGGTAAACGAAGGATTGCTGGAAGACGGAAAGCGTAAGGGATCTCCCAGCACGCACACTGTCCAAGCATATATCTCCGCATTGATGGAATCCTATTTCTTCTATGATATCAAGCGATTCGATATTAAGGGCAAGGAGTATCTGCGAACCCTCGGTAAATTCTATATCGTGGACATGGGTCTGCGGAACTATCTGCTTGGCCTCCGCAACCGGGACAGCGGCCATGCAATCGAAAATGTTGTCTATTTTGAATTGCTCCGCCGAGGCTATGATGTTGCCATCGGCAAGGTAGACACTGCCGAAGTTGACTTCATCGCCACCAAAGCTGATGAAAAGCTGTATATCCAGGTGACCGAATCCATGGTCAGTGAGGAGGTCCGCCGCCGTGAATTGGTGCCCTTGCAGAAGATCCGCGATAATTATGAGAAAATCGTTTTGTCTATGGATACCGGTCTGGATTCTTCCTACGATGGCATTAAGTCCCTCAATCTGATCCAGTGGCTGTTGGGATGACATTATATTCACACAAAGCGTCTGTCGGAAACGGTAGGCGCTTTTCTCATGCCATGCAATGATATTGTTCCGCTAATCAACTTTGTATTATTCCGATAAGGCCGGCATGGTTCCGCCGGGACAAAAAGGACACAACGGACAATATCCGCCACCCTGGCAGAAAGAACTTGACATTCACTCGTTTCAGAGTCAATACATACAGTACATTTCATAAAAAGGAGATGCATTGTATGACCGAAAAACAAGCTGAAGCGGAAATCCGGTACCGGCTGGCGAAATTCCTGCTGTTCCGGTTGCAGGAGGAAAACCTCCTCACCCCAGAGGAATCCGAGAAGGTACGGCAGGTACTTTGTAAAAAATATAAACCATTCACATATTCATTGGAGGTGGACGAGCCATGGATGAACGGAAAGTAAAGCGGATCTATCATCCACCGGCAGTCCCGGCTTCGGATCTGTTCAAGGGCGGCAAGCCGCGTCGTGTTGCAGCCTATGCCCGTGTGTCCACCGCTTCCGACGAGCAGTTGAACAGCGTGGAGGCTCAGAAGGACTATTTCGCCAAGCTGATCCACCAGCGTCCGGGCTGGATTTTCGTAGGTGTCTATGCGGACGAGGGTATTACCGGCACTTCCATCAACCGCCGGGAGGCATTCAACCGGATGGTCACCGATGCCCTGGCAGGAAACATTGATTTGATCGTCACCAAATCCATCTCCCGGTTCGCCCGGAACACCGTGGATACTCTGAACACCATCCGCCAGCTGAAAGCCGCCAATGTGGAGGTGTTCTTTGAAAAGGAAAATATCTACACCATGGATAGCAAGGGCGAATTTCTCATCACTCTGCTGTCCAGCATTGCCGAGGAAGAATCCCGGTCGATTTCCGAAAATGTAAAGTGGGGCTAGCGAAAACGGTTCGCCGATGGGAAATATTCCGTGCCCTATAAGCATTTCTTGGGTTACCGGAAAGGTGCCGATGGCATTATGGAGATCGTTCCGGAGGAAGCCAAAGTGGTACGATGGATCTACCATATGTTCCTAGAAGGCATTTCCCCCACAGCCATCGCTACTATTCTCACCACTGCCACAGTTCCATCACCCGCCGGAGGCGATCAATGGTGGCCCAAAACAGTGATGAGCATCCTGACAAATGAGAAGTATTACGGTGCGGCCCGGTTGCAGAAAACCTACACTGTAGATTTCCTCACCAAAACCATGAAGGTCAACGAGGGTGAAGTCCCTCAGTACTATGTGGAGTGCAGCCATCCAGCAATTATTGAGCCGTCGGAATGGGAAGCGGTTCAGGTGGAGGTTGCCCGGCGGAAGAAGTTGGGACGGCGGCATGACTGCTTTACCCCTTTCTCCGGAAAGGTCATCTGCGGCGATTGTGGCGGTGTGTACGGCTCCAAGATCTGGCACTCCAACAGCAAATACCGCCGGGTAATCTGGCAGTGCAACCGGAAATTCAAGAATGAGACCACATGCACCACACCTCATGTGGACGAGGAAATCCTGAAAGAGCGGTTCCTTCAGGCCGTCAGCGAATTCATGGCCGATCCGGAGGAGCGGATCGAAGGCCTGCGGTCAGTCCAGCGCACCATGTCCTGTACGGACTTCATCGATGCGGACATCGAAGAAAAGGAATCCGAACTGGAGCTGCTCTCCGGCATGATCCGCAACTGCGTGATGATGAACGCCTCCGCCTCCCTGACAGAGCAGGAATACCAAGCGCAGTACACGGAACTGTCCCAGCGGTACGAATCCACCAAGGCTGGTTACGAGGCCCTGCTGGACCGTCGGAAGCAAATGGAAGCCACCGCCATCGTCTTCAGTGGCATCCTCTTCCGCCTGGCAGAACTGCCCCAGATTCCCATGGAATTCAATGAAACCCTCTGGTACACCCTTGTGGATCATGTGACGGTGCACAACGACGAGCGGATCGTTTTCACTTTCACCGACGGTACGGAGATTACAGAAATGCTATGAACAGCCCCAAAAAGAAGGACCCTGCCAGTAGCGCAAATACTGCTGATTTAGGTCCTTTTTGTTATGCTTTTGATGTGGTTTTACGAACCATTTCGCAAAAGGAAAATCCATTCTGTGGCGGCAAACACCTGCCACAGAATGGATTTTGTCCTTACTGTCCCCATTGTCCCGGCATCTGGAGTATCCCCCCTACCGAATTCTGCGAAAATTCACACGAGGCCCCGTGCCGGTCAGCAAAGTAGAAAGTGCAAGAGATTTGACCGGGCCCTGGGGTAAAAGAATCCCCTAACAACGACTTTACGGAACATTGTTAGGGGAAGGCATTACTTGCTTGCCATCCAGAAGGTCAATGCAACAAGAATTAAACCCAGTGCATTAAACCAGAAAACATAAGGATATTTCTTTTTTAGTCGACCAAAAATCATTTTACACTGTCGACAGTTTGAGCAGTTTTTCCTTCGACAATCTGTTGCAATACTTTTTCCGGAAAGTTTGGAAATACTATACATCAACATAAAGAGTATGTTGAACAGGAAGTAAAATGCCAAACAAAGAAAGTATGTGACTTTATAGGCGTCTGTATTGGATATGCTGTTTAGTGTTATTGTGGAAAACTGAACTACACTTGAGAATGTAATGACGAGACCAGAAAAAATACCAAGAATAGAAATGCTCTGTGCATGGTAATCTGATACGCGGTCACTTAGTTCGTTTGCTTTATCTTCAGTTTCCTTAAGTTTACCGTCTGCGGCAGTTAATGCCGTGCTCGCTTCACGTCCAATATACTCAACCCGGTCGATGCGAGCTAATCTGATACTTTCAAGATCAATATGATCACATAATTTTGCAATTTTTTGGCGAATTATGTCCTTATCCTCAGATGATTCCGTTCGATTTTCTAGCTCGACTTCAACTCCTTCTTGAAGGAGTCTAAAGTTATCACACAGTACATCTCGTTGATCTGCAACCAGTGCCTCGATAGCAATGGATATTTCAGAATAAGCATGGCGAAAATTATGAGAAGAATATATATCGCATAATTCGCTGCTGAATTTAGAAATAGAGGTAGAACTAAGCTCAATTTCCTCTACTACAGATCCGATAAGTTCGGTCAGGCGATCCTGAAGTTTCTTGTGTTCTTCCCGCAGCTGGCTCATATTAATTCTCCTCTAAACTTAGTGGATCATGTGAGCCAAAGAAAGAAGACATAGCACCTAAAGTAATAATGCCGGAATTTTGTGCATTCAACCACGGTGATTCTTTGTGAGTCATTTCAACCATTTGAACGGCAGAAAAAGCAAAGCTTTGGTTAATTACCTCATTGATGACTTTGGTTGTTGCGCGATCTTTCTTAAAAATGTTAGAAAGTGCGTTAACTTGGTCATCCGTCAATGCAGGAATTGCCTTTGAGCGGTTAGCATTATAGTTAAAATAAACCTCTGGAACAACAGGTCCATAGGGCCATCTATAAATACGTTCAAAGAAAGCCGGTGCATTATTTCTCCGAAGACAATATCCCTGTATATAATACAGGATCTTTTGCAGCTTTAAGTTCGTAATAGGTGATCCATGGAGCCAATATTTATTTATGACATATGCCGCAACATCTAGCACATCGTACATAATCATCCCTCCAATCCTTTTAATCATTATATATATTTTTGTGCAAAATATCAATTGACTTTTTAGCCAATAATACATATATAGAACTAGTAACCATATACGAATATTTGTTCGTTTTTATATAAGTTAAAATAAAATAACTGTTGCATCCGAACATGCAACAGTTCAGAAAAAATTTTCAATTATCATTTCATTCGTCTCTCTATTATGGTATGACATCCGACAGTTCATGTTCCACCTGAACACCTACTTTTATACCTTCCGTAAAACCCGCCTTCTTATGCTCCCGGCAGAGGGTGCAGACCACATCAGTGATTCGATCCATCTCCCGGAGGGACATCCCATGCATCTGTTGGTACAGACTTTCAAAAGCAGTTTTAATCTCGGCATTGTCCAGCCGGTTGCATTCACTGTATCGATAGTACAGCATATCCAGGATAGAATGACAGTCACCGTCACCATAATTTGGTGGGTGATTTGCTACATATTGCCGCAGCTGTGCAATCAATTTTTCCATAACATCACCGTCCTTAAGAAAATGTGTGATGTTACCTCTGCCGCCTGGGATTTACGAGTCGCTAATCTGCCCGAAAAAACGAAGTCATATTTAGTGGTTATATTATCTGAACGATAGCCTATGATTGAACGATAGGATTGCCCATTCCTGCACTTCGGCCATCGCCAACAGACACAATACTGCCTGAAGCAGAACCACATAAAAAGCAAAAGTTGGAATTACCCCTATTTCCGGGTATAATTCCAACTTTTCCTATGATATAAAAAGAAGAACCTGATTTGACTTTGTATCAAATCAGGTTCTGTTTCTGGTTGCGGAGGCAGGACTCGAACCTACGACCTCCGGGTTATGAGGAGTTGATCAAATCGCCATTGTTCACCATTTGTCGTTTTTGTATTGGTTTAGGCAGGTTTTATACCGCAAAAAGTTTCATATTTCTAAACCTATGTGAACAGATTTATCTGGATTGGGGTCAAATTGGGGTCAAAATATTGTGCGTTCTCCAAAGTATTTACATCAAAATGCTTTTGATAATACGTTCCGTTCTCGACATTGAATTTGTCTACCACGGCACCATCTCAATCGGCTGAGATTTGGCTGGGGAACCCACGGCAAACCATGTCAAATCACGATTCAAATGCCGATTGCTACCAAATTACTACTTTTTCCGAGTCCCGATATGATGATAGATATGCAAAAAGCAGTCCGAATGGGATGAATCCTTTCAATTTGGAAGTGTTTTTGTTTGTCTGCTGTTTTGCCCAAAACGTGTTTTGGATATATGCGAACACTCATTTCAGCTCGTGGAGAAAAGAAAAAGCTTGAGCCAAACTAAAACCTCAACAGCAATCCTCTGATCACACATTCGGCAAAAAACTGGAAGCAATTTCCGGTGGACTATCTAATGATGTTCCCGACTCGTCAGCTCCGCTCTGATGTTTATATCCGACACCTGTGAATCACGTCAGACGTGCATGACGGACAGCGCGGACGCAATGGACTGGATGCTCTCTTCGCAGCTTTCCTGATTGCGCAGGCAATATTCCTGGAAAAGCGCATCTACAACCACCAGCTGAGCAACCTTTGCCTGAACAGAGCCGAACTGGAAGGGGCTCTCATTGGAACCGCAGCGCAGAACGCTATGGGAAAGCTTCGCCGCGGGGGACTTCTGGAAACGGGTTACGAGGATGGTTCGAATTCCCCGCTGCCTGGCCAGTTCCAAAATCTGCAGGCCGCCGGTGGTCGCGCCGGAATAGGAAAACAGAATAATCACGCCTTTGGGATCCATGGTCGCAACTGCGGAGATCTGCATATGGGCGTCAGTAATGGCAGAGAACTTGCTGCTGACCGTGGAAAACTGATGGGAGCATTCCAATGCCATGATCATGGAGCCGCCGGAACCGATACATAATACCGACGGCGCCTGCTCGATGATCTCGACGGCCTGTGTGATCTGCTTCATATCCATCAGTTCCATGGTCTGCCGGACGGCATCGACGACCATTCTTCCGGATTCCTGCACCCGTCCGGCGAGAGTATCCATGGAAATGGGTGCCTTTGGAATGGCGGCGCCCGAGGCCGACCGCCGGGCCAGCTCGATTTTGAATGCGTTGAAGCCTTTCAGTTTCAGACTGCGGCAAAATCGGGAAACCGTGGCTTCCGCTGTGCCGCATTCATCCGCAAGCTGGGTGATGGACATAAACTGCACCTGCGCATACTGCACCAGCACAAAGTCTGCCACACGACGTTCAGCGGTGGTAAGCTGATAGTAGGAGGCACGAATGCGCTCCAGAATATCCATGTTCTGCTCGTCCATAATCGTGCCTCCTATAATAATCCATAATTTGTGCTTTCGTTGACTATCAATTGTTCGATTGTCAATTCACTATATTTGTCTTATATTCTTTCCGAGCGGTTGTGGTTGAGGAGCCCAAAGGATGTATGACAGCTGCCCAAAGTTCGTAACACATTGGCCGGCGGCCCTGCCGCCTTATTCGCCCAGCACCTGGGTCATCATCTGGTCAACCAGAATCAGACAGCGGGGCACATGGAAGGGACCCTTGAAGGTAGAACCCTTGCAGGCAGGCAGGGTGGGATTGCCGTCTCTGCGCAGATAGCCGTACCACTCGCCGTACGCATCGGCAAAGTGTGCCTTGCAGTAGTCGAGGATCTGGTAGAAAATATCCAGATATTTTTCATCCCGGG
>JAUNDE010000102.1 GCA_030526265.1 Eubacteriales bacterium | reverse complement strand
GCTAACTTGAAAAGTTAAATTCCAGTGCAGAGGTAAATTCCACTACACTTTAAAATTTATTGATTTTACGGGGTGTTTTATTTTAAAACATCCCGTTTTCTGCTATAATTAGTCCAACTCATCGAAAAAAACTTGATTTCTGGACATGCTAAACGGACCGCTGGGAAACTGTGTGCGAGACTGAATTCCACCGGCCACATTGAAAAAATGTGAAAAGTTTACTTCCAGTCTGACAGCAGATTTTGATTAGTTTTTATTTGTTGAAGCGAATCAGCTTAGGCGTTAGATTTACCTCATCCGGGGCAATCCGTCTAAGCTGAAATGCGTTTAATACATCTTCACCAAGCGTTTCCAAAGCAACATCATATGGTGTCCTGCCCCCAAGACTATCTCTTGGGGTAGAGTTGATATGACTTGCAATAAGATTCAAATCCCACTGTGTAAGAAATTCAAAGCTTGTCCCTTTAGGAAGGACTGTACGAAGCATAGTATGTGCCTGCTCAAGTCCACCTTTCTGTCCACTTCTCATAGGATCACAATAGTAGATGCTGGTACGCTGGATTTCATTGATACCCGTCTCAAGAGCTTCAGGATCTCCGAATTCAGTTCCTCTATCTGTCAATAAATAAGGAAAGACAGAGATGAATTCATACGAACCCATACGCCTCTCCAAACGGTCAAAAACAAGCCTGACAGCACCTTCTGTACATCTGTTCATCAAAAATGCAAGAAACAGTTTTTCTCTCGTAAAAAAGAATGTAAGGATAGTTTTCTTTGATTCCCTTGAGGAATGCACAGTATCCATCTCAGTAAAAGATGCCAGGTTCAACTCACAAAAATCGGTATAGGTACGACCTGCAAAAATAGCACGGTTTGTGATCTGCGTTTTATGACATTTCCTAGGCTTGAATTTCACTTTCCGCTTCAAATCAACATTTCTAGCAGTGAACAATCCCTGATCGAGATAGGAATAAACGGTTCGAACAGACATATTCAGTTCTGGATGATTGGTGATGATCTGATATGGGGATTGACCATTTTCAATCAATGGAGAAATGATCTTGTCTTTAGCATGCAGTTCACGTTTAGTCAGATTGATACCACTTCTCGAATCGACGAGCTTTTCGCGATATTTCCGATTTGCAAATCTGGCATCATATTTATACTTATGAGCGATAGTGCAGTGATTGATCTGTTTATCACAACCATTACAAACATATGGGGCTTTATCCAGTCTTATGCAGCGTTCTTTCTGGAAGTTCTTGCAGGTTTGATTGCAAGTAGGACAGGAAGTACATTTGACTCCGCATAACACAATCTTACCGCAGACATTTGTTTTCCGGCATTTGTAACGATGGATACAGAAGTTGTGAGCATTATAGAAAGTACCTTTGTGATACCAATCAGACAATCTATGTGCTTTCACTTCTTTAGAGACTGTAGTTGGATCTTTGCAAAGAAATCTTGCAATATCTTTGAAAGAAGTGCCTTTATTCAGCTCCTGCTCGATATAAAGACGATCTTCCAATGTTAAATGTTTTTGATTACCTGGAATATATTTACTCATC
The DNA here is from genome assembly GCA_030526265.1 of Eubacteriales bacterium. Lineage (GTDB taxonomy): Bacteria > Bacillota > Clostridia > Lachnospirales > Lachnospiraceae > Claveliimonas. Next base: position 138 of record JAUNDE010000102.1, on the reverse strand, counting down.
AGTATTCTCCTTCTACTGCCGTCAGAAGGAACTACTAACATATCATGTATATATGAAAGAGTAAATATCAACTGTGCAGGGGTAAATTCCACCGCATAAGCGGGCGGTGGAATTTAAATAAAAAATTTTCGATGGTTG
>JAUNDE010000052.1 GCA_030526265.1 Eubacteriales bacterium | reverse complement strand
AAATGGCGTAAATACAAGGAAAACTGAGCGTTTTTGAATTAATCAGCAGACACTAAATATACAAACCCTGGCGGCAAGGTTACCATGACAGTGACAGACCATCCTGGTAATATGGATGATTGTGTGTTCTACAGAGCTGTAGTTGAAGATACTGGTATTGGTATGTCGGAGGACTACAGAAAGCATCTGTTTGAAGAATTTGCCAGAGAGCGTACCAGCACAGAATGTAAAGTAATCGGAACCGGCTTAGGTCTTTCAATAACGAAAAAGCTGATTGACATGATGCACGGAACAATCGAAGTTCAGTCTGAGATTGGCAAGGGAACGAAAGTAATTTTTGAAATTCCTCACCGGATTGTAGAAGAAACAAATCTGACGGCAGAAGATAAGATATCGGCTGAACCAGATTTAGACATTTTGGAAGGAAAGAGAATTCTCCTGGCAGAGGATAACGATCTTAATGCAGAGATTGCATTTGAAATTTTGTCAGAGGTTGGTCTTATTGTTGAACGTGCAGAAGATGGTGCAATCTGTGTGGAGATGCTTCAAAAGGCAGAAGATGGATACTATGATCTGATCCTCATGGATGTTCAGATGCCTAATATGAATGGATATGATGCAACAAAAGCTATCCGTGCATTGCCGGATGCGGAAAAAGCAAATATACCAATCTTTGCAATGACTGCAAATGCTTTTGAAGAGGATAAGAAAAATGCTTTTGAAGCGGGAATGAATGGGCACATAGCAAAACCGATCAATATCAGGGAAATGTTCAGGTTATTATCTACCGTATTGATCAGACCGAAGAATGAAATCGTGAATTAAAACAAGAGCAAACGCTGGTAAATATGTAGACAATAAGGAGGAAGAACCTTGGGATTGAAAAAAAGAAAGCAGATGAAATCAGTAGCATTTCTTCTGGCTATAGTATTATTACTTCCTTTGTTTTCCATAAACGTTTTTGCAAAAACCGAGGATAAAAAGGTTGTAAGGGTTGCTTATTACGAAGACCACAACTTCCAGGCTGGTGCGTCAGAGGGAGCAATCAAATCCGGATATTCCTATGAATATCTGAAAAGACTGCAGATGCACACCAACTGGGAATATGAATATGTCTATGGTGACTTTAGTGAAGTGTATGATGCCCTGGTTAATGGTGATGTAGACATTATAACTGGACTTGCCTATAAAGAAGAACGTGAGGAGTTTATGTCTTATCCGGAACTATCCATGGGTCAGACGCTTTATTCACTGATTAAAAAACAAGGACGAGATGATCTTACATCTAATCCGAAGTCCTTGAATGGAAAAACATTTGGAGCCCTGGAGGGTCCAATTCTTACCGCTCTTCAGAATTATCTGAATGAAAATGGAATCGATGGCGAGATTATCACTTATACAGATCTGTATGAAAGTGATCGAGCTCTTATGGATGGTACGCTTGATGTTGTTCTTCTTGAAAGTAGTGCACAATCTGCTCTGAAAGAAATTGAAGTTGTTGATGAAGTCGGTGCCAATGATTACTATGTGTGTGTTGCCAAAAATCGGCCTGACATTCTTGAAGATTTGAATAATGCACAGAGAGAACTGTTCCATGCGAAGCCACGTTTAAAGGAAGAGTTATACGATAAGTGGTTACGTCGAAATGTACAGAGTGCAACCTTAAATGCTACCGAAAAAGAATGGGTGGAAACCCATAATGAATTCCGTGTTGGTTATTTCAACACATACTTGCCATATTCAGACACAGACGATACAGGAAATGTTACTGGAATTGTAAAAGATGTTGTTCCTGAATTGCTTAATACACTAAATATTGACAATGTAGAACCTGTATTCCAGGGATATGATACTTACGATGATATGCTGACAGCCCTTCAAGCTGGGGAAATCGATGCTATATTTCCAGTATATTCCGAATATTATAGTGCTGAGAGCTATGGCATTACACCTACAGATGGTGTAATCAATGCTTACTACAACCTTGTATACAAGGGAGACTATCCAAATACTGAGAATTCGCGTATTGCCTTACGAAAATCAAACAAGCTTGTTCAGGCTTACGCCATGATTCAATTTCCATGCTGTGAGATTGTATTTTGCGATACGGTTCAGGAATGTTTGGATGCTGTGTTAGAGGGAAAAGTTGATTTAACACTGATCAATGGACTTCGAACTCCGTCGTATATGTTATATGACAAGAAATATAGTTCTTTACGCTGCTCACAGCTGGCAGGGAATGTACCGCTTGGATTTGGTCTTAGTGTAAATGATGGACAAACCGCTGAAGTTTTAAATCATGCAATTGGTTTGATAGACTCAGACTTTGCATTGGGACAAACACATTTATATGAGCAGGAATACAAAATGACAACCAGTGAGTTTTTGAAACAGAATTGGTGGATCATAGTACTTCCTGTCATGATTGTTATTTTGGTAATCCTGATATCAGTGATTGCTGCTTTCAGAAAAAATAAGAAAATCCTAGTTCGGGAAGCCGCTTATAATAAAGAACTGACCGAAAAGATTCGGGAGATTTCAAATTTACAACAGGAAGCAGATGCAGCCAATAAAGCAAAGACAGAGTTCCTCTTTAATGTATCCCACGACATTCGTACTCCGATGAATGCCATTACTGGTTATTCTCAGTTGATGAAAAAAGAGTTAACTGACCCGAAACTGATTGAGTATCAGGAAAAAATAGACGCGTCAGCCAAACTGCTTCTTTCTATCATCAATCATGTATTGGATATGTCCAGCATTGAAAGTGGTAAGGAGCACATCAACGAAGAGTGTACCTATGTGCCGGATATTGCAGCTACCATCATCAATGTTTTTGAGGAAGAAGCAAGAAAGAAAAAGATTAATCTAAACTGTAACATTGATTATGAGCATAATTACATTCTCTGTGATCAGACAAAGATGCACGAACTCTATACCAATATCTTGAGTAATGCCATTAAATATACTCCAGCGGGCGGAAATGTAGATGTCCTCATCGAGGAACTCCCATCAGAACGAGATGGGTATCTGACCTGCAGAACCACCATATCTGATACGGGAATTGGTATGAGCGAGGAATTCCTTCCACATATTTTTGATTCATTCAGCCGTGAGCGTAATTCTACTACCAGTGGTATCCAGGGAACCGGTCTGGGTATGTCTATTGTAAAGAAGCTTGTAGATCTTTTAGATGGTACTATTGAAGTAGAAAGCGAGTTAGGGAAAGGGTCAACATTCATTGTTTCCTTGCCACACAAGATTGCTACAGAAGCAGATATTTTACAGGTTAACGTTTCTTCCAAAGAAGGCGTAGGATTTGCATTGGAAGGAAAGCATATCCTTTTGGCAGAGGATAATGAGCTGAATGCAGAGATTGCCATTGCAATCCTAGAAGATGTCGGTGTTCAGGTTGACTGGGCAAAAAATGGAAAACACTGTTTGGAGCAGATAGAAAATCATCCAACAGGAACTTATGATCTTATTCTTATGGATATCCAAATGCCAGTGATGAATGGATATGAGGCAACAAAGGCAATTCGATCTCTAGCAGAGAAGGATAAAGCAACTATTCCTATTGTTGCGATGACTGCGAATGCATTTGAAGAGGACAAGAAGGATGCATTTGCGGCAGGTATGAATGGCCATATTGCCAAACCATTAAATCTTGATGAGTTATTTAAGCAGTTAGCGGATGTTTTAAGCTGATTTTCCACCAGCACACTATAGGGGATAGATTAGAAGCATTCGAGAAAATGCTTGAAGCTATCAGTTGACGAAGCAATTAAGATGTTAGAGAAAAAATAGGAAATTTCTATAGGGGCATTTGATAGTGAACTGTAACGGGCCAAAATTCATTCCAAATTGCCTTTACCTGACGAGTGCCATCGTGCTTCGCACGATGGCACTCGGTCCATCCTGTTCGCTTCGCGAATACGATCTGTAGCAATGGGATTTTGGCCTGCAACCCTCGGGATTTTGCCGCATACACGGCAAAACACATCGCGGAATCGAACCGCCTGAACTGTAACACAAGTATGCCGTCAACAATTCCTCGATATATACAAAATAATTTTTTTGCGATAAAATGATGTTAAATTCAAAGTTGGCAGTGAACGAACATTGCCGGCTTTTTTTTCAGGCTGGAGGATTTATGAGCGGTATGAACAATACGGTGTTGGATATTTTGGGACTTCCGGTGGATTTTCTTGAAGCGATTCCCGGAGGATATCATTTATGCGAAGATGATCCGGAGAAAGGCTATCCGTTTGTATATGTAAGTGATCGTTTTCTGGAAATTGTTGGATGGACCAGGGAGGAGATCGGAGAAAGATTTGGAAATCGATACTCTCCGATGGTACATCCCGATGACTTTGAACCGGGACATGCATTCTTCTGTGACAGAACGGATCTGAAGGAGCCAATGACACGAGATCGTGCTTTCCGTATCCTCGGAAAGGATGGGTATGTCTGGATCAGTTCTACTGCCAAGAAGTATGTTAAGGACGGGAAGAGCTATGTGCAGGCCATCCATACATCCATTGACATGTTTGTGGATCGTGAAGAGCAGGTGAAACAGAAACTGCAGGAAACCATGGATGAGGTGGGACAGATCAATGAAGAATTAAAAACACAGCTTGAGATCATTCGAACGGTATCCAAAGTATATCATGCGATCTACTATATTGATATGCGTGATTACTCCTTTGTCGAACTGGGATTGACTTTGGATGGCATCAACTCTGTGATTGGTGAACGGGGAGAGGCACAGAAGGCCTTTGCAAATATGTGTTGCTATCTTGTGGACGATGATCATCGCGAAAGCATTCGTGCTTTCACAGATGTGACCACACTGCAGGAGCGGCTGCGTGATGACCATTGGATCAGCAGTCAGTTTATTGGACCGCATACCGGCTGGGCTGAGGGTATTTTTATTCCGGCAGATCGGGACGAGAACGGGGACTGCCGGCATGTGATCTGGGCTGTCAGAAACATCCAGGAGGAGATGCTCCGACGACAGGAGATGGAAGCGAAGCTGCTGCGGAAAAATCAGGAATACGCCAATCTACTGGAGATAGAAAAAGAACGTACGTCCGTAATCAGCTCCATGGCGAATGTATTTTACTGCATCTACTACATCGACATGAACGATTATTCCTTTGTGGAGCTGGGAAAGACAACAGCTGAACTGGGAGATTTTATCGGTCAGAGAGGTAATGCAGCCAGGGCATTTCTTGAAGTGGGTAAAAACCTGATCCGGGAGGAGGATTCAGAATCCTTTATTGCCTATACAGATCTGTCTACGCTGGATCAGAGACTGGAAAATAAGGACTGGATCAGTCACCAGTATTTTGGAAACTATAGCGGATGGTCAGAGGGGCTGTTTATTGCGGCAGACCGCAACGAGGATGGATCTTTGCGCCACGTTGTGTATGCAGCCAGAGGAATCAATGAACAAAAGATCGCATCGATCAAGATGAACGCGATTCTTGAAGCTGCCAGTCAGGAGTATCATACCATCTGGCTGGTCGATCAAAACACTCATGAAATGGAACTGATCCGTTCAAATGGAAGAAATACCATCCAAAATGCGCTGGCCATGGCCAAAGATGATACAAACTACGATCGGATGCTGTTATGGTACGTCGACCGGTATGTAACGGCGGAAGATCAGGAACGGGTGACAGAGGCCTGCAGTACGGATGTTGTCATGCGTGAAATTGAAGGGACTCCCGTCTATGTTGTCAATTATAAGCGTGTCAATGATCAGGGCAATGTTGCCTATCATCAGATGGCATTTTCAAAGGTGACTGACTTTGGTTTCACCCTCGCCTTCCGTGACATAGATCTTATGATGCGGGAAGAGCAGGAAAAGCAACGAATTCTGGAGGATGCGCTGAACAGTGCGGAAGCCGCCAACACAGCGAAAACGACGTTCCTGTTTAACATGTCCCATGATATCCGGACACCTATGAATGCCATCATCGGATACAGCCAGTTGATGAAAAAGAAATTGACGGATCCCCAGATGCTGGATTATCAGGAAAAAATTGAGCAGTCCGGTGAGCTGTTGCTCTCCATTATCAACAATATTCTGGATATGGCCCGGATCGAGAGCGGTAAAGTGAACCTGGATGAAAACTGTGCCAGAATATCGGATCTAGCCAAAAGTATTTTGACGGTATTCCTGCCGGAAGCTGAAAAAACGGCATTGAACTGGAATATGAGGTGAATGTGGAGCACGAGTATGTGATCTGCGATGAAACAAAGGTGAAGGAGGTCTTTGCAAATCTGGCCAGTAATGCAATCAAGTATACACCTGCTGGTGGGCGGGTCACGGCGTCGATTGAGGAGCTGCCGTCACCCAAAGCGGGGTATGCGCGGATCCGAACAACAATTCGTGATAACGGAATCGGTATGAGTGAGGAATTCCTGCCGCAGCTGTTTGATTCCTTTTCCCGGGAACGTAACACCACTATGGGAAAGATCTCCGGAACCGGCCTGGGGATGAGCATTGTCAAACGACTGGTTGATCTGATGGAAGGAACGATCGAGGTTGAGAGTGCACCGGGGGTTGGAACGACCTTTGTGGTCACCTTTGATCAGCGTATTGCCGATGAAGCCTATTACGAACGACACAGGGGAGCTGAGGATCGTCAAAATGTGGATTTTACCAAAGGAAAGCGTGTTCTTCTCGCGGAAGATAATGACCTGAATGCGGAGATCGCCATTGAAATTCTTGCAGAGTTTGGAATCGAAGTGCATCGTGCCGCCGATGGAATTGAATGCGTATCGGAGATTGAACGCACTCCGGCAGGGACCTATGATCTGATATTGATGGATATCCAAATGCCCAATATGGATGGCTATAAAGCGACGCGTACGATCCGGCAGCTGGGAGATGCAAAAAAGGCGAATATTCCGATCATCGCCATGACGGCCAATGCATTCGAGGAGGATCGAAAAAATGCGATGGTTGCGGGAATGAACGGTCATATTGGCAAGCCGATCAATATTGAATGTCTGATTGAGGAACTTTCAAAGGTGCTGGATCATGTCGGCGAATGAAGAAGATGCTGCTCAGTCAGTTTGCGTTCGCCAGGTGTTTTGCCGGATGTACTTTTCCTTTTGGAAGAGGATTCGGATATAAAGAGTAAATGTGCGTGAAAGGAGATCGGCGAGGACGCATTAGATGTTTGCCCGGAGCTGACGATCGTAGCGACCAACCCTACGTGCAGGAATACGCGGCGGAAAAGGGTATTCGAGTGAAAGTGCCGGATGATACCAGCTGGCTGAATGATTAATGAAGCAACAATAAGGAACGCTTAAGGTTTTCGGGGGTGTTCAGAAAGCTTTTCGATATATCCTTATCTCATCAAAGAAAGAGATCAGGCAGTAAGACCTGATACATGAAAGAATGGGAGGATATATCATGAAGACAAGAAGGTTTTTCACCGTAATGATGGCAGGAATGATGGCAATGCAGTTCGCAGCATCGGTTTCCGCAGAGGAGATGCACGAAGCGTCTTTTGCAGAGGAACTTGTGGTAATGGAGCAGGCCGAAGATCTTGCTGAGATGGAACTGGAAACCTGTGATCTTGCTGTTTTCGATAACGAAGAGTGCTTCCGGGATGATGAAACCGGACTGTTCGAGGATGCGGACGATACCGTCGTACAGTGTGATGATTTCGCCGTATTTGAACTGGAAAGCGAAAGCTTTGTCAGCCCGTTTGGCCTGGTTTCAGCAGTTGCCCCGGCGGCAGCTGAGCAGGAGGAACTGCTGATCGAGGGCGATTTCGATGAGATGTGTGAACTGGTAAATGCAGATCTGGCAGCAGATGGCAACTACTGCACTACCATCGACGAGGCAGCCATGCAGGTCAGAGCACATTTTAAAAATCGCGACACCAAGTTCAACATCCAGTATAAGACGACTAAGTACTCCAACACCCTGACAAAGGAGATCATGGCCCATGTGTTTGATCACACCGGTAATCCGGTTGAGGGAGACTACCTGAAATGGCAGTTTGAGAGCTGGAATGCCAGCGGACGTGCAAGCAAATCCGGCGGATACTACTACTGCACTCTTACCTTCAACGCTTCCTATCTTACCACCGCCGCTCAGGAGCAGGCTCTGGATGCAGCTTTTGGTGCAGCATTGACCAAGATGAACGTTTACGAAGCAAGTGAGTATGAAAAGGTCAAGGCTGTTTACGATTATATGTGCAGCAATGTCGATTACGATTACAGTGGTGACAACAGTGATCGTACCCGTTTTTCCGCATACGGTGCGATGATCAACAACCGCTGTGTCTGCCAGGGATATGCGTTGGCTGTCTACCGCCTGCTTCTGACCCTCGGTGTTGACTGCCGCCTGATCTCCGGAACCGGATGTGGTGAAGCACATGCCTGGAATATTGTAAAGATCGGCGGTTCCTATTACAATGTGGATGCGACCTGGGATGCCGGAACCAATGGAAATTACTCCTGCTTCCTGAAGTCTGATGCAAGCTTTGTGGATCATGTAAAAGACGCAGCCTTCGAAGGTAAGTTTGCTATGACCTCCAAGGATTACACTGTCTGAAAAAGTGAGCGGCTAACTCATGGATTTAATCATGAGTTAGCCGCTTAGACTTTACAGAAAACTCAATAACACTAACCGAATGTGATATAAAGCTGGTTTTCTCTCTAGCGTCATCGCCTTGCATAATTGATCGGGCAATAATATAATTGCGATGTTTGGGATATTTACTGGAAGGAGAAATACAGGTGCAGAAAAAAACATCAGGAAGTCGGGATGGGTTCATGCCTTCGTTTGAAACAATAAAAGAAGCGGGTATCATCACGCTGGCCACCGCCTTTGTTGCGGCAGCCGTATTCTTTTCTGTTTGTGGGTCGGGAATTTGGTGGTAAGATGATATCTTATAAGCCATGTTTTATATTGGTGGATATGTAGTGAAGAAAGAACACATGGCCTGCATGTGAATACTTTCAATATATTTTCATCTTTCTTTGGAGGATCGATATGCCAGAAAAAGCAATCAATAAATCTGAATTGGTAACTGACTTAAAACAGCTTGGATTACAAGAGGGTGATACCGTAATCGTTCATACCTCGCTGAAAAAGATCGGATATGTATGCGGTGGTGCACAAACGGTTATCGAGGCATTAATTGATGTGGTAGGTGAAAATGGAACCATTGTGATGCCTGCCCAGTCCTGGAAAAACCTTGATCCGGAGACCGGTGTGCATTGGGAAGTAGACGAATCACAGTGGGACTACATTAGAGAGAACTGGCCCGCTTATGATAAAAATCTCACTCCGACAAACACGATGGGAGCCGTTGCGGAAATGTTCAGGCAGTGGCCGGGAAGTATCCGTACGGATCATCCCGCGAGATCCCTTTGTGCATGGGGCAGGCATGCTGCGTATATTACCCGACAGCATACACTATCGGATATATTTGGAGAAGGCTCTCCCCTGGCACGCCTCTATGAACTGGATGCAAAGGTACTTTTACTGGGGGTTGGGTACGATAAAAATACTTCGCTCCATCTCGCAGATGTACGTGCAGAGTATCCGGGAAAACATAACTGCATGGAACACAGTGCGATCCTTGAAAACGGTGTCAGAGTATGGAAGGAGTATGAGACACTCTTCGTGGATGGGGAAGATTTCGAAGATATTGGCGCAGCATTTGAAAAGGAGTGCGACGTAAAAATCGGAAATGCAGGCAAGGCAGAAGCCAGGCTGATGAATCAGAGGACTCTTGTTGATTTTGCAGTGAGTTGGATGGAGAAAAACCGGTAATGCAAAGATGCTGCTCGTTGCGTTTTAGGTGGGGGGCTTTCCTTTCTCGAGATGGTTTGATACGTTTGCGGAAAGCTCCAAGAAGTGCAGGCCATATATACCGATAGACATGGGGCTGGTTATTATAGGATTCTAAGCGGGAAGCCTCGGTTATTCAATAGCCGAGTCGTTCACACAGGATTTGTCGTCTATCAGCTGATATGCTCCTTTCCCCGTTTTCTTTACAAGGCCCTGTTCTTCAAATGAATTCATGACCCGCTGCAGCTGCCGAGCAGAGCAATGAAGCTGAAAGGCTGTCTTTTCGAGCCCCTTCATAAGACCGTTCTCGCATTTGAACTTCATGAAATTCCATGCTCGCTCGGATAAAGAAGAGGGAGCAGCGTCCCGCACTGTAATGGTAGAGAGCTTGGCAACCATATTCCGGCAGATCAGCTGGAGAAATAAATTGTTTTTGAGAAGCTTTTCCTCATTGCCGGTAACAGAAAATGCGAGGCAGACGACCCCCGTTGTGGCCTGTGCGTATACTGGGGCAGGGGTAGTTTCAAAGATGGCTGATTCTCCAAGGCAGTACGCTGTTCCGCCTTCGGCCAGAGAATATCGGCTTCCGTCGTCACGAACGTAGTAGATGGAGAGAGTGCCCTGACAGATGATCTGAAATAGAGATTGCTCTGACCATGGTGTGGAAATAAACTCGCCGGTCTCATACTCCACAACAAAAACCGGGAGGTCCAGAGAAGCAAAAAGGTCGCAATAGGGACAGGCATGGATCTGCTCAGCAATCCGTTCCGTATCATATATTTTTTTCATAACACCTCCAAACAGGACATATGTCCTGTTTTTCTTTTTGTATTTTAAGATACAATGCATCGAATAACAATAGGAAAAAGGAGATGTTTATGAACGTATTTGAAGAAAAGAGCATTGTAAAAGCCGTTATGC
>JAUNDE010000101.1 GCA_030526265.1 Eubacteriales bacterium | reverse complement strand
ACTTGCATCCACTGTCTGTTTGATCGTATGCGCAAACTTACAATAATCCAGAGCACTCCATTTTCCATCAAAGGCACTGCTCTTTTTCTGAGGATCTTTTATTTCTGAAAGGCTCTGTACGCCAAAGGAAGAAACACCCGGTGTGTCCCAGTAAACAGAAGCAAGCCCTGCTATACACATACCGGTGCATATCCCATTACTTCCGTTGTATCCTTTTTTCTCAGAGAATTCTCTTGCAGTCTCCGGTCCAAAGAATTTTTCAAAATATTCTTTACCGATGAGATATTCATCGTTACCGAATCCCCAAAAATCCGAGGCGACAAGCAGATTCCCGGAATATTGTGAGTGCGTATCCGACCACTCTCCTTTGTAGTCCTTCCCATTCACTGTTTTATATGCGCGTACTCTAAAATAATATGTAGTCGACCGTTCTACATTCAAAAATGTATACTGGTAGGAAAGTGCACGCATACCAGACAAACGGACAATAGCTGACTGATAAAAGTTTTCATTATCTGCATATTCGATCTCATAGCCGTTCATTTCTCCATTTGTTTTATACCACTTAAAGACAATATTTCTGTCTAAATCCACTTCCGTCTTATGTACCTTGCCTTTTTCAGGTACAATATCAAAATGGGTGATTTTGCTTCCTGTAAATCTGCCCTTTCCGGTTATTTTCACAGTTGCTTCTCCAATACCGGTATTATTGGTTATCTCCAGATCATAATCACGCCCTTCTTCCAGCACATGTGATTCATTAAGGCCCGTATATTCTACAGTTATACTGTCAGGTTTATGTGCTATTTCTGAATAATGATTGATGATTTCAAGTTTATCCTGTGACAGCGTGATTTTTGCATTTGCAATATCCATACGCCCGCCCCATTCACAAACATACTTGTGTTTTATACTCCCGTTGTTACTAAAATAATAAAAGAATAGACTATTCAAACCAACTCTATCTATACAATAATAGTAGGGATATCCTCCGCCGCCATAGAGTGGATGTGGATGTATAATGTCTTGATACAGCACATTCTCTTCTCCATTCATCCAAACAGCTTTTTCTTTATATTCTTTCCGGTACAAACCGACCCAAAAATGGTCGTGTTCTCCTTCTAAAAGCTGGTCTACGAAACGCTGTTCATCTCTGGAAGTGATTGTTACAAGATATCCGCCCATGTCCTCACACTTGCTTTTTGCTTTCAGCACAGATACTTCTTCGTCAAATACCTTATAAAAGTGCCCGCACCACTCCTTAGCGTCTGCCGGAGCTGATCCTGCGGCGCTGACACGGCAGATATCTGTTCCTGTTACCTCTATGGCAAATATGACCGCAAACAACATCCACATGATCCATTGAAATTTTCTTCTCTCCATTTTTCCCTCCGATAGATTTTTACCTGATTATTAAATTCTTCCCCTGAGTACATACAGATCTCTGCCCCACATCTATAACTGTACGTTCAGGATCTGTGCATGTGATCGTCCCGCTGATCAGATTTGCCCTGCCTGATGCGATATCAATGAGTGGAAGCTGTTCCTTCTCATTAAAGAAATTATTCAAATAAGCATGACTTCCGGTAATCCTCGTGTCTTTCATTGTAAATGAAGCCGTCCCTAAACTATGACTCACACACACGGCAGTTTTTCCTTTTGCAGTGATTGAACAGTTTTTCATTGACAGTATTCCAGTGACAATAAACATTTTCTGACTGTGATCGTCATTTTTCAGGTTCTTTCCCAACTTGAATACACA
>JAUNDE010000100.1 GCA_030526265.1 Eubacteriales bacterium | reverse complement strand
AGCTTTTCTCATTCATGATGTTTTTCTCCCAAATCAAATAGCTAATTATATTAAACTCAAGTATTATACTCATGTCAACACGTATAGCCATTGATTTTTTTCATGTATCAGAACGATATATAGATAATTTCTATACTCACATCGCTTCTCTCAGCCTTTTTAATATCTTTTTCTCTGTCCTTGACACCTGCACCTGAGAAATCCCCATCATCTCTCCAACCTCTGTCTGAGTCTTGTTTCCAAAATAGCGCAGAAAGATTAATTGCCTCTCTTCTTTATCAAGTGTTCCGAGCAGCTGCCCCAGAAGCATTTTATTCAGGATCATTTCTTCGCTGTTCTCCTTCTCCTCCAGCTTGTCCATGATCTGGATCTCATTTCCCTCTTTCTGATAGATTGGCTTGTGGATCGATTCCACCTCTGCACTTGCCTCCATCGCCTGTACAAGCTCTTCCTTATCAACATTCAGGAACTGTGCGATTTCAGCAAGTGTCGGATCACGACCCAGTTCTCTTCTGAGTTCATCCTGGCAGTTGTTTGCCTTATAGGCGAGTTCCTTTAATGACCTGCTCACCTTGATCATTCCGTCGTCGCGCAGAAACCGTTTGATCTCTCCTGAGATCATTGGCACTGCATAGGTGCTGAATTTCACTCCATACCTGATATCAAATTTATCAATTGCCTTTAAAAGCCCGATACTTCCGATCTGAAACAGGTCCTCCGCTTCAATCCCTCTATTATAAAACCGCTTCACCACACACCAGATCAGCCCGATATTTTCCTCAACAAGTTGTTCCTTCGCTCTTTTATCCCCTTCGTGAGATCGTTTTATAAGAGCGATTGTACGTTCCATGCCTTCCTCTCTTTTCCAATTCTTTTTTTCATTTTCACGGTTGTTCCCTTATGAAGTTCGGATTCTACCTGTACCTCATCCATAAAAGCTTCCATAAAAGAAAATCCCATACCGGAACGTTCCAGCTCCGGTTTCGATGTGTAGAGCGGCTCCATTGCCTTTTCTATATTTTCTATTCCAACTCCATGATCTGTTATTTTCAGACACAGTGTTCTGCCTGTGATCCCTGCCCATATCTCAATTTTATGTACTTCATTCTGATATCCATGAATGATCGCATTTGTCACTGCTTCCGACACTGCCGTTTTTACATCCGAGACTTCTTCCAGTGTGGGATTCAGCTGCGTCATAAATGATGCCACTGTCACTCTTGCAAAGGATTCATTACTCGATCTGCTGTCAAATTCCAGTCTCATTTCATTTGTCATCCCGTTTACGATCTCAACCATAATTATGCTTCCTCCTCTAATATCTGCATTATTTTCAAAACACCTGACATCTTTAAAATTTTCCGAATCCGCTCATTTGCATGCGCGGCCCATACTTCCCCACCTAACATGCAGATTTTTCTGTATCTCCCCATGATCACTCCAATCCCGGAACTGTCGCAAAATTTAGTATCCGCAAAATCAAAGATCACATATTTAATATGTTCTCTGGTGATCAGCTTATCGGCCTTCTTTTTTATTTCCTCGGCATTATGATGATCCAGCTCATCCGGCAAATAAATCGTAAGACAGTTTTCCTGCACTTCAAATTTCATATAGATCCCCCTTTAATTTCCCCCAAAAATAGATTGCACCCTGCGCAAAAAGTGCATTTTATGTAACGGTAGAATTCCAAAGAATTTTCCCGTTACATAGTGTCTGCTGATTAATAGTCAAAAGCTTGAAAATACTGAATTTCTGTTCCTT
>JAUNDE010000099.1 GCA_030526265.1 Eubacteriales bacterium | reverse complement strand
TCATCGGAAAGATACTCCGGCACCTTTGCAATTGCTCTTTGGTCTATCGCAGCATACTCAGCAAACGCCCCGATCTTCTTAAGTGGCATCCTGCCGTATACACGGTCTCCCTCGGAGAAACTCTTTACCGCTGAACCGGTTTTTTCGATGATTCCTACAAACTCATTTCCCATTACAAGTGGAAAACTGTAAGGAACGATCAGCTTCACTTCACCGTGAACAATCATGTTATCCAGTGGATTCACTCCTGCTGTTCTGATTTTCACCAGCACCTCATGGTCTGCAGCTTCCGGGATGGGAATGTCCCGTATTTCCAGATCACACCCGTTCTTGCTGTACCCGTTTAATATTGCAGCTTTCATATGTGTCCGCTCCTTTCCATATCTTTCGGAACATTCATAGCTTTCTCAAAGCTGTATCCATAAGGCTCTTTTTATCCGCATCTGAAAGCGGATTTCCGTCAAATGACCTGACACTGTGTCGGCTCTTCATAATTTCCAAAATATTCATGCTATTTTCCCTCTTACAAAAACAATTCATTTTCCTTCGCAACAGAACATGCTTTCTTCAAAGCAAACGAAGCTACTGCCACCATTGCGCCATTCACTTTTCTTGCATTTTCGGGACATTCCTTCACACAGCGCATGCACGCAATACATTTCCTGGAATCCGCCCTGAGACTTGCCGGATCAATCGCCTGAACAGGGCAGTTTTTTACGCAAAGACCACACCTTACACAGTCCTTTGCAGGCTTTGGAACAAGACCTGCTCCGCCGGCTTTTTTATATGGACGATTACCAGGAATATTCTTCGCAGCATCTGCTTTTTTTAAAATCTGTTTTGCAAACTTTTCTAACTGCATTCTGTCAGACTCATCAGGTCTGCCGGCTGCATACTGTGGCATAATAGAATGTTCTGCAACAGCAGAAATTGCAGCGACTACATGGAATCCACATTCTTTTGCCGCATCTTCCATTTCGACAAGAGTATCCTCATATGCCCTGTTTCCATATACACATACAAGAGTACATTTTGCACCATTTCCTGAAATCTGTTTTAATCTATCAATAGCCACTGAAGGGGCACGTCCTCCAAAGGAAGGCATTGCAATCAATACCTGATCATCTTTATCGATAGTACACTTTGAAAAATCTGTTTTGGCTTCACTCAAATCAATCTTTGTTACCCTCTCACTCCAACAGGCACTGATGATATTTGCAGCCTTCTCTGTGCCACCTGTAGGGCTAAAAATAATTTCTACTGTATTCATATCGATTTCCTCCTCGTTATTTCATTCTTTTCTTAATATCGTCAATACAATCAGCCAGAGTTTTTCCAGCAAGTGATTTCGCAAATGTATCTTCCATGTCCTCAAAGATACCAGATAATACCGGCTGAATATAGTGTCCGACTATACACTTGTCGTTCGGATTCTGGTGTATATCTAAGATGTGTACTTTGGTTTCTTCTGTTACCGCCTGATAAATCTGAAGCAATGTAAGTTGTTCCGGAGAAACCGTCATATCATAGCCACTTACACCTCTGTGACCATCAACTATATCTGCTTTTTTCAACAACGCTAAAATTTTGCGAATGTAGCTTGCATTGGTTCCCACACTTTCTGCCATTTGATCAGAATTTATCGGTGATGGCGATTCTGAAATAAGAATCAATATATGTACCGCAACAGAAAATTTTGTATCCATTCTCACTCTCCTCTCAATATTCACATAAGACGCTTTAATGTATTTGTATCTGATACAGATACATT
>JAUNDE010000098.1:302-1814 GCA_030526265.1 Eubacteriales bacterium | reverse complement strand
CAGAATTATCTTCAATTACACTACCTCACTTTTGTTACATCTCAATATTCCTAAACATTTAACAATATAACGAGTAATATCCACATTTTCAACTGGTTTATTGACACTTCCCTTTTTTCCTTTATAATTACAGTATCAAGGAATCAAAAAGGAGTACACCATGGAATATACTCAGACTTATGAATCTCGCTGTCCTGTGGATTCTTCCAAGGTTCAGCATACGGTCACATATGCAAAAGGGAGTTGCAGCCGCTATCCGGAAGATGTGATGACTTCCTTTGTCTGCAACCGCAACTCTGCCTGTGTCAAATGTTCTCAGAACTATCTGGATTAGATTAGCAATACTGATCCAGATAGTTTTTTAATTCTTCTTTTGGCTGGAAGCCTACTGTCATGCCCACCTGTTCACCGTCTTTGAGGACAACCAGGGCTGGGATGTTCATGATACGGAACTGCTGTGCCAGTTCCATGTTGTTGTCCACATCTGCACTGAAGAATGTGATCTGTTCTGCCATTTCTTCAGAGAGTTCTTCGAGTACTGGTTCTAACATTTTACATGGTCCGCACCATACCGCTGAGAAATCGATTACTGCTACTTTGCTGTTTTTTGCTTCTGTCATATCACTGTTTTTAATTTTCTTTACCATCTATTTTTCCTCCTTTTTTTCTTCTGTTTTTTTCTTTGCCAAATAGGAAACTGCAGATAATGCTGCTACATTGCCCTGTCCTGCTGCCTTGATATACTGGTAAGGTTTTCCTACCAGATCTCCACAGGCAAAGCATCCCTGAAGGTTCGTCTCCATCTGAAGGTTTACTTCTACATGATTGCCATCCATCTTCAGTCCTGGAACCAGGTTCTTAGGAGAAACGCTTTCTCTCAGGATAAAGATTCCGTCTGCTTCGTATGAATTTCCTTCTTTTGTCGTGATTCCATTTGCCTTAAAACCACCAAATATGGAAACCGGAGTTTCCCGGATCACCTGAATATGTCCCGGAAGATCCACTTCTTCTTTGTAGACTGGGAAATACAGAACTTCTTCTGCGATCTCTGCCAGATACTGTGCTTCTTCCTCTGCTTCTTTGTGGAAACCAGCCACGATCACTTTCTTTCCTCGGTAAAACTGGGCATCACAGGTGGCGCAATAACTGACGCCTCTTCCCAGTAGTTCCTCTTCTTTTTCCAGTGGTTTTGCCTGGGATAATCCCATAGCAAGAATCACTGTCTCTGCTTCGTACATTTCATTGCTGGATGTCTGAATCGCAAAATAAGATCCCATGGAATATACGGTGATCACCTGTTCCGAAGTTACCTCTATGTCCATATTCTGCAGATGATTCTGATATCCGTCTGCCAGTTCCTGGCCGCTTATTTCTGGAAGTCCAGGATAATTTAATATCTGATGTGCCTTCCGAATCTTTTCACTTAAACTTCGGGGGCCAAACATGATGATGTTCTTGTTTCTTACCTTTGCTGTGATCGCTGCCGAAATTCCTGCCGGACCACTTCCCACG
>JAUNDE010000098.1:0-292 GCA_030526265.1 Eubacteriales bacterium | reverse complement strand
GATCGCAATCTCATATCGTTCCATGGTTTTCCTCCTTTCAATTCGTTGAGGGGTTGAGCCACTGGGCAGCCACGGGCACGGGGGAGCCACGGGGCTTCAACGTTTAAAGAAAAAGGGAGCTTGTGCTCCCAATTTATAATTTATTTATTCAGATCTTCCAGATTTGCCCATGAATCGTCCTCAAAATAGTTGATCTTCATAGCTGCTTTTACTTTGTCTAAGGTCTGTGCTGCTTTTGCTTCTGCTACTGCACTTCCAGCTTTCAGGATGTCATATACATCTGGAAGTCTCT
>JAUNDE010000097.1 GCA_030526265.1 Eubacteriales bacterium | reverse complement strand
CTCCGCAGCAAAGGCCTGCAGCTTTTTTTGTGGTTTCCTTTCACTATTAGACGAAAATGTAAAGGGGCATATTATATTGTCCGGTTTTTGGGACGGAAAACGAGTATAATGGTAGTGAGGAGGTAGTGAGGAGGTGTCGCCATGATAAAAACAATCGACATAGACAAACTCCGCCAATACATGCTCGATAACAGCTATGGAGCATTCTTTATCGGTGACTTTGGTGGAGCGCTGGCAGAGGCTGCGGATATCGAAAATGCATCAGACGAGGAACTGGTTGAGATGGCCAAAAGGCAGGGGATTGATTTGAGGAGATTTGAGGTGTGAGGAAAAGGTCAAGGATTGTATTCATCTCTTAACCTGTGCTATGTTCATAGAAAACTAAGGAGGAGAGCATGATGATAAACGGACTAAAATACTTACGCACACGTTGCAATTACTCACAGCATGAACTGGCAGAGATACTGGATGTTACTGATGCAATGATTAGCAAATGGGAAAATGATAATAAAGTGATTTCAGAGGAAAGACAGGAAGAGCTTGCAGTTCTGTTAGGTGTTCCTATTGCTTTTTTGGGACAAATATCAGAAAAACAAATAGAGTTCATTAACAATTTGCCGATGATACGGCAAGACAGAAAAGGTAAAGAACACTATAGGATAGACATGTCTGATGATATCAGAGATGGAATATGGCGGCACTACTTTGGTAAGACAGAGCGAAGCCTCTCAGATGACTATAATCAGGCAAAGAAGTTGAAAAAAGATACGCTGGAAGAGATTGCAGAAACGATCGGTGGCGATAATACAGACAGATTTGGTGGAATCAGAGGCGCTATCAACGAAATAGAAAAGGGGTGCAAACGATATTCATTTATGACAAGATTTCTGCGATATAAGAACACCGTAGATAGAGGACTTAAAGCACCATACATGTATGAACTGCTAGATGTTTTCTATGCGTTGGAACTGGCATTTAATATGCGCCCTGAAACAGAAGAGGAAATAGAACATTTTACTAGAATACGAGGGTTGAGGATGATTGATGAAGAGTACGTGAGAAAACTTGCAATCATGATAAAAGAGCACTGGGATTTGCAGAAGGAATACCACATTAAGGAAATGGAAAAGAGGAAGGGAGAGGATGAAGCATATGAATGATGCAACATTTGAAATTACCATATTTGGAGACAGTCCAGAAGAAATGAAAAACGCCAGGATTATCGATGAGTTCAAAACGCCAACATCAGAGAGTTATCTCGTAGATGTAGGGGCATTCGACGATGGCATGAGAATGTATGTTATGGCTGAGCGCTTTGAATCGACCGGCTGGAAATGGAGCAATAGCTTTCCAGAGATGGACGCGCTGCAGCTTGCGGATTATTTGGAAGGATGTGCGGAGCTTCCGAATGATAATGATTGGGAGGATTATAATGACTATTGTATCGGAGTCATTCAGATTTCAGAAAAGCTAAAAGAAATCGGAAAAGCTGAATCAATTCGGTGTGTATTAGTCAATGATATGACACCGAAACGTTAAAAAAAGAAAAACGTGTTTGCTATCATTAGATTGTTACTTTATTTGGCCGCGCAACTCGTTAGTTGCGCGGAAGGCCAAGCGTTAGCGCGGCGAGCTTAAAGCGATAAACTTTCAAGAGCCATACGCTTTTGCAATGGTGTTAACCACCCAAGAACCTGCATCGGTATATTGTTAGAACGATTGAGATATCGCTTCATTTGAAGGAGCAAATCATCGTAAGAATAGAAACTTAGGAAGTTATAGAATCGTTCCTGATCATTACGATGGCTCCTTTCAACTTT
>JAUNDE010000051.1 GCA_030526265.1 Eubacteriales bacterium | reverse complement strand
TGTCGATTGTATTTATCCTTGCAACAGTGCTGATCATTTATTTTAAGCAGGTAACGGAAGGGTATGAAGATGAGAGCCGCTTTGCCATTATGCAGAAGGTCGGAATGACGAAAAAGGATATCCGAAAGAGTATCAACTCGCAGATGCTGACAGTATTTTTGATTCCTCTTGCAGGTGCCATCCTGCATGTGTGCTTTGCATTTCCGATGGTACAAAAGCTTCTCGCGCTGTTTAACCTGCGCAATGTATCGCTGATGATTTTGATCATGGCAATCACAATCCTTGTATTTGGCATTTTCTACGGAATTGTTTATAAAGTGACATCCAATGCCTACTATAATATTGTTAGTGGAAAACAGTAAAAAGGATTGAGTCTGAATGTGAAGGATTGAGTCGGAATGTGAAGAGCTGTTTGACAGATGTGATCGAATCCTGTATAATGCAAGTGAACACTTGCGCATGGAGATGGAATAAATGTACGATGAAACGCAGTTAAAAATAATTGATGCAACAATGACTCTTATCATAGAAAAGGGTTATTCCGGAGCAACCACGAAAAACATTGCAAAATTAGCAGGGGTCAACGAAAGTACCATTTTCAGGCGATTTGACGGAAAAAAAGAGATCGTGACAGCTGCGATGGAATTGCCAAAATGGAATCCGGGTTTATCAGAGAGTGATTTCACCTATCATGGAAATCTCGAAGAAGATCTGAGCTCTTTTTCCAGAGTATATATGAGTAAGGTGAGTCCACAGATGGTCAGAGTATCCATTGGACTTCGATCGGCAGAGCTTGAGGGAGCAGCACTTCCGGGAATCATGAAAGTACCGATGGTTTTTAAAAATGTATTGGTGAATTACTTTACGCAAATGATAGCCGATGGAAAAATGCGGGACTGTGATGTTGAAAGCGTTTCATTACAGTTTATAGCCATGAATTTTGGATTTGTTTTTCTGGATGCCTCGTTTGGTGAAAAGTTGGTTGAGGTCTCCAAAGAGGAATATATCAGGAACAGCGTCTGTGTATTTGTTTCAGGAATCAGAAAAATGAATCATTGATTTAAACGTGCCGTAAAAACAGGCACGTTTAAATATAGCTTATATGCAAGTGGACACTTGCACCGGAAAGGAGAAGAATATGAACGTAAAGCAGATAAAGATCGACTTTTATGTCACACCGGAGATTAAACGATATGTGTATGTATACCTGATTATAACTGAGGATGGGTGTGCGCTCATTGATTCCGGCGTTGCGGGAAGTGAAGAATGGACATCAGCCATCTGAAATCAAAGCTGTCTTTTTGACACATGCCCATCCGGATCATATTGGTACTGCAAATTATTTCCGGGGAAAATACGGGGCAGAAATCTATGCGAGTGAAGGGGAGCGTGCATGGATCGAGGATATTGATCTGCAGTTTGCAGAACGCCCGATACCGAATTTTTATCATCTTGCAGGACAATCCACGAGAGTAGACCATGTTGTGAAAGATGGGGATAAAGTATATCTGACAGACGGAACCTGTATTGAAGTAATCGGAACTCCGGGACACTCTGCGGATGAAGTATCTTATCGCATAGAAGATGTGATTTTTATAGGAGATACGGTACCGGTCAGGGGAGACATTCCTATTTTTATTGATGTGGATGCAGTAAAGTTTTCTCTGGCAGTTCTGAAAGATCTGCCCGGCATTGAGTATTTCTATCCTGCATGGGATCAGACGTATTCGTTGGAAATGATGAAGGAAAAATTAGAGGAAGCGAAAGAACTGGTAGATGAACTGGAACAAATCGTTTGTGATGTGGATCATGGTCAGGAATTGTCAGTTTTGACAGAGAATGTATGTGAGAGTCTGAACATGCCTGCGTTGAGAATAAATCCACTGTTCGCAAGAACGGTAGCTTGCTGTAAAAGGAGATAGTAGTTATGGATTGCTATTTTATTGTAGATACATATATGGATGAGAAGCAGGAAAGAGCGTTATATGATGAATATATCAGGGAAGTGAAGCCAATTGTTGAAAGCTTCGGAGGAGAATATTTGGTCAGAACAGAAAAGATAATTTCGCTTCATCCTGAAAGAACACCGCAGCGTGTGATCATAATCAGGTTTCCGTCAAGACAGGCATTGGATGCTTGCTTTGCATCGGAAAAGTATCGTAAAATTATGGGTAAGAGAATCAATAGCGTTGATGCGAGGGCATTAATTGTTGGATAAGTATTGAATGATTTTCTTCCGGAACAGGATAATATTTCCTGACGCTCCTGTAGAGGCAGGCATTACAATAATGCTAAAAGTAAAAACAAACTATATATTTCAGTGTAAAAAAGATCGGAATCCGTGTAATTCCGATCTTTTATTGATTCTATGATATCATTACGGTATAATGACTTATTCTGAGACGATTGTTTGAGTCAAAAAGTGGAATTTGTGGAGGATTATAATGAATCAGAGCAATATGATTGAAATAAAACATTTGAATAAAAGTTTTGGGAATGTAAAAGCAGTCAATGATCTGAGCTTTCGGGTGAAGAAAGGTGAATTGTTTGCGTTTCTTGGTGTGAATGGCGCAGGGAAAAGCACAACGATCTCTATGATCTGCGGGCAGTTAATTGCGGACAGCGGAGAAATTCAGGTCAATGGGAAAAATGTAAAAAGTTCAGGACATGAAATTAAAGAAATGATAGGAGTTGTTTTTCAGGACAGTGTGCTTGATAAGCCATTGAGTGCAAGAGAAAATCTGAAAAGCAGAGCTGCTTTGTATGGGATTACAGGGATTGACTTTGACATACGTCTCAAGGAGCTGATTGATATTTTTGATCTTCATGAATTTATTGATCGTCCGCTTGGAAAGCTTTCGGGTGGCCAGAGGCGAAGAGTTGACATCGCAAGGGCATTGCTGCACAGACCACAGTTATTGATACTGGATGAACCAACAACAGGTCTTGATCCTCAGACAAGGAAGATGATCTGGAATACAATTGAAACGCTTCGTGAGAAAGAAAAACTTACGGTATTACTTACAACACACTATATGGAGGAAGCGGCTTCGGCAAGCTATGTTGTTATTATTGACCATGGCCGCATTGCGGCAGAAGGTACTCCATATGAATTGAAGAATGATTATGTAAGAGATTATCTGACCATTTACGGAGTGACAAGAGAAGAAGTTGAATCACTGGGAATGGCATATGAAGAAGTAAGAGACGGTTACAGGATTGCCATTGAGACTCCGCTTGCGGCGACAGATCTGATATTGAAGCATGCATCTGTATTTCGTGATTATGAGCTGGTAAAGGGAGGAATGGATGATGTATTTTTATCTGTAACCGGAAAGAAACTTGGAGGTGAGCAGTAATGAGAACATTTGTGTCATTAATAAACAGAAACAGGAAGTTGTTTTTCAGAGATAAAGGAATGTTGTTTTCTTCTTTGATCACCCCGATCATTCTGATTGTATTATATGCTACATTCCTGGCAAAAGTTTATAAAGACTCTTTTACTTCGAACATTCCAGAGGTGATGCATATATCTGAAAAGCTGATCAACGGAACAGTTGCAGGACAGCTAGGGGCAGCACTTCTGGCAGTCAGCTGTGTGACAGTGACATTTTGCGTGAATCTGACAATGATTCAGGACCGTGCAAATGGGGTGCGGAAGGATTTCGATGTGTCACCGGTGAGAAAGCCTTTGATTTATCTGGGATATTTCTTTTCAACAGTATTAAATTCTCTGATGGTGAATTTGCTTGCACTTGCACTGTGTCTCGGATACATAAAGATGATGGGATGGTATCTGACCACAGTTGATATTCTTCTTTTGATTTTTGATATCGTACTTCTTGTTCTTTTTGGTACAGTTCTTTCCAGCATCGTATGCTATCCACTAAAGACACAGGGACAGATGTCTGCGGTTGGTACGATTGTAAGTGCAGGATATGGTTTCGTCTGTGGAGCCTATATGCCAATCTCAAATTTTGGAGAAGGGCTTCAGAAAGCTTTGAGCTACTTTCCCGGAACTTATGGAACCGCGCTGATCAAGAATCATATGCTTCGGGGTGTATTTGAAGAGATGGAGTCAAAGAGCTTCCCGACAGAGGTTGTTGAGAGTATCGCAGATTCACTGGACTGTAAACCCGTATTTTGGGGAACCGTTGTGGAACCAAAGATCATGATACTGATCATGCTTGGAACAGTTGTTGTATTGGGAGGAATCTATCTTCTGATCACAGCATTACCGGAAAAGAATTAATGTCTGCTCGTACGTCAGAAGTATCTGGAAATCAGATCGTAGTAATTGCTTGAATTTATACGGCATTAGGTTTATCACAGAGAATTATGAATTCTCTGTGATATTTTATTAAAAAATAATAAAGATGATTGACAGCCATAAGCTTTATAGTGTATAAGCTTTAAAAATATGTCATTTTTTACATTGGATTAATCTGTTTTTACAGAATAGTGTTTTACAAAGAAATATGATATGGAATGGCAGGAGTGATCGAATTATGGAAATGAATAAAAAAGATACAGATGTGTTGAAGCTTGGAAACGAACTGATATTGCGAAGATATCTTTTCAATAAAACAAAAATAAATCGTCTGATCAATGAAGCGGATTATATTATGCTTCACATTATTAAGGACACGGGTAAAGAACAGGAAATCTATGAAGGAAAAACATATCTGAAAGATCTGTCTGAGAAAATGCAGCTTACGATCCGTCAGACATCCAAAATTGTGAGCGGGTTGAAAGAGCAGGGATATATCAAGTGGTCTCACGATGGAGACGGCAATGAAGGCACGTATGTTATGATCACAGATGAGGGTACGAAGCTTCTGGAGCATCAGCAGATGATATTCAAAGAATACTATGAACATATCATTGAGAAATTCGGCAAGGATAATCTGATCGAGCTTCTGAAGCTGATGAAACAACTGGAAACAGTTATGTGCAGTGAAGTAGAAAGAATGGAGGATCAGGCTGATGTTGACGAAGGAAATGAATAGTTTTTCCGCAAAAGCAAAAGCGATCTGTCTGAAAAATGACAGTATAGCACCACGTTTATATGATGAATACGGTGTGAATCTTGGACTGCGTGATGAAAATGGAAATGGAGTTCTTACCGGATTGACCAGAATTTCAAGAATTACATCTTCATCTCTGGTTAATGGTCAAAAGGTTCCTGCGGACGGAAAACTCTGGTATCGTGGGTATGAGGTTCAGGAACTGATTGGTTCGCTTGGTGAGACAGAACTGGGATTTGAGAAGATCGCGTATCTGCTGATGATGGGTGAGCTTCCGAATGAAGAGGAAAAGGCTGAGTTTTGCGGGCTTCTTGCAGCATGCAGAACTTTACCGACGAATTTTACAAGAGATGTGATCATGAAAGCACCGACAGAAGATGTTATGAATTCCATGACAAGAAGTATTCTGACGCTTGCTTCTTATGATGATAATGCAAAGGATACCAGTATTGAAAATGTTCTCAGGCAGTGTATACAGTTAATCAGTGAATTTCCACTTCTTGCAGTGTATGGATATCATGCTTATAATCACTATGAAAAGCAGGCAAGTATGTATATTCATCATCCAGATCCAAATCTGTCTACTGCAGAAAACCTTTTGATGCTGCTTCGACCTGATCGGAAATACACGGATGTAGAAGCGAAAGTACTCGATACAGCACTGATCCTGCATATGGAGCATGGCGGTGGAAATAATTCTACATTCACAACGCGCGTGGTAACATCATCAGGTTCAGATACATATTCGACGATCGCGGCAGCAATGTCGTCACTGAAAGGGCCGAAACATGGCGGTGCGAATATCAAGGTTATGCAGATGATGGAGGATATCAGAGAACATGTTCACGATTTCGACGATAAGGACGAGATTGAAGCATATCTTTCAAAAATATTAAATAAAGAAGCTTTTGATGGAAAAGGCCTGATATATGGTATGGGGCATGCGATTTATTCGCTGTCAGATCCGAGGGAACGTGTGTTTAGAGGTTATGTGGAAAAGCTTGCAGGAGAAAAGAATAGACTGGATGATATGCGGCTATACCAGAATATTGAAGAAATTGCTCCGAAGCTGATCGCAAAGAAAAGAAAGATATACAAGGGCGTTAGTCCGAATATTGATTTTTACAGTGGGTTCGTATATGAGATGCTTGGAATCCCACAGGAATTATATACTGCTATTTTTGCGATCGCACGTATTGTGGGATGGAGTGCCCATCGGATCGAGGAACTGATCTGCACGAACAAGATCATTCGTCCGGCATATATGAGTGTGATGGAAGAGCGAACAGAAGAGAGATAGAATTATATGAAATACTATTATGCGCCTATGGAAGGCATAACAGGATATCTTCACCGCAGTGTGTATCACTCGCTTTTTGATGATATCGACAAATATTTTGCACCATTTATTGTTCCAAACCAAAACAGAAAACTGAGCGGCAAAGAGCGGAGAGATCTGCTCCCTGAAAATAATCAGGGAATGAATCTGATCCCGCAGATACTGACTAACCGCGCAGAGGATTATCTCGCATATGAAGATATTTTTCTGAGTTTTGGTTATAAAGAGATTAATATAAATCTTGGCTGTCCTTCTAAAACAGTAGTTTCAAAGTATCGCGGTTCCGGATTTCTTGCCAAACCGGAAGAACTCGATGCGTTTCTTGAGAAGATTTTTACAGACAGAAAATGCAGAATATCCATAAAAACAAGAGTCGGTAAAGATTCAGAAGATGAATTTCCAAAACTTCTCGAAATATATAACAAATATCCATTAGAGGAGTTGATCATTCATCCGAGAACACAGAAGGATATGTATAAAAATACTCCAAATATCGAGATGTATGAATATGCTGTAAAAAACAGCAGGAATCCAGTCTGTTATAATGGAGATATATTTGGACCGACTGCTTATCGGGAACTGATTGAACAATTTCCTGGTACAGAAGCAATTATGCTTGGAAGAGGACTTCTGATTAATCCTGGACTTATCTGTGTGTTTAAAGATGGAGAAATGGTAGATAAAAAATCTATCAGAAAATATCATGACCGAATGTACGAAGCATACATACAGAATATGTCAGGAGAGAAAGTGATATTATTTAAAATGAAAGAGTTGTGGGTATATCTGCACCAGCTTTTTTCAAATTCAGAAAAGTATGCAAAAAAAATCAGAAAGGCTCAAAAATTATACGCATATGAAAGTGCAGTCAATGAACTGTTTGATGAACAGGAGTTAATCCTTTATGATGAAAGAAGATTCCGGATAAAATAAGATGTACATTCGGCATATTTGTGATATAATGTCTTCAGAGCTATGCAATAGTATATGTGATGAAAAGAGAGTCTCATATATGAATTACAAATATAAGGAGCGAACTAATGAAACGAGTATTATTAAAGTTGAGTGGGGAGGCCCTTGCAGGGGATAAGAAGACCGGTTTTGATGAAGCTACATGTATCGGTGTTGCAGATCAGGTAAAGAAACTGGTTGATGACGGACTCCAGGTTGCGATTGTTACAGGTGGAGGCAATTTCTGGAGAGGACGTACAAGCGAAACGATTGACAGAACAAAAGCTGATCAGATAGGAATGCTTGCAACAGTGATGAACTGTATCTATGTATCTGATATCTTTCGTCATGTTGGAATGAAAACAGAAGTTTTTACTCCATTTGTATGTGGAGCTTTCACTACTCTTTTTTCAAAAGACCGCGCAGTAGAAGCTTTGAATGAAGGCAAGGTTGTTTTCTTTGCTGGTGGAACAGGACATCCATATTTCTCGACAGATACAGGTGCAGTTCTTCGTGCGATTGAGATTGAAGCAGATGCAATGCTTTTAGCAAAGGCAATCGATGGCATTTATGACAGTGATCCGAAGATGAATCCGGAAGCAAAGAAATATAACGAGATCACGATCCAGGAAATCATTGATAAAAAACTTGCGGCAGTTGACCTTACAGCATCAATTCTCTGCCTTGAGAATAAAATGCCGATGCTTGTTTTTGGATTGAACGAAGAGAACAGTATTGTTGAGACAATGTCAGGAACATTTACAGGCACAAAAGTGACTGTTTAAATAAGGAGGATAACCAGGTATGAATGAAAAATTACAGACATATGAGTCAAAAATGCAGAAAACAATGGCAAGTCTTGAATCTGAATATCAGACAATTCGTGCAGGACGTGCAAATCCAAATATTTTAAATAAACTCAATGTTGATTATTATGGAGTTCCTACTCCGATCCAGCAGGTTGGTAATATTTCTGTTCCTGAGGCACGTATGATTGTCATCCAGCCATGGGAAAAGAGTATGATCAAGGCGATTGAAAAAGCAATCAATATGTCAGATATCGGAATCAATCCAACGAATGATGGTCAGGTTGTTCGTCTTGTGTTCCCTGAGCTTACAGAAGAGAGACGTAAAGAGCTTCAGAAAGATGTTAAGAAAAAAGGAGAACAGGCGAAGGTTGCTATTCGAAACATCCGTCGTGATGGAAATGATCACTTTAAGAAGTTAAAAGGAACAGATGTTTCTGAGGATGAGATTAAGGATCTGGAGACACAGCTTCAGAAGCTTACAGATAAATATATCAAGGAAATTGATAAGGCAATTGATTCGAAATCAAAAGAGGTTATGACTGTATAGTTAAAAAATAAGAGGGACGGGACATTACAGTCTCGTCTCTGTTTTTGGATATGGGAGGCTTTTATGAAGAATGTACCGCAGCATGTAGCAATTATTCTGGATGGTAATGGACGTTGGGCCAAATCAAAAGGAATGCCAAGAAATTATGGACATGCACAGGGCAGTAAAAATGTTGAACGAATCTGTGAAGAAGCATGGAGACTTGGAATTAAATATCTCACAGTTTACGCGTTTTCGACGGAGAACTGGAACCGTCCTAAGGATGAAGTAGATGCATTGATGAAATTGCTTCGAAATTATATGAAGACTTGTTTGACAACAGCTGCTAAAAATGATATGAGGGTGCGTGTGATCGGAGATATCACAAGACTTGACAACGATATTCAGGATAGAATACTTGAACTTGAAGAAGCTACAAAAAACAATGGAGGTCTGAATTTTCAGATCGCAATCAATTATGGAAGCAGGGATGAAATCGTTCGTGCGATCCGTGCCCTTGCAAAGGATCTTGTTGAGGGTAAAACAGACTGGAGCATCGTTGACGAGGCTCTTTTTGGACAATATCTGGATACGAAGGGGATACCGGACCCGGATCTTCTGATTCGAACAAGCGGTGAACAGAGATTATCAAACTTTTTGTTATGGCAGCTTGCATATACAGAATTTTATTTTACAGATGTTCACTGGCCGGATTTTTCAAAAGAAGAGCTGGTCAGAGCAATTGAAGTGTTTAATTCGAGAAATCGACGTTTCGGAGGAGTGAAGGAGGAAACGAATGTTTAAGACGCGACTGATAAGTGGTATTGTATTGGTTATAATATTGATTGTCACTGTAGGAGTTGGAAACCTGCTGCTGTACGGTGTGCTTCTTTGTGCCAGTCTGATCGGACTTAGTGAATTATATAAAGTTGTGAAGATTCAGAACAAACCAATTGGAATTGTTGGTTATTTGGCGGCGATTTGTTATTATATTTTGTTGTATATGAATAAACTGGAATATATAATGATTTTTACGATTTTGTTGATCATGTTGCTCATGGCAGTATATGTTTTTTCGTATCCAAAGTATGCTGCAAGCCAGATTATGACTGCATTTTTCGGTGTTTTTTATGTTGCGGTAATGCTGTCATATGTATATCAGACAAGAATGCTTTCAGATGGAAGTGTTATGGTCTGGCTGATTTTCCTCAGCTCATGGGGGTGTGATACGTGTGCGTATTGTGTCGGCGTACTGTTTGGAAAGCATAAGATGGCTCCGGTATTAAGTCCTAAGAAATCAGTAGAAGGAGGAATCGGCGGCGTTGCAGGAGCTTTTCTCCTTGGAGCAATCTATGCGTTGTGTATGAATCTCTTTGTGGGAGCAGATGTCAGTCCGATACTTTGTGCTCTGATTTGTGGTGTCGGTGGAGCAATTTCGCAGATTGGAGATTTATCGGCATCCGGAATTAAAAGAAATCATAATATCAAAGATTATGGGAAATTGATTCCGGGACACGGTGGTATTCTGGACCGCTTTGACAGTGTAATCTTCACTGCGCCGATCATTTATTATCTTGCATTGTATCTTGGATAGAATCGTATGGAGGTATTATTTGGGTATTATATTAGCAATTTTAATTTTTAGTCTGATCGTATCATTTCATGAACTTGGACATTTTCTGATAGCAAAATATAATGGAATTGATGTGGAGGAATTCTCACTTGGAATGGGACCTCTCATTATTTCGAGAGAGTATAAAGATACGAGATATTGTATCCGCGCTTTGCCGATCGGAGGAGCCTGTATGATGGGTGAAGATGATGAAGCAACAGGTGATGAGGGGAATTTTCACAGCAAATCCGTCTGGGCTAGAATTTCTGTGATCGCGGGCGGACCACTGTTTAATTTTATTCTTGCATTTGTCTTGTCTGTTATCCTGGTAATGATGGTTGGAATCGATAAGCCTGTAGTTGCAGAAGTCAATGAGGGATATCCTGCCGCAGAAGCAGGACTTGAGTCCGGGGATATTATTCTTCAAATGGGGAATAAGAAAATCAATGTTTTTCGTGAGATTCCTACGTACAACCAATTCCATCAGGGAGAGGATGTTGAAGTAATCTATCTTCACAATGGAGAAAAGAAAACAGTGACATTAAGACCAAAATATAACGAAGAATATGATTATTACATGCTGGGAATTACAAGGGGACCGAATGAAGAGGCAGGTGTTTTTGATGCATTGCGATATGGTGCATATGAGGTGAAATACTGGATCTGTACAACTGTCTCCAGCCTTAGGATGCTTGTGACCGGGGAAATAGGTCTTTCAGAAATGTCCGGTCCTGTCGGTATTGTGGAAGTTGTTGGAGACACTTATGAGTCAAGCCGACCATATGGTGCAGCAATCGTAACTGCAAATATGATGAATCTTTCCATTCTCTTGTCGGCAAATCTCGGTGTGATGAATCTGCTGCCAATTCCTGCGCTGGATGGAGGCAGACTTATATTTCTCTTTGCGGAAGCTATTCGCAGGAAAAAGATATCTCCGGAGAAAGAGGGCTATGTTCACTTTGTCGGATTTGCTTTGCTGATGGTTCTCATGGTATTTGTGTTATTGAATGATATAAGACGCTTGTTTATATAAGAAAAAGAATGTGCTTCTGCACATTCTTTTTCTTATATAAGGAGGGAATTTTATAGTTCTGCAATACGGGAAACACCTACATACAATTCTGATATTTTATACCAGGTTGAATAATCTACGATTCCTGTTGGAGGGAGTCCAAAGATTGATTGAAACGTTCGTACAGATGCTGCGGTGGCCGGACCATAGATTCCGTCGGGCGTAACAGAAGGCACAGCAGGGTATGCAGCAGATATCTCATTTAGTTGTTCCTGAAGCTGTCTTACTTTGTTTCCGCTTGATCCGATTTCGAGATTATATCCTGGCCAGGATGATGGAATGCCGGAAATTGCCTCAGCAGTATTAATATATATATCTTCATGTAAATGGTAAGATAAACATGTACATTTAATGGAAAATAAAAATGTACAATC
>JAUNDE010000096.1 GCA_030526265.1 Eubacteriales bacterium | reverse complement strand
GGTAGTGTCAAAAACTACCTGTTTTTTTGTTTCAAAATTTTATAAAAACCTTGATTTCAAGGGAAATCTGCAATAAAAAGAGCATTGACCTCCCTTTTCGTGTATAATGTCAGTGACCAAACATCCAAAATACAAAGGAGACAATGCTCATGGACATTATACTATACTTACTTTCTATAATTCAATATCTTTATCAGCAAAACTGCTGGCTGATCAACTTTATTTGCAGATACATTCCTCTCAAACAGTGGGCTTTTGACGATTCCCATTCCCCGAAATACCAAAAATTTCAAATTGATGAACTTCCTAAGATCCAGCCTTATTCTCAAGATTGGACTTACAAGGAACTCATTCCTTATTGGCATAAACGATACGGTAAGTTGGTCAAGCCTATCATTCGCCGTTCCGACTGCGATATTCCTGAGGATTGTTCCTGCCCACGCTGTAATGCCCCTTCTATTTTTCTTTATAAAAACAATGGTACAAAAGGGCAGATGCTCTGCAAGGTTTGTGATGCCAGATTCGCTCCCGATGATGGCAATCGTTTTTCTTCCCTGAATCTACGGTGTCCTCATTGTGGCCATTCCCTCGTTCATAAGAAAGACCGCAAACACTTTGTGATCCACAAATGTGTCAATCCGAAATGCCCTTTCTATCTTCATAACCTCAAAAAAGTTGATAAAGAAGACCTGAAGGAAGATTACGGAAAGAATAAATACAAACTCCACTACATTTACCGGGAATTCCAGACAGATTTCTTTCGTTTCGCTTTGGATTCTCTTCCCAAGAATGCTTCCTCCCTCCGGTTTCGGAAACATGATTCCCACGTCATGTCCCTTTGCCTTACCATGCGGGTAAATCTTGGTCTCTCTCTCCGGCAGACTTCCAGGGCCTTGAAAGACCTTTACAATATCTCTATTTCTCACCAACAGGTCGCAAACTACTGTAAAACTGCAGCAATCTGTGTGAAACCTTTTGTCGACCGTTATGAGTATCCTACTGGAAAAGTCCTTACCGCAGATGAGACATACATCAAAATACGGGGAGTCAAAGGCTACATCTGGTTTATTATGGATGCTGCCAAACGATCTATTCTCGGTTATCAGATCTCAGATAACCGGGGAGTAGGCCCCTGTATCCTTGCGATGCGTATGGCTTTCCGTCACTTTAAGGAACTTCCAAAGGACTTCCGTTTTATTGCAGACGGTTATAGCGCTTATCCCCTTGCTGCCCAGCAGTTTTTCCGTGAATACGGTGAGAAATTTAAATTCAGTATCACTCAGGTAATCGGACTTACCAACGATGATGCCGTATCCAAAGAATTCCGGCCATACAAACAGATGATTGAACGCCTGAACAGAACATACAAACAATCGTACCGTCCTACAAACGGATTTGATAACATCAACGGTGCCAACTACGATCTCGCTCTCTGGGTTGCTTACTACAACTTCTTGCGGCCTCACAAAGAATTCGGTTACAGAGTACTTAATCCAGTAGAGATGCTTGATCAAGCAGAGAATATGCCTGGAAAATGGCAGTTACTGGTCCATCTTGGTCAGCAGACCATCCTAAAAATCCAGGAAGAACAACAAAACTGTTCTTAGATTCCGAGCCCGAGGGGAAAAGAAAACAGCCACCCGAAGGCTCGCTCTTGACGGCTGAATAAAAAATGCTACAATGCTGTGGGCCGACGTCGAAAATAAAAACTGTTCTTGAGTTCTTCGCCGTCGGGTATCATCCCCAGAGCATTTTTTGTGATGCAGTCAAGAGGTGGCGTCTACCCTAAATACACCTCAATTTCTTTTTCAAAGATATTTGTTGAATTATTTTTTTCAATATTTAGTTTTCATAAATTATTTGACACTACC
>JAUNDE010000095.1 GCA_030526265.1 Eubacteriales bacterium | reverse complement strand
TATCGGCGATGATGACACAAAGATGAAGCCTAATGAAAACTTCAAAAAGTACTTCCCGGAGGTGGATATTCCGGAAGAGAAAGCCGGTGCTGAAAGAAGTAGCTGTCTGAAGGCAGGTGCCTACATGATCATTAATCAGACGGCAAAGCAAGCTGGGCTTACAGAAAAATTGGAGAATATATTCGGTAGCAGAAACGCTGGACTAATTCTGGATTTTGCTGCTTATTCAATCATCACAGAGAGTAACGCCGCACAATACTATCCTGATTACGCATACAACCATCCGCTGTTTACTCAAGATATGAAAATCTACAGTGATTCAACCATTTCTGACTTCTTTCGATCCATTACAGAGAATCAGAGACAAAGTTTTCTGGACAGTTGGAATGAGGATCGAAATCAGAGGGAACGAATCTATATATCCTACGATTCAACCAATAAAAACTGTGAAGCAGGAAATATCAGCATGGTCGAATTCGGTGCCGCCAAGGTAGATACCGGACTTCCTATCTTCAACTATGCGGTCGGATATGATCTGACGAACAGTGAACCTCTGATGTATGAGAAATATCCTGGAAGTATCAACGATGTTTCGCAGCTTCAGTTCATGGTCGAAAAAGTGAAAGCTTACGGCTATAAAAATATCGGATTCGTGTTGGACAGAGGATATTTCAGCAAAGAGAATCTGAGATATATGGACAGCAATGGCTTCAGCTTCATTATCATGGTAAAGGGTTGCAAAGAGTTTATCTGTGAACTGGTGAGAAAACAGAAAGGAACATTTGAAAGCGATTGGGGAAATCAGATCGCTGAGTTTGGGGTATACGGCAAAACAGTCCATACCTATGTGTATGCAGCCGACACAAAGAAGAGATATATCCATATCTACTATAGTGCAGCGAAAGCAGCCGGCGAGCGAGCAAGACTAGAGGAAAACATCCAGGAAATGCAGACATATCTGACAAAATATCAGGATTCTGATCATGAGTTTGGTCCTGTATTCCATAAATACTTCCATCTGCATTATAACAAAGAGACGAATCACTTTGTATATGGTGAACCGAATCTACAGGTAATTCGTGATGAACTGGATCTTTGTGGGTATTTTGCCATTATTACATCAGAAAAGCTGAGTGCAAAGGATGCAATCAGTCTTTATAAAAACAGAGATGTATCAGAAAAAGTATTCCGTGCAGATAAATCATATCTGGGCAATCACTGTCTGAGAGTTGCGTCAGAGGAAGCTGCCTCGAATAAAATATTTATCGGATTTATTGCCCTAATTATCCGCTGTAAAATCTATACTGCCTTGAAAAACAAGGCCAAAGAACTGGTTAAGAAGCCGAATTACCTTACCGTACCAGCAGCAATCCGGGAACTAGAGAAAATTGAAATGACTAGACAACTGGACAAAGTATATCGGTTGGATCATGCGGTAACAAAGACGCAGAAGGTAATACTAAGTGCCTTTGACATCGATGCAGCGCATGTAAAGTATAAGGCGAACTATATCAGTGAGATATTGAAAGGATGATGATCAATGGCAAGAAATATCAGTAAAGAAAGCCTTGAACAGAAAATTGAAAAAGTAGAAAAAGCAATTCGTCGGAATCGGGAACAGTATGAAAAGCTGACAGCAGAGCTAGAGGAACTGCACGAAAAGCAGAAGGCAATACAGAGCGAAGAATTGATGAAGGCGATTGCCGGAAGCAAAAAGAGCTTTGCTGAAATCCTGAACTTTATTCAGAGAGGCGAGGACGAAATAAGTGATTGAATTTCAGGGCAAAACGAAACCGGAGTTATGGAGACAGATCGAAGATCTGCAACAAAGACTCCGGTTGTTAGAAGACTATCTCATACAAAAGGGGCTTCTTAACGAGGCAGAAGCATTTGTTGAAGAAACACTTGAAAAGATGGAGGATTTACCCTTCAATTGACGATTGAGTCGTAAAATCTCTGGAAGTTAACA
>JAUNDE010000094.1 GCA_030526265.1 Eubacteriales bacterium | reverse complement strand
AGTTGCTGCAAAATGTAGATCGGTTAGGTGATTTTCAGAAATCAATGCTGTTCAGACATATGAAATTCAAAGAGGCTGATGCTTCGTATTATCAGGAGATAAAAGAAAGGCTGTTGGAAGGATTTCGAGACGATGAGTCCTTCGGATATATGAGAGGACATAAGGGATGGACGGAACTGATGCGATGATGAAGATTGAGAAACATGTGTGGAAGCAGACAGGACAAAAGGAGTATATATGTATCGATTACTGATTGTTGAAGATGACAGAGGAATTGCAGAGGCAATCAAAGCGCAGGCAGAGATGTGGGGGATGCAGGCTCATCTGGTCACAAATTTCCGTAATGTTATGGCGGAGTTTGTGGAAACGGAACCGCATATTGTTCTGCTTGATATTTCACTGCCTTTTTTCAATGGGTATCACTGGTGCAGTGAGATCCGAAAAGTTTCGAAGGTACCGATCATATTTATTTCCTCTGCGTCAGACAATATGAATATGATCATGGCAATGAATATGGGAGCGGACGATTTTATCGCGAAACCATTTGACCAGAGTCTGCTTATGGCAAAGCTTCAGGCATTGCTTCGAAGAACGTATGATTTTGCATCTTCCGTCCCAGTGCTGGAGCACAGAGGTGCGCTTCTCCATACGGGAGATCAGAGTCTTGTGTATGAAAACGAGAAGATATCACTTTCAAAGAATGAATATCGTATCCTTCTTGTCCTGATGAAAAATAAGGGAAGGGTAGTCAGCCGTGAGAAGCTGATGGAGCGGCTTTGGGAAACGGATTGTTTCGTGGATGAAAATACACTTTCCGTAAATGTGAACAGATTGCGGAAGCGCCTGGAATCCGCAGGACTTCATGATTTTATCAAAACAAAGTTCGGAGTAGGGTATCTGATCGAGGATTGAGGTGAGGCAGATGAAGTTATGGATGCAGTACGTAAAGCAGAGGCGAAGAGGGATTCTTTCGGGAGTGCTCTTCGTGGTTATTTTTCTGATTTCCTTTGTTTTGTATCGATTGCCTGTAAAGGCTGTTTGTTATCCTGCCGCCCTGTGTTTTTTACTTGGGATTCTTTTTACCATTCTGGATGTTCGGAGAGTGAAGAGAAGACACGACCTCCTTACAGGTATGCGGGAGCTTACAGATATACTTACGCAGACATTGCCGGCTTCGGACGGAGTGGAAGATGAGGATTATCAGGCAATCATCCGCATGTTTCAGAAAGAGCATGCGCAGGTGATTTCTCACAATCAGCAGACGTTCTCCGAAATGGTGGATTATTATACGGTATGGGCGCACCAGATCAAGACACCGATTGCTTCCATGAGACTTACGCTTCAGAATGAGGACACATCTGCGTCGAGGAAGCTTTCCAATGATCTGTTTCGCATTGAACAGTACGTGGAAATGGTACTGACATTTTTGAGGCTGAATTCGAAAAGTACAGATTATGTGATCAGAGAGTATGATCTCGATGCGATCATCAGGCAGTCTGTCAAGAAGTTTGCAGGAGAGTTTATCAGCAGAAAATTAAGTCTGATCTATGAACCGCTCCACGTTACAGTGCTCACAGACGAAAAATGGCTGTCTTTCGTGATCGAGCAGGTATTGTCCAATGCCCTGAAGTACACGCCTTCCGGAAGCATTTCCATCACGATGGAGGATGAGAACAGACTTTGTATCCGTGATACGGGAATTGGCATTGCGGCGGAAGATCTACCGCGCATTTTTGAACATGGATACACGGGATACAACGGCAGAGTGGATAAAAAGGCAAGCGGGATCGGTCTGTATTTGTGTAAACGGATCTGTGAGAGACTCGGGCATGGAATTAAAGCAGAGTCCATCATTGACGAGGGAACATGCATCATCATCGATCTTTCCCGTGAATATCTGGAAGTGGAATGAGTTCTTACATAATTGTAAGATTTGAAGGGAGATTTGTAAGCCGATTCGATGGCGATACGAATCTCTTTTTCCATATAATAAAGACAGAAATCACGAAG
>JAUNDE010000093.1 GCA_030526265.1 Eubacteriales bacterium | reverse complement strand
CTAATCGTTCTGATCCTTCTCGTATTCGAGGGGAAAAGTTTGATTGGCTTATTTTCTGATATCAGTATTCGCGAACGAATCCAATCGGAAGAAGAAGAAGTATTTGCCAGCGCAAACCTTCTGACTCCGGAGACAGAAAGCGAATCAGAAGCGATGACTGAAAGTGAAGCAGAGACAGAAGCACAAGAAAAAGAAACAGAAGCCCCAAAAGATGATCGTATGATTGGTCTTCCTGATGGCACTGAAGAATATCTTACCTGTGTTCTTCCAGCTCAGGCAACCGAGATCGATGAATCTTATTTTGATGATGCAGTCTTTATCGGAGATTCCCGTATGGAAGGCTTCCGCAATTTCTCTGGTATCACAAAGGGCAGCTTTGTAACTTCTGTTGGTATGGAAATGGAAAATTTCTATACAGATGCACAGATTCCTACTGCTAAAGGTCCTGTCCTGGCTATGGATGCATTGAAGAATCTGAACTTTTCCAAAATTTATATCATGCTGGGTACGAACGAACTCGGTGCATATGATATGCCTGCTGTAAAGGATTCTTATACAAAACTTATTCAGGATGTGAAGTCCTGCTCTTCCTCTACAGATCCTGTTGTTTATGTTTTTCCAGTTATGTACGTAGAAGAAGCTCTCGTTATGACAGGGGATTACGTAAATAATACAAATGTAGATACGCTCAACACTCTTATCCTTGAAATGTGTAAGGAAAATGGGTATCATTACATCAACCTGAACGAGATTCTTACAGATGGCAATCATGCTCTGATCTCCGGTGCTTCCGAAGACGGCATCCATCTGAATCAGGAATATTGTGAAAAAATTCTGGGATATACGAAAAAGCATTACATCCCGGCTGTTTAAAAAGGAGAAACATATGAAGAAAAAATTTACACTTGCAGTTCTCACAATTCTGGCAATCTTTTTATTGACTGCCTGCGGCGGTAAAAAATCTGGCGATATTACCGTAGATATCACAAAACTTTGTGATGACCTGAAGGCAACTGTCACAAGTGGTGATCTGATCATCGCAAATGAGAACAATCTGGCAGCAACTTACTTTTTTGAAATGGACAAACTGGAAGAAAGCATTGCCGCTTTGAATTCCGGAGCAAATGCCTGTGAAGTTGCTATTGTAAAATGTAAAGACAGCGACTATGTATCTGAGGTACAGGATCTTTTCAAAGGACGTGTCCAGAATCAGTCCAACCTCTTCGCAGATTACAATGCCGCAGAAGTATCTAAGCTTGACGCAGCAATTATCAAATCCGCAGGAAATTATGTAGTATTCTGTGTCACAGATGATACAGCAAAAGCAGAAGAAGTATTAAAAAAAGCTGGTTTCTAAACCAGCTTTTTTAATTCCTGCCACACTCGTCCGATTGGCAACCCCACAATTGTCTGATATTCCCCTTCAATTCCTTTGATGTGACGGGCAAACATTCCCTGTATTCCATATGCACCAGCTTTGTCCATGGAATCTCCTGAATCAACATAATCCATGATTTCTTCTTCAGACATAGGATACACTTCTACTCTCGCCGCTTCATGAAAGGAACATTTCCATTCATCCCGCATAAAGGTCACTCCTGTATATACCTCATGAAAAGTTCCCTGAATGCTTCTGATCATCTCGATAGCCTCTTCTTTATCCTTAGGCTTTCCTAATATCTTTCCATCCTTTACCACTACTGTATCTGATCCAAGCACCAATCTTCCTGGGTGATCCTTTGCCACTGCCTGTGCTTTTATAGCTGATAATTCCTCTACTATTTCACCTGGCAGCCTCTTTTCTGTATGTTCTTCTGCATCACTTACGATCACTTCAAAAGGAATCCCTGCCAATTCCAGAAGTTCCTTTCGTCTTGGTGAACCAGATGCTAAAATGATTCTTTCCATCCTAAATTTCCTCCAAATAGTTCTTGCCAAATCCATATCCGTGTGCTATTATATCACAAACTCTTTGCACTGCATATAATCTACAGTACAAACTGAACAGACCGTGATA
>JAUNDE010000092.1:281-2018 GCA_030526265.1 Eubacteriales bacterium | reverse complement strand
TGCGATTCCGCAAATGGCTCCGGAAAGAAGCATGGTTCGAATGATAACCTTCTCAACATTGATACCGACGTATCTGGCTGTATTCTTACTTTCGCCAACGACGGAGATCTCGTATCCGTGTTTCGTATATTTCTGGTAAATGAAAATAAATAAGGTAATGACAATCGCTACGATGATGGTAAGCCAATACTTATTTCCGATTTCAGGAAGCCATCCGATATTTGTATCCTGATTGATGATACCGATTTTTCCGGAACCCTTTGGTACTTCCCAGACAATAATGAAATATGCAACCAACTGTATGGCAATGTAGTTCATCATCAAAGTGGAAAGGGTCTCATTTGTATTCCATTTCGCCTTGAAAAATGCCGGGATAAATCCCCAGAGAGCACCGGCGGCCATGGAAGAGAGGATCATAAATACAATGATCAGTGCATTTGGAACGACATTCTTGAGACAAATCATACATACTGCGGAAGCGAGTCCTCCGATCATTACCTGACCTTCCCCACCAATGTTCCAGAACTGCATGCGGAAAGCTGGTGTAAGAGCAAGGGAAATAATTAACAAAATCGAGATATTCTGTAAAGTAATCCAGGCCTTTCTTGATGAACCAAATGCTCCCATAAAAATTGATTTATATACCGCTAATGGATTATCTCCTGTAAAAATTGTCGTAATAACAGCACATATAATCAATGCAAGTAAAATTGAGCCGCCCCTGATAAGCCATTCCTGCTGTTTTTTCATCTCATCTCTTTTGACTACATGAAAAAGAGGTTCTTTCAGTGCTGATTTATTCACTTTGTTTTCCTCCTTTCTTTGTCATAAGTAATCCAACCTGATTTTTATCTATCGTTCTGGCATCAACAATGCCGCTTACTTCGCCATCACAAAGGACAAGAATACGGTCGGAAAGTTCAAGGAGAATATCCAGGTCCTCACCGACAAAAATCACTGCGGTTCCCTCGTCCTTTTGCTTATTAATCAGGTCATAAATGGTATAAGAAGAATTGATGTCAAGTCCTCTTACCGCATAGGCTGTCATCAATACTTTTGGATGGGAAGCGATTTCTCTTCCGACCAGGACTTTCTGAACATTACCGCCGGAAAGACGTCTTACCGGGGTGTCAATACCAGGAGTTACGACATTTAAGTCATCGACAACAGTCTGCGCTAATTTTCTAGGTTTTTTTCTATCGGTAAAGAACTTTGATTTGCCACTTCTAAAGGAACGAAGCATCATATTATCGGCAAGATCCATATTTCCGACAAGACCCATGCCCAGACGATCCTCCGGTACAAAGAAAAGGGAAACTCCCATTTCACTGATTTCTCTTGGGTCTCTGCCTACCAGACTGACAGGGGAAGCCTCATCATCGGAATAACTGATATTTCCTGACTCGATTTTCTGCAGCCCGGCGATGGACTCAAGTAATTCCTTCTGGCCACATCCGGAAATACCTGCGATTCCAAGAACTTCGCCGCTATTTGCTGTAAAGCTGACATCTTTAAGCTTGCGAACACCATCCTTGTCCACAACATTCAGACCGTCCACAACAATTCTAGGCTTCACATTTACCGGCTCTTTTCTTTCAATATTTAATTCCACCGAGCGGCCGACCATCATTTCTGTCATATCCTGCTCGTTGGATTCGGCTGTAATCATGTCACCGATAAATTCACCTTTACGAAGAATTGCAACTCTGTCAGAAATTTCCTTCACCTCATGGAGCT
>JAUNDE010000092.1:0-235 GCA_030526265.1 Eubacteriales bacterium | reverse complement strand
ACCATCTGCCTTCATGTTTCTCATAACAGCAAAAAGCTTCTCTGTTTCCTGAGGAGTAAGAACAGCCGTAGGCTCATCGAGGATCAGAATATCTGCACCTCTGAATAACACCTTTACAATCTCGACGGTCTGTTTTTCAGAAACCGACATATCGTATATTTTTTTATTAGGGTCTACGTCAAACCCATACTTTTCGCAAATCTTATGGATTCTCTCGGTTGCCTCTTTGATATTG
>JAUNDE010000091.1 GCA_030526265.1 Eubacteriales bacterium | reverse complement strand
TATGTGTGTCCGGTATGTGGAAATGTAGTTCATAGTACCGGGGAACTTACCGTTAGTTGTCATGGGGTACAATTAATGCCAGAGTTATTCGAAATGTCAGATGAGAAGCATAAGATTCTTGTTGAAAGAGTGGAGGATGAGTATTTTGTGCAGATAGATCATGAGATGAAGAAAGATCACTACATTTCCTTTATTGCAGCATTATCCTCTGATGAACTTCAGCTTGTAAAACTGTATCCTGAAGGGAATCCGGAAACCAGACTGAAGATCAGAGGTGTGAAAAAGATCTTTTGTTTCTGTAATAAAGATGGTTTGTTCTATATCGATGTAAGTAAATATATTGATGGAAGATGCAAATCATATGATGATGCGGAGGAGAGAAAGGAACTTGAAAAAGTGGCAGCAAAGCTACTGTAGGAATAGAACAAACAGGATGAAAATACGAAATCAGTCTGAATTGATTTGGACTGATTTTTTTTGTTTATTAGAAGCGGAAGCTGTGATAAAATAAGAAAATAATGAAGTAAATAAATCGTTTAAGGAAGCAGATGAAAGAGAGGAAATACATGGGAAAAAAGAAGATAACGTATAATTAGTTTCGCAAATTCAATCGAGATAATTCTCGATTACAAAAAATAGACATAGCCCCGACTTCCAAGTAGAATTAAGTTATCACACAAAAATTCGAAAGGAATCAAAACTATGTCTGATAACATTATACAAATTAATCAGGATCTTATCCACACTGAATTGAAAGATCTTGTCAAAAACAGCGTTGAAGAAGCACTTAATGCTATGCTCGATGCCGAAGCAGATAAACTTGTCAACGCAGATCGCTATGCTCGTGATGAGGAGCGAAAAGGTTATCGTTCCGGACATTATGACAGATCTTTTACAACTTCATCGGGCGAAGTTAAACTTAAAATGCCAAAACTCAAAGGGCTTACCTTCGAGACTTCGATTATCGAAAGATACCGAAGACGTGAGACGTCCGTCGAGGAGGCGCTTATAGAAATGTATCTTGCAGGTGTATCTGTACGCCGTGTTGAGGATATCACTGAAGCATTATGGGGAACCAAAGTATCTCCTGGTACGATCAGTAATCTCAACAAGAAAGCGTATGAGCATATCGAAGATTGGAGAAATCGTCCTCTGACAGAAGAATACCCCTACCTTTTTGTTGATGGAATCTACCTAAAACGCTGTTGGGGAGGAGAAGTCGAAAATTGCTCCGTTCTAGTTGCCATCGGTGTCAACAATGATGGTTACCGCGAGATTCTTGGGGCCTGCGAAGGCTTGAAAGAAGACACTGAAAGTTGGAAAAACTTTTTTGTATGGCTAAAATCACGCGGTCTCTCTGGAGTAAAACTCATTACTGGAGATAAAGCACTCGGGATGGTTGATTCCATTGGTGAGGTATTTGCTGATGCCAAATATCAGCGTTGCACGGTACATTTTTACAGAAATGTTTTTACCGTTGTGCCACATAACAAGATGAAGGAAGTTGCAAAAATGCTGAAAGCAATACATGCCCAGGAAGATAAGGAAGCAGCACTACAAAAAGCAGCTATCGTTGCCGAGAAGCTTCGAGGCATGAAACTCTCAAAAGCAGCTCAAAAAGTTGAGGATGGTATTACCGAAACGCTTACATACATGAACTTCCCAACCGAGCATTGGACCCGGATCAGAACCAATAATACGCTGGAACGTCTGAATAAGGAAATTAAACGCCGGACAAAAGTTGTAGGTGCATTTCCTGATGGAGAATCGGCTTTGATGCTCGTATGTGCACGTTTGAGACATGTAGCATCCAGTGAATGGGGAACCAAACGGTACCTGAACATGGAGCACT
This sequence comes from Eubacteriales bacterium, assembly GCA_030526265.1. Classification (GTDB taxonomy): domain Bacteria; phylum Bacillota; class Clostridia; order Lachnospirales; family Lachnospiraceae; genus Claveliimonas. Next base: position 232 of record JAUNDE010000091.1, on the reverse strand, counting down.
TAAGATCAATGATCATTTCCGAAGAGGAGAATGACATAGCCTCATAAAGAGGATCAACTTAATTCTATAGAGTCACTATGCGCTAACCGCCTGCTGTACGCTACCAGTCTGCCCATTTCCCGTCAAGGACAGGCAAGTGCAGAGCATCCTTGACGGGAAATGCTCCGCCAGGTACGAATCAGACAAGCGGTTAAGCTTAAATGTGAATTTGCGAAAAAATCTTGACACTATC
>JAUNDE010000050.1 GCA_030526265.1 Eubacteriales bacterium | reverse complement strand
CTCGAAAACGTGCAAAAGCTGCTAACCTTGACGCAATCCATGACACAGTTCATGAAATGGCAAGAGACGAGGCTAGTCACGGAAAAGCATTCGCAGGACTTCTTAAGAGATACTTTGGCTAAGATATAAGCCATGCAGAATCGCTATGATAACGCCAGGGGAGCTTGCTCACCAGGGCGATTATTATAGTGATTCTATACGGCGACAGCCGTCCAGCGAAAAGCAGCGCAGCGAATTCGAGCTGAATTGCATGGCGTTAGTCCATGTAAAGCATACATGGCACAGCCCATGCAGAATATCAATTATTAGGAGGACACACGCGATGGCAAAATATGTATGTGACGTTTGCGGATGGGAATATGATCCGGAAGTAGGAGTACCTGAGGAAGGTATCGCTCCTGGAACAGCATGGGAAGATGTACCGGAAGACTTCCTTTGCCCACTCTGCTCAGTTGGAAAAGACGAATTTTCTGAAGTATAAGTACAAATATAGATAAATATATGTATAAAAAAGGGAGCGATGCGAAATATTTTGCAACGTTCCCTTTTTATACATATGTGAACTTCTGTCGGCATAAACACCATTCATTTGACAATATCATCCTCAAATCCTATAATGATGTCTAGTCTGGCAATCATTGCCTACTCACAGAAAGGATTTGTCCACATGCATTATTTACCATTTATATTACCGGCTCTTGTCGGCGGTTTCGTACAGTCTACCACAGGCTTTGGCTGCGGAATTATCATTATGATGTTTTACCCTGCGCTTCTCGGCGTGCTGCCTTCTGCGACGATTTCCGAATGCGCTTCTATTTTCCTCACATTTTCGATCATCATTCGCTACCGAAAGCATGCAAATTTAAAGAAAGTCATATTACCGCTGCTGTTTTATTTTCCGGTCTATCTGCTTTTTCTGCAGATCGCGGCAAGTATAAATGTAGACTTTTTGAAGCCGATCCTCGGACTATTCCTGATCGTAATGTCCATCTACTTCATATTTGCAGCAGGTAAAATTTCGATCAAGGCAACCCCGAAAACAGCTTTTATATGCGCTGCATTGAGCGCCATGGCTGATGCATTTTTCGGAATCGGCGGTCCTCCGATCGTGCTCTATTTCTTAAGTACGACCGAGAACAAGGAAGAGTATTTTGCCAATGTTCAGATGATGTTTTTCACGACCTCAACGTACGGTGCTCTGATGCGTATCTGGAAGGGCATTTTGACACCGATTCTGATCCCGAATATCGCGATCGCAGTCATTTCCATTGCGGTAGGAACCATTTTCGGACATCGCGTCGCAGACCGTCTGGACGGTGAACTGCTGAAAAAGCTTGTCTATGTTCTGGTCGGAATTGCCGGTATGATTACCTTTATTACAAATCTAGATGTGCTTCTTTTATTATTCTAGACTCTGATAATCCAGACTCTCTATATTTCAGGGAGTCTGGATTTATTAATCTCCGCACCTCGCATCCGTCTTCTCGCCGTCTTTCAGATTCCATGCGTCGCCCCAGACCGTCTCAATACCATCTATAATGCTCAGATAACTGCCATCCGAAAGGAGCAGAAATTCTTTTCCCATGCTGTCCGGATATGTAATATCCTCGTATAATCTTTTCCCATCTAAGATACGATCCTTCACCATCTGGTAGTGGGGAATAATCATCGTTTTTGTAAGGTTCAGTCCCCTCAGATAGCGCTGGTAATTCTCATCCACAGATTCCCCCTCGAGCTCCGGCTGTGCATATACGATATCCGCGCTGTTCATGCTGCCCGCACTGATTCCTATAATGATACCTTCAAAGTCCTGAATCTTTTCCCTCAGACCAATCCTCTGAAAAAATGCATTCTGTGTCGGCACATGACCTCCTCCAAGGAAAATCACATCATAAGAATCCAGTATTTCCTTTGAAAAATTCTCTGTCCTGTCATCCCACAGATCAAAAGATGCGATGCTAAGCCCCGATTTTTCAACTGCCCGGGCAAAGAAATCAGTCATCTCATCATTTCCCCAAAAATTATCCGGATCTGCCGTAATCATCAGGCATCTGGATTTTTCTTTCCACACTTTTTTCAGATTAATCACGAAATCGTTCATTTCGTCAAGTCCTTCGACCGGCCTGCTTCCATCCAGCGGCCCCGTTGGGCTGCTGGTAAGAAATACACTTCTCATTTTTTTCTCCCACCTATCTACTCATAATATGACATTATACACCCTATCGTCACCAAGCGTATATCTTTTATTGTTTTTATATTTTTGTCTGTTTTTCCGAGAAGAATACATCTATTTTGTCCAATTTTTCAAAAGTTCACATCAAAAGCTGTACTTGTCAAGAAAAGAAGAAGCGCTCTCCATTACGGAAAACGCCTCTTCTCAAGGAAAGGTCTATTTTAAATGTTCTTTCACTGTTGTCTCTGACTTCTCATCATAGCATGAGAAGATCTCTGTTAATTCTTTCTCGCTCTGTTTCTTTGTGATCATGCTGACGATCGGGACGAAGATAAGTCCGCCGACCATCGCTATTACACCGGAATTAATGGATGATTTGAATATATATCCAAGAATCGGTCCCCAACCGGAGATATCGATTCCCATAAGTGTTATGCAAAGCTGGATCACTGCGATTCCACATCCCCAGATGAAGCATACGACTGTAGAAGCCTTTGTGACTCCTTTCCAGTACAGTCCATACAGGAATGGTGCAAGGAATGCTCCTGCAAGCGCGCCCCATGATACACCCATCATCTGTGCGATGAAAGTCACTTCCGGATGTGCATCCTTGAAGATCGCGATCACTGCTGAAATCAGGATAAAGAACACGATGAATACTCTCATGATCGATACCTGTTCCCTGTCTGACATTTCTTTCTTTGAAAGTGGCTTGATCACGTCGAGTGTGAATGTCGAACTTGATGTAAGTACGAGTGATGACAATGTCGACATCGATGCTGATAATACGAGAACGATTACGACTGCAACGATCACAGACGGCAATGTAGAAAGCATCGATGGAATGATCGTATCAAACAGTGGCTTTCCTGTTGCTTCGTTGATCACGATCTTATCTGCATACAGTCTTCCGAATCCACCAAGGAAATAGCATCCGCCGGCTACGATGATCGCAAATACGGTTGAAATCACGGTTCCCTTGTGGATATCATTTTCACTCTTGATCGCATAGAATTTACCAACCATCTGAGGAAGTCCCCATGTACCGAGTGATGTAAGCATAACTACGAATAATAATGCAAGCGGGTCTGGACCAAGGAACGAAGCATATGCTCCCTGCCATCCGGCATCACCTTCAATCGCTGCAAGGTTTTGTGTCGCTGCGATCAGTCCGCCGTTATCCATAAGTACTGCTCCGATGACTGCACAGATACCGAACAGCATGATGATTCCCTGAATAAAGTCGTTGATCGCTGTTGCCATATATCCGCCGAAGATTACATACACACCTGTAAGAACAGCCATCAGTGCGATAACTACCCAGTAAGGGATATCAAATACGAGCCCGAAAAGACTGGAAAGTCCGTTATACAAAGAAGCCGTATAAGGAATCAGGAACACAAATACAATGATTGATGCCACGATCTTCAGTGTCTGTGAATCAAATCTCTTTCCAAAGAAATCCGGCATTGTCTTTGCATCCAGATGCTGTGTCATGATACGTGTTCTTCTTCCCAAGATATTCCACGCAAGAAGCGAACCGATAAATGCATTTCCAAGACCTGCCCATGTCGATGCCAGACCGAAGTTCCATCCGAACTGACCTGCATAACCTACAAAGATAACTGCTGAAAAGTACGACGTGCCGAATGCGAACGCGGTAAGCCACGGTCCGACACCTCTTCCTCCTAGTACGAATCCATTTACATCTGTTGCATGCTTCCTTGAGTAAAAACCGACATAGATCATTACTGCAAAAAATATAAGAAGCATAATGATACTCAAAATTTCTCTCGACATATCTCTCCTCCATATATCCGATAACTATTTGCACTTTAAACCGTTACGCTTTAAAGCAACAAAGTTATTATATGAAATTCTCCTGTTTTTGTCAACACAAGAGTGGCAAGAACGTTCAAAATATCAAATATAAAACAAAAAATATCCCTGTCAAAACCATTACGAAGACGACATAGCTTCACAAGTTTTACGCCCGTACGAGGAGCAGGCGCTTTTATCGCGAACGATGTATGGGTGCGATAAAACCGAAGTGAAGCTATGGTAGTCAAGTAGTTTTGACAGGGATATTTTTGTTATATTATTTCATATTTTTACTTCCGATCTCACAGTCTGCAGCGGATAGCACTTTACTCCCCGACGAACTCCAACGGATCGATCGGAAGCCCGTCTTTTCTCATCTCATAGTATACATTACAGCCCTCTTCAGAATAATATTTTGTCGGCTGGCTCACGTAACCGATCACAGTATTCGCCTCGACATAGTCCCCGACATTTACAGGAACTTCTTTCAACTGGCCGATCAGAAGCTCATATCCGCTGCCGAGGTCAAGATTTACGGTCGTCCCGGTCTGTGCGGTCACATCAATAGACTTTACGAGACCTGCTGCCCCGCTGATGACCTGATCGCCTTCCGCTCCGCTGATGATGAGCGCCGGATTGTACTTGTACTGATCCAGTGTCTGGAAATACACGGTCTTGTCCATGCTGTAATTCATCAGGATCTGCCCGCTCACCGGCCAGAGAAGCTCGCTGTTTTCCGAGAACTGGAGTGCTACTGCTTCTGCTGATGTCTCATTCACATCAGACGACTCTGTCTCTTCATCTGACCCTGCATCGGTACCAGTATCCGGCTGCTCCGTTTCTTCCTCGTCATCCTCTCCGTTATCAATGATCAGTTCCTGCGCATTCGTTTTCTCCGTCTCTTCTGTCCCAGAGTTATTTTCTGTTGTTTTCGGTTTCGTCTCTGAACCTTCCCCATTGTTCAGCGTATATGTTCCAACAATTGCCACTGCCGCCACAAAACAGATCACGATTCCAAGAGATTTCACCTTTTTTGTAACCTTTGGTTTTTCATTCATTTTTATCACCTCTGGCTATATTTTTGCCAGAAGCGACCCCTGTTATACAGTTCTTTTACTTCTTTACAATATCTGCCACCTCTTTTATCTCTGTCCCTTCAAAAAAATAATTCAAAATATCTTCGTATGTCCCGCCATTTTCTGCCATGCGGCTTGCCGTATACTGACTCATTCCAAGTCCGTGTCCGACACCTCTTGTCACAATCCGAAGCTTCCCGTCATAATGCTGCAGAGTGAAGCAGCTTGAATCGAGATCATATTCTGTGCGGAATTCTTCTGCGCTCATCTGCTTTTCTCCCACGCGGACAGTTTTCACATATCCGGCGCTGTCTGTCTCCGTCACTTCCGCATCCATTTCCTCCATTGTCTTTGTCTGGATCTGCTCCTTTGATTCTATATCGAGAGGACAGTCTTTAATCTTCAGATACGGATACTCATCACTTCCAAGCACTTCTTTGCCGTCTCTCGTACTGCCATTTGTAAGACGGCAGAACGGTACATACGCCGGCTTCTCTCCATAGATCAGTACTTGTCCTTTTGTCTGATCCCAGGCACTTTTTATTTTGCGATAATTCGTGCGATATTCCTCTCCCCAGTTTTCTTTCATTTCTTTTGAGGAAAAGAAATCATCAGAAAAAGTCGTCCCGCTTCCGGACTCTAATATCTGCCCATATACGGTTGTCCGTACCAGCACGGCCTGCGCTTTCAGTGCTTCCTCCTTATATGTAACAGGGATTTCGCATGCCAGTTTGCCGATGCAGTATTCATCCAGCGAGAGTTCTATATCTTCGCCATCCTGTTTCACCTTCACAATTACGTCGTTGATATCTGTCGATGTCTCTACAGATGGTCCATTCAAAAATATCGTGATCACATAAGGAAGCAATATCAATATGATCATATAACTTCCCATTCTCTTTAATCTCCAAAACATAAAAAAGCCCTCCCATACATTACTGTATGAGAGGACCTGATTATTTATTCAGTTCTTTTATCCGAAAACTGTCATTTCAATTTTAATGATGCCAGCTCATTGATCTCACATCATTATTTCTGAACAACAAGCTTCTCAAGATGCCAGATATCTTTTACGTACTCTTCGATCGTTCTGTCTGATGAGAACTTGCCACAGCATGCAGTGTTAAGAAGTGCCTTCTTAGCCCATCCATCGCGGTCTTTGTAAGCCTCTTCTACTCTCTCCTGTGCCTCTGCGTAAGAGCGGAAATCTTTCAGGATGAAGTATACGTCTGCCGGATTTCCTGTGAGAAGGGAATTGTAGATATCACGGTATCTCTCTTTATCGCCGTCTGCATAGGTTCCGTCTATGAGCTGATCTACCACGCGTTTGATCTCCGGATCTGCATCATAGATCTCTTTCGGATTATATCCGCCGTTTTTCTCGAAGTTCATAACTTCATCAGAACTCAGACCGAAGATAAATGCATTCTCTTCGCCGACTTCTTCTACGATCTCAACGTTTGCTCCGTCCATCGTACCAATTGTCGGTGCACCATTCAGCATGAACTTCATGTTACCTGTTCCGGATGCCTCTTTGGAAGCAGTAGAGATCTGCTCGCTGACATCTGCTGCCGCGAAGATCCACTCTGCGTTTGATACGCGGTAGTCTTCGATGAAGACAACTTTGATCTTACCGTTGATGCTGCGGTCATTGTTTACAACATCTGCAACGGAGTTGATCAGCTTGATAATATTCTTTGCACGGTGATATCCGGCAGAAGCTTTCGCGCCGAAGATAAATGTTCTCGGATAGAAGCTGAGCTCCGGATTTTCTTTGATTTTATTGTAAAGATACATCACGTGCATAATGTTAAGGAGCTGTCTCTTGTACTCATGAAGTCTCTTAACCTGAACGTCGAAGATCGAACGAGGATCTACCTCCACCTTATTGTGCTCAAGGATGTACTGTGCAAGACGCTCTTTGTTCTTGTACTTGATCACCATGAATTCTTTGAGTGCTTTCTCGTCATCTGCATATTTCTTCAAGCCTTCCATGAGAGAAAGGTCTGTCGCCCATGCATCGGTTCCAAGTTTCTCTGTTACCCAGTCTGCGAGGAGCGGATTTCCATGCATAAGGAAACGTCTCTGTGTGATACCGTTTGTCTTATTGTTGAACTTCTCAGGCATCATCTCGTAGAAATCTCTGAGCTCACGTTTCTTAAGGATCTCTGTGTGAAGTCTTGCAACACCATTGACAGAATATCCCGCGATGATCGCCATGTTCGCCATGCGGACCTGACCGTCTTTGAGGATTCTCATAGAATCAACCTTTGACTTATCTCCCGGATACATTGCCTCTACAGTTGCAACGAAACGGCGGTCGATCTCCTGTACGATCTGGTAAACTCTTGGAAGAAGGCGTGAGAAGAGGTCGATCGGCCATTTCTCAAGAGCCTCTGCCATGATTGTATGGTTCGTGTATGCACAGCACTTTGTAGTAACTTCCCATGCTTCTGCCCATTCCAGATTATACTCATCCAGAAGGATTCTCATAAGCTCTGCGACTGCAACTGTCGGATGCGTATCGTTCATCTGGAATACTGCTTTTTCATGAAGCTTGCGGATGTCATCGTGTCTCTTCAAGTATTTTGCGATCGCTGACTGAAGTGATGCTGACACGAAGAAATACTGCTGTTTCAGACGAAGTTCTTTTCCTGCGTAGTGATTGTCGTTTGGATAAAGTACCTCAACGATATTCTTTGCAAGGTTCTGCTGCTCAACCGCCTTGTGGTAATCTCCCTTGTCAAATGATGAAAGCGAGAAGTCAACGATCGGCTCTGCATCCCAGATACGAAGTGTATTTACGACATTGTTGCCATATCCGACGATCGGGTAATCATACGGAACAGCAAGAACGGATTCATAATTTTCCTGATGGAAATGAATCTTTCCTGTCTTGTCATCGTACTCTGTACGGATATTTCCGCCGAAACGGATCTCTTTTGCGTACTCTGGTCTTCTGAGCTCGAACGGGTTGCCGTCCTTTAGCCAGTTATCCGGAGTCTCGATCTGGTATCCGTTCTCGATCTTCTGCTTGAACATACCATAACGGTAACGGATACCGCAGCCGTAAGCTGCGTATCCGAGCGATGCAAGTGAATCGAGGAAGCATGCTGCAAGTCTTCCAAGGCCACCGTTTCCAAGTGCCGGATCCGGTTCCTGATCCTCTATCGCATTGATATCGATTCCGAGCTCTTCCAGTGCTTCTTTTACTTCCTTATACACACTGAGACTGATCAGGTTGTTGCCAAGTGCACGACCAAGCAAGAATTCCATTGACATATAGTAAACAATCTTAGGGTCATCTTTCTGAAGCTGGCTCTGTGTCGCGATCCAGTTCTCCATGATTTCATCTTTTGCCGCGAAAGCAATTGCCTGATACTGTTCCTGAGGTGTCGCCTCTTCCAGTTCCTTACGGAACAATCTTCTCACATTCTCACGAACCTCTCTTTTAAACATTGCCTTATTAAAATTCGAGTTCATAATTCTCCCTTTTCCTTCTACTTTTTCTCCACACCAAGAGTTACGTTCTCTCCGTTGATCTTCCACTCTTTGACATAGCCTGCCGGCGCTGCTTTTACAACTTCATTTGCCATTGTCTCTGATGCAACAAACGCTGCATTGCCAGCAAAGATCTTTTCTGCCTTTTCTGTTCCTTCGTAAGTAACTGTAATCTTATCCATCACTTCGAAGTCAGCTTCCTTACGCATCGTCTGAACCTTGCTGATGATCTCACGAACGAATCCTTCTTCAAGGAGCTCCTCAGAAAGATTTGTATCGAGAACAACAGTGATTCCATTGTCATTTTCTGATACGTAGCCTTCCATCTGGGCAGTCTCGATCAGGAGATCTTCACGGAAGAGTGTCACTTCCTGGCCATTGATATCAAGTTTCAAAGCATCGCTTGCATTCAGCTCATCCATCGCTGCGTTGCCGTCGATCGATCCGAGTGCACTGCGGATGCCTCCAAGCATTTTACCATATTTTGGTCCGACTGTCTTTAGCTGAGGTTTAAAAGAATATGATGTGAAATCTCGTACATCTTGTGTAAATGTCACAACTTTCACGTTCAATTCGTCTTCTACGATCTCTTTGTAGAACTCCGGAAGCTCGAAATCTGCCTTTACAAACATCTGTCCGATCGGCTGACGATTCTTGATATTTGCAGTGTTACGGCACGCACGTCCCATAACAACAAGCTTCAGAACTTTGTCCATATTTGATTCAAGCTCTGCATCGATCATTTCCTCATTGACTTTCGGGAAATCACAAAGGTGAATACTTTCCGGTGCTGAAGGATCGATGCTTCTCACGAGATTCTGATAGATCTCTTCTGTCATAAATGGGATCATCGGTGCAGCGACCTTACTGCATTCAACAAGCGCTGTGTACAGAGTCATGTATGCATTGATCTTGTCCTGCTCCATTCCCTTTGCCCAGAAACGGTCACGGCTTCTTCTTACATACCAGTTACTCATATCATCCACGAATGCCTGAAGCGCTCTTGCCGCTTCCGGAATACGGTAATTCTCAAGATTCTCATCTACCTCTTTTGTGAGTGTGTTCAGTTTTGAAAGAAGCCACTTATCCATTACAGACAGCTTGTCATATTCCAGTGTATATTTTGTCGCATCAAATTCATCAATATTCGCATACAGTACGAAAAATGCGTACGTATTCCAGAGCGTTCCCATGAATTTGCGCTGTCCTTCCATAACTGCCTTGCCGTGGAAACGGTTTGGAAGCCATGGCGCACTGTTAACATAGAAGTACCAGCGGATCGCATCTGCTCCGTATGTCTCGAGTGCATCGAACGGATCCACTGCATTTCCTTTTGACTTACTCATCTTCTGTCCGTTCTCATCCTGAACATGTCCGAGAACGATAACGTTCTTATATGGCGCCTCGTTGAAAATGAGTGTTGAGATGGCAAGCAGTGAGTAGAACCATCCACGAGTCTGGTCAACAGCCTCTGAGATAAAGTGTGCAGGGAACTGCTGCTCAAAGAGCTCTTTATTCTCAAATGGGTAGTGATGCTGTGCAAACGGCATAGAACCACTGTCGAACCAGCAGTCGATTACTTCCGGCACACGGTGCATTGGCTTACCACATTTTGGACATCTGATCGTCACTTCGTCGATGTATGGACGGTGAAGCTCGATGTCATCCGGGCAGTTGTCAGACATGCTCTTCAGCTCTTCGATGCTTCCGATCGAATGCTGATGTCCGCATTCACATTCCCAGATATTTAACGGAGTTCCCCAGTAACGGTTACGGCTGATACCCCAGTCCTGAACATTCTCAAGCCAGTCGCCGAAACGTCCTTTACCGATACTTTCCGGGATCCAGTTGATCGTATTATTATTTGCGATCAGGTCATCCTTGACATCTGTCATCTTGATGAACCATGATTCACGCGCGTAGTAAATCAGTGGAGTGTCACATCTCCAGCAGTGTGGATAACTGTGCTCAAACTTCGGTGCATCGTAGAGAAGTCCTCTTGCATCAAGATCCTTCAACACTTCCGGGTCAGCTTTCTTCACGAACAGACCTGCGAATGGTGTCGATTCTGACATGTTACCTTTCTCGTCTACCAACTGTACGAACGGAAGGTCGTATTTACGTCCTACCTTCGCATCGTCCTCACCAAATGCTGGAGCGATGTGTACGATACCGGTACCATCTGTCATTGTTACATAGGAATCTGCTGTGATGAAGAATCCTTTCTTTCTCTGCTTCTCGGCGAGATCAGCTGCACACTGATAGAGCGGCTCGTACTCTTTGTATTCAAGATCCTGTCCGACATAAGTCTCGAGGACTTCATAGTCAGCACCCTCCACGCCACATTTCTCAGCAAGTCCACCAAGAACCGTGTCAAGAAGTGCACATGCCATATAGTAAACATTTCCGTCTGCTGCCTTTACCTTTGCGTACTCTTCCTTTGGATTCACACAGAGACCTACGTTTGACGGAAGTGTCCAAGGTGTTGTTGTCCAAGCGAGGAAATATGCATCTTCACCAACTACTTTGAAACGCACAATCGCCGAACGCTCTTTGACATCCTTGTATCCCTGTGCTACTTCCTGTGCAGAAAGCGGAGTTCCACAGCGTGGGCAGTAAGGCACGATCTTGAATCCTTTGTAAAGAAGTCCCTTGTCCCAGATCTTCTTGAGTGCCCACCACTCAGACTCGATGAAATTATTGTCATATGTTACATACGGATTGTCCATATCTGCCCAGAAACCAACAGTACCTGAGAAATCTTCCCACATACCTTTATATTTCCAGACACTCTCTTTACATTTGTTGATGAATGGCTCAAGACCATATTCTTCGATCTGATCCTTTCCGTCCAGTCCGAGAAGCTTCTCAACTTCAAGCTCTACCGGAAGACCATGGGTATCCCATCCTGCCTTACGAGGAACCATGTAGCCCTTCATTGTACGGTATCTTGGGATCATGTCTTTGATGACACGGGTAAGAACATGTCCGATATGCGGCTTACCGTTTGCTGTCGGCGGACCGTCATAAAATGTGTATGTTTCGCCTTCTTTGCGATTTTCCATACTCTTCTCAAAGATATTATTTTCCTGCCAGAACTTCTCTGTAGCTTTCTCACGGTCGACAAACTTAAGATCTGTCGAAACTTTCTTATACATTGCTTTACCTCCTTACATAATGAAAATCATCGAAAGTGCAAAAAGACCTCCGTCCCGAATAGGACGAAGGTCTGAATTACCATCGTTTATAAACCACCTAAACATACCATTATATGCTTTCCCTGTAACGGGGGAATTCCGTCAGCATCTACTAATCCAACTGTTCAATGACTGAAGCTCGAAAGTGATATTCAAATATTTACTACTTGCATCAGGCTCGCACCATCCCCGACTCGCTGAACCGTTCAGAAATATCCTACTGTCTTTGTCATAGCTTTTTACACAGTTGTCATTATAGTAGGAAAATCCATCATCCGTCAAGGCTTTTTTATCTTCTTCTGCGCCTGCTGTCATATCTTCGTCTGCGTTTTCTTCGTTTTCTTATCGTCCGGATGGTAAAAAACAGAATAATCACCAAGAGTCCAAGCACAAAAGCCAGAATAATTCCCAGTTTTACAGACAGTGAAGCACTCTCCTTTTCCTCCACCGTCGCAGCATCATCCTCCTCTTTGCTTTCTTCACTGCTGCTCACATCAGAAACCCCTTCCTCCAGTGTGACTTCACAGCTTCCGACCGGATTATCTTTATAATAATAAGTAACAACAGCTTCACCTTCACCCTTCTCCTCGAACTTTCTGTCAAGTCCATCGAAGGAAACATTCGCCGGGAGTGTAACCGTCGCAGCGCTATCCTTCAGTTCAAACCCGTCACAGTCATCATTCTCCTCAATCGATACCCTTCCAAAGTTTGAAAATGCATAATCCAGCATTGCCCTTGTATCTGAATAAAGATGCCCCTCATATGTCTTAAGCGCCACACATACAAGTCTCTTGTCTCCATTCTGCGCCATTGTGATCAATGTGTTTTCTGCTTCCGTTGTGTATCCGGTCTTTCCACCGACTGCATTCTCATAATAATCCGTATTTCCATCCAAAAGCATGTGGTGATGCTGCTGAAACACATGCTCTTCTACCGTCTCTGTAGCCGGAATCACGTACTGTTGTGTCTGGCATGCATCAAAAAACTGAGGATAAGCAAACAACGCGCTTCCGACCAGTGCCATATCTCTCGCACACGTTACATGTGATTCATCAAACACACCGTTTGTATTCACAAAATCTTGCTAATGTAAGTCAAGCGTTTTTATAAAAAAATTTTTAAAGTTTTCTTCTGAAAAAGGGTAACCTTAATAAACCTACCTATTGTAGATTTTAAAAAAGTATATAATAATGTAATCAGATTTACTGTTCGAGTTCCATTACTCTGGCATAGTAAATTCTAAGAAACTTGTTAACGGCAGCCATTTTGGCAACGTTATAAGGTTTCCCTTCCTGTTCTTTTTTTAGCAGAAAAAGATATACAGGATCATCTTGAGGTTTTATCAGTTTGAGAGCCTGCATAACCTCAAAACAGTATTTTCTGAGAGCCGCATTCCCACGTTTTGATATGTGGCGATTGTGGCTTTCAAAATTTCCTGACTGATATGGAGGGGCATCGTTTCCGGCATAGGCATTGAGTGCTTTGCCACTGTGGAAACGTCTGACATCACCTATTTCAGCTAGAATAAGAGGACCAAGACGTTCGCCTACACCAGCCATGTTGCGAAGTATTTTATATTCGGGCAATGTTTCAGCAATGGTTTGCATTTGAGCAATAATGCAGTCGCTAGAACGCTGAGCTTCTGCAACAAGGTCAAGGCATTGATTTTGAGCCAGAATTGTATATTCGTTTTCACCATTTGTTGTTATGCTTTGAGAAGCGTGTTCATAAATGGCAAGCCCAAGGTGTGAGGCATTTCGATTTCTAGCCTTTTTAACAAGCCTCGAATAGCTGTCAAGAAATCTGGTTCTACCCATTTTACAGATATAATCAAATGACTTGTACTTCTTAATAAACATCATGCTTAGACTTGTCTCAGGATCCCTGCTTCTTAAAGGAAGAAAAGATGAAATGCCTGGCATCGTTTGGTCTAGAAGATTTACCAAGTGTACCTTGTTGATGGTAAGTGTAGACATACGTTGACTGTATTGTCTGGATAACAGTTTCAGGTCTGCGTATTTCTGATCATCAATAGAGTATGGGACTAATTGATAGGATTTTTCCAGTGCATAAGTAGCAATCCGGACAGCATCTTTTTTGTCGGTTTTGCTACGGCGTAATTCTG
>JAUNDE010000001.1 GCA_030526265.1 Eubacteriales bacterium | reverse complement strand
TCTATTTCGCACTCTGTCCGCATACATTTGAAAAAGCGGGGAGAGTGGTCAGTGATGAGAAAATGGAGATACACGAACGTATTCGCGGCTGTGCTGCTGATATTGGTGATCGGAAATGTCATATTGTCAAATGTTTTATTGAAATCAGAATATTTTCATAAAGAGAGCAAGATGAAAACAGAAAGTGAACTGAATGTGAAAGGAAATGAAGCTTCAGATATGCAAAGTAGACAGGGGACTATTCAGAATGACCCGATCCGGGTCGTGATCATGACCTCCGGCTATACGGATGATTTACATGATCTTGTGAGCCTGAATGCGGACAGTGGTCTTTCGCTCTGCTATGGGGAGAGGGAAGAAGAATGGAAAGATGGGGTGCTGACGCTGCTTCCGGACGATCCGAGATTTGGAAGCGGAAAGATCGTTGTGGCACCACTCTCAGATACAGACGAGATACGGGTTGAGAGTATCGAGAGGGGATGCGGTATTCCTTCTTATGCGGGCAGGATCGAAGTGTGGTCAGATGAAGAAGGTATGGCGATCATCAATGAATTGCCGTTAGAAAGCTATCTCTGTAAAGTGGTTCCGAGTGAGATGCCGTCGTCTTATGAGACGGAAGCGCTGAAGGTACAGGCTGTCTGTGCAAGAAGCTATGCCGTTCGGCAAATGCAGGATTATGCGTATCCGCAATATGAGGCCCACGTGAACGACAGTACGGAATTTCAGGTGTACAATAACAGCTATACGGCTGATCGCACATCGCAGGCAGTCGTCGAAACGAAAGGACAGGTTGTGTGGTATAGGGGAACGATTGCGACGACCTATTATTTTTCTACGTCCTGTGGAAAAACGACGGATATGGAGGCGTGGGGGAATGCCGTGACAGAAGGAAACGCATATCTTCAGTCGGTAAACGTGTGCGGGGAAGACGGAGACTACGAAAAAGACCTTCCGTGGTATCGCTGGAGTGCATGTATTTCGCAGGACGTTATGAAGAGCCTGATTGAGAACTATGCAGGTGCTGATATAGGGATTCTGGAAAATGTTGAGGTGACAAGGAGAGGCGACGGTGATATTGCGCTCGAGCTCACCGCGACCGGGACGAAAGAAACGGTTGTGATTTCAACAGAAAATAAAATCAGAACTGCGCTTGGCGGGAAGGGATATAGCATCACGAAAAATGATGGAACGACGGTGGAGAGTCAGAAGCTTTTGCCGAGTGCGTTTTTTGAGATCGAGAAAAAAGAAACTACTTATTATATAGAAGGCGGAGGGTATGGACATGGCATCGGGATGAGTCAGAATGGCGCAAACGAGATGGCGAAGGCGGGGATGGATTACAGGGAAATACTCAATCTGTTTTATTCTGGAATTTCCGTTGGTGTGGAAGAATGATGTAAAACTTGATTATTTATAATGAAAGTGGTATTATCTCCATAAAGTTACAGAGGAGTTATGATCTCTATGAAAAAGACCGTGAAGAAAATTTATGCACTGTCGAGAGATGTGTCGAATGATCATATTGGTGCGTATGCAGCTCAATCTGCATACTTTTTTGTGTTGTCTTTAATTCCGATCATTCTGCTATTGCTCACAATGGTTCAGTATACGCCTGTCACAAAAGCAGATGTTATGACTGCTGTGATCCAGGTGTTTCCATCTTCTGTTGATTCGTTAATAACTTCTATCGTAAATCAGGTTTATAACCAGTCGAGTGCCATAATTCCGATTACGGTGATCGTTGCTCTGTGGGCAGCAGGAAAGGGCGTTCTTGCCATTTCGACAGGACTGAATACGATTTATGACTGTAAAGAGACAAGAAATTATTTCTATCTTCGTGTGAGAGCAACCTTTTATACAGTGTTGTTCATTATCGTTATTCTGTTTCTTCTGGTGTTATCTGTGTTTGGTGACTCGCTCAGTATTTTTATCACATCACATGTGCCTGTACTCAAGCCGGTCATAGACCGTTTGATGAGTATTCGTTCGATTGTAACACCGATCGTTTTGATCGTATTCTCCACTTTGATCTATACATTCCTTCCGAATAGAAAGGGACAATTGAGAAAACAAGCCCCGGGAGCAGTTTTTGCCGCGATCGCATGGCTTGCAATCTCCTGGTTCTTCTCTGTGTATCTGGATATATTCAAAGGCTTTTCGGATATGTACGGAAGCCTTGCAACGATTGTTTTAATCATGCTGTGGCTGTATTTCTGTATGTATGGAATCCTGCTTGGCGCATTGCTGAATAAATACTGGTATGAGGTCGTGATTGGTGAGTTCCTGAACAATGATGATATGGAATCGGATGAGACGGATGAAATGAAAGAAGAGCTTGTGGCTGAAAATAAATCTAAATCTTGACATTATTTATCCATATGATAAAATGATTAAAGTATATTCTGAAAAAAGCGATGACCATGTCAGTAGTGAGCTGTTTTCCAACAGAGAGAGGGAATCACCGGGCTGTAAGTTCCCTTTGGTTCAGACAGTGATCGAATTTCCCATGTGAGCTTCGGATCTGAAATGTTCGAGAGTAGGGTTTGACGTATGCCGTACGTTACACGGAGTCTAAGTGCCTGTCTGTTGACAGGAATCAGGGTGGTACCGCGAGATTTGCCTCGTCCCTTTTGGGATGGGGATTTTTTATTTTAAGGAGGAAAAACATGAAAGAGAAGTTGATGAGCATTCGTGAAGAAGCGATCAAAGCAATTCAGGCTGCTGAAGCACCGGAGAAACTGAACGAAGTCCGCGTGAAATTTCTTGGTAAAAAAGGTGAACTTACAGCAGTTCTTAAAAGTATGAAAAATGTTGCTCCGGAAGATCGTCCGAAGGTTGGTCAGATGGTCAATGAGACAAGAGCGGCAATCGAGCAGATTTTAGAAGAGAGCAAGAAGAAAATGGAACGCGCAATTCGCGAGGAAAAGATGAAGATGGAAGTAATCGATGTTACTTTGCCGGCTAAGAAGAATATGGTCGGACACCGTCATCCGAATACGATTGCACTCGAAGAGGTTCAGCGTATTTTCGTCGGAATGGGCTATGAAGTCATGGAAGGACCGGAAATTGAGTACGATCTTTACAATTTCGAAAAGCTGAATATCCCTGCTGATCATCCTGCGAAGGATGAGCAGGATACATTCTATATTAATAAAGACATCGTACTTCGTACACAGACTTCTCCTGTTCAGGCTCGTGTCATGGAACAGGGCAAGCTTCCGATCCGAATGATCTCGCCTGGACGTGTATTCCGTTCCGACGAAGTGGATGCGACACACTCACCGTCATTCCATCAGGTTGAAGGTCTTGTGATTGATAAAAACATTTCCTTTGCTGACCTTAAGGGAACACTGGAAGTATTTGCGAAAGAGCTTTTCGGAGAAGATACAAAGACAAAATTCCGTCCTCATCATTTCCCGTTTACAGAGCCAAGTGCTGAGGTGGATGTAAGCTGCTTCAAATGCGGAGGAAAAGGATGTCGTTTCTGTAAAGGCTCCGGATGGATCGAGATCCTTGGATGCGGAATGGTTCACCCACATGTACTTGAGATGTGCGGAATTGATCCGGAAGAATACACCGGATTCGCATTTGGTGTAGGTCTTGAGCGTATCGCGCTTCTGAAATATGAAATTGACGACATGAGATTATTATATGAAAACGATGTACGTTTTCTGAAACAGTTCTAGGGAGGGGAAGAATATGAATACTTCATTATCATGGATTAAAGCATATGTGCCGGATCTTGATGTGACAGCGCAGGAATATACAGATGCAATGACACTCTCCGGAACAAAAGTAGAAGGTTTTGAACAGTTAGACAGAGACCTTGACAAGATCGTTGTGGGTCAGATCGAGAAGATTGAAAAACACCCGGATGCGGACAAGTTGATCGTTTGTCAGGTGAATGTCGGCACGGAGGTCGTACAGATCGTAACAGGAGCTCCGAATGTAAAAGAGGGTGATAAGATCCCGGTTGTTCTTGACGGCGGACGCGTAGCAGGCGGACATGAGCCTGGACAGCGTGTGGAAGGCGGAATCAAGATCAAAAAAGGAAAGCTTCGCGGTGTGCCGAGCAACGGTATGATGTGTTCGATCGAAGAGCTTGGCTCAACAAGAGACATGTATCCGGAAGCACCGGAATATGGTATTTACATCTTTGGTGACGATGTTGAGGTTGGAAGCAATGCAGTAGAAGTACTTGGACTTGACGATGTTGTATTTGAGTACGAAGTTACTTCAAACCGTGTGGACTGCTACAGTGTCATTGGTATTGCCAGAGAGGCTGCGGCAACATTCCGCAAGGAATTCGTTCCTCCGGTTGTGACTGCAACAGGAAATGATGAAGATGCACATGACTACATTAAAGTCACAGTGAAGGATACAGACCTCTGTCCTAGATACTGTGCAAGAGTCGTTAAAAATATCAAGATCGGACCATCTCCGAAATGGATGCAGAGAAGACTTGCATCTGTTGGAATCCGCCCGATCAACAATCTGGTTGATATCACAAACTATGTGATGGAAGAGTATGGACAGCCGATGCACGCATATGATCTTGACACCATTGCCGGCAGAGAGATCATCGTTCGCAGAGCAGAAGCCGGTGAAAAATTCGTGACACTGGATGGTCAGGAGCGTCAGATGGATGAAGAAGTACTGATGATCTGTGACGGAGAGAAATCTGTCGGTATCGCGGGTATCATGGGTGGAGAAAACTCTATGATCACAGACAATGTGAAGACAATGCTCTTTGAGGCGGCATGCTTCGATGGAACAAACATCCGTAAATCAGCAAAGAGAGTCGGTCTTCGTACCGATGCTTCCGGTAAATTTGAGAAAGGTCTTGATCCAAACAATGCACAGGCAGCGATCGACAGAGCATGCCAGCTCGTAGAAATGATGGGTGCCGGTGAAGTCGTCGGCGGAATGGTTGATGTATACGAAGAAGAGAGACAGCCTTCCCGCGTGAAATTCGATGCGGACAAGATCAACGCGCTTCTCGGAACTTCTCTTACAAAAGAGGAAATGTTAGATTATCTTGCCATGGTTGAGCTTGCTTACGATGAAGAGACAAATGAGATCGTAGCTCCGACCTTCCGTCAGGATATCCACCGTCTTGCAGACGTTGCAGAAGAGGTGGCAAGATTCTTTGGATATGACAATATCCCTACAACACTTCCGAGCGGCGAAGCCACGACAGGTAAACTTTCGTTCAAACTCCGTATTGAAGAAGTGGCAAAGAACATTGCAGAATTCTGCGGCTTCAGCCAGGGTATGACATACTCCTTTGAGAGTCCGAAGGTATTCGATAAATTACTTCTTCCAGAAGACTCAGAACTCCGTCAGGCAATCGAGATCATGAATCCACTTGGAGAAGATTACAGCGTGATGAGAACAACTTCTCTGAACGGAATGCTTACATCACTTGCTACAAATTACAACAGAAGAAATAAAAATGTAAGATTGTACGAACTTGGAAATATTTACCTTCCAAAGGCTCTTCCGCTTACAGAGCTTCCGGAAGAACGCATGCAGTTCACACTTGGTATGTACGGAGACGGAGATTTCTTCTACATGAAAGGTGTGGTAGAAGAGTTCTTTGAGAAAGTCGGACTTCATGAAAAAGAGTCTTATGATCCGAATGCAGGGAAACCATTCCTTCACCCGGGACGTCAGGCAAACATCATTTATGACGGTGTGGTAGTCGGATATCTCGGAGAAGTGCACCCGGATGTTGCAGATAATTACGGAATCGGAGAGAGAGCATATATCGCAGTGATCGATATGCCGGAAATCGTTGCAAGAGCAACATTTGACCGCAAATATGAGGGCATTGCGAAATTCCCTGCGGTAAACCGTGACATCAGTATGGTTGTTCCAAAATCCATTCTTGTTGGGCAGATCGAGGAAGTGATTGCGAAATGCGGCGGTGCTTACCTTGAAAGCTATGCACTGTTCGATCTGTATGAAGGTGCACAGATCAAAGAAGGATTCAAGTCTGTTGCATACTCGATCGTATTCCGTGCAAAAGACAGAACACTCGAAGAAGCAGATATCACAAAAGCAATGGATAAGATTCTTAAGAATCTGGAAGAGCTTGGTATCGAGCTTCGTAAATAGGAGATTACAGGATGACAAAGCAGGATTTTTATTTTGATCTGCCGCAGGAGCTGATTGCTCAGGACCCCCTTGCTGACCGTTCGAGCTCCAGATTGCTTGTACTGGAGAAAGAGACAGGGGAAGTTTCTCATCATGTATTTCGGGATATTGTAGATTATTTGGAACCAGGCGACTGCCTGGTTCTAAATGACACGAAGGTGATTCCTGCCAGACTGATTGGCGCGAAGGAAGAAACCGGAGCAAAGATCGAGGTACTGCTTTTGAAACGCGGTGGTGACAATGTTTGGGAAACCCTTGTTAAGCCGGGAAGAAAAGCGAAACCGGGAACGCGTATCCAGTTTGGCGACGGACTTTTAGTCGGAGAAGTCATTGACATCGTGGACGAAGGCAACCGTCTGATCCGGTTTGAGTATGAGGGAATCTTTGAGGAGATTCTTGATGAGCTTGGTCAGATGCCGCTCCCGCCGTATATCACACATCAGCTGGAGGATAAGAATCGTTATCAGACTGTGTATGCGAAGAATGTGGGATCTGCGGCAGCGCCGACAGCGGGGCTTCATTTTACACCGGAACTATTGAAGCAGATCGAAGACAAAGGCGTGGATATCGCGAGAGTGACACTTCATGTCGGACTTGGTACGTTCCGTCCGGTGAAAGTCGATGATATTCTGGAGCATCATATGCACTCAGAATTTTATCAGATCGATGAAGAGGCGGCAGAGAAGATCAACCGTGCAAAACAAAGGAATGGACGAGTGATCTGCGTCGGAACAACAAGCTGCAGAACCGTTGAATCGGCAGCGGATGAGAACGGCATGCTGAAAGCATGCAGTGGATGGACAGAGATCTTTATCTATCCGGGATATCAGTTCAAAGTGCTCGATTGTCTGATCACGAACTTCCATCTGCCGGAATCGACTCTGATCATGCTTGTATCAGCGCTCGCCGGAAGAGAACATGTTCTGGCGGCATATGAGGAAGCAATTAAAGAAAGGTATCGTTTCTTCTCGTTTGGGGATGCGATGTTTATTAAGTAGGGATGCATGATGCGATTGGAAAGATTTAAAATGGAACGTCCCGGTCTGGTAGAAGTGGGACAGGAAGTAGAGATCAGCGAGAGAAGTCCGAGTACCGGACGATATACGTATCTTGTTGAGCCATCGGTTGCGATGTCCGGAATCTATCGCACGACAGAACGTATCCGTGCGAGGAAAGGGATCATCAATAAGATCGAAGAGACGGATCGTGGATTTTACCTGATCGTGGAAGTGGAAGAATAGTGGCTTGTTTTTAAAACAGAGAAGTAAAATGAATCCCCTGTGTGAAGTGCTGAATATTTGATTCAACACTCTGCACAGGGGATTTTTGGTGTATTAGGAAAACTACACGAGTAGATCATCATTTGTTGTATTGAAGATGTTACATGTATCAATGATTGTTCGATAGATCAGCCTTGTGTTTAGATATCAAAAATCTCCAGTGGATGCTCTACGATGTAGTCTGCTCCGGCTGCCTTAAGTTCGTTAAGATCTCCGAAACCGAACAGTACACCGATACTGTCCAGATCATTTTTCTTCGCGCCGAAGATATCGTGCTCCCGGTCACCGATCATGACCATTTCCTTTTTGTGCTCGCTGACACCGTACAGATCGAGCGCATAAGCAATCACCTCGTCTTTATTGACACGTGATTCGTCCATGGATGCACCGGCGATACAGTCGAAATACTTTGACAGATCAAAATGATCCAGAATCTGTTTCGCGAACAGCTCCGGCTTGGATGTTGCGACGATCAGTACTTTCCCTGCATCCTTCAATTTCTGAAGAAGCTCGGGAATCCCATCGTATACTTCATTTTCGAACATGCCGCCATTCGTATAGTATTCGCGGTAGTATTCAATGCCTTTCTGCGCCTGCTCTTTTGTAAATCCGTAATATTTCATAAAAGAATCTGCGAGCGGAGGTCCGACAAATTTTCGGAGCTTGTCCTGATCTGTCTCTTCAATGCCGTATTTCTTCAGTGCATGCTTCACTGAATTTGTGATGCCCATTTCTGAGTCTGTGATCGTTCCGTCCAGGTCGAATAAATAATAGTGATATTTTGCCATAATATGTTCTCCAAATATTTACAATGAATGAATTGTCTCAAAAAACGTCGGGTAGGACACGTCGACGCACTGACTGTTTCCGATTACTGTCTCTCCTTCTGCGGCAAGACCCGCAATGGAGAATGCCATTGCGATGCGGTGATCAAGATAGCTGTTGATTTGCGCACCGTTTAGCGAGCCGGTTCCTTCAATGATCATACCGTCATCGGTTGGGGTGATCTTAGCACCCATTGCTTTCAGATTTTCGGTCACCGTATCGATTCGGTTTGTCTCTTTCACCTTTAATTCGGCAGCGTCTTTGATGACCGTTTTTCCTCCTGCAAATGCAGCCAGTACAGCGATCATAGGAATCTCATCGATCAGTGTCGGGATGATAGAACCACTTACCTCAGTACCTTTTAATGGTGAATATTTGACGAGAAGATCTGCGGTAGGCTCACCTCCGGCTGATTCCCTGTTTAAATAGCTGATGTCTGCACCCATGTCCTCGCAGACTTTTAAAATACCTGCTCTTGTAGGATTGATGCCGACATTTCTGATCAGAATCTCTGATCCCGGAACGAGCAGTCCGGCAGCGATAAAATAGGCAGCGGAAGAAATGTCGCCAGGGACTGTTATTTTCTGTCCGTATAAGTCTTCGCATGGAGTGATCGAAGCGGTTGCCCGTCCGTCAGTTTCCGTTCTTGCGGTCACAGCTGCGCCAAAACCGTTCAGCATCAGTTCGGTGTGATTTCTCGACAGCACTGGTTCTGTGACAGATGTCTCTCCGTCGGCATAAAGACCGGCGAGAAGGATCGCTGATTTTACCTGCGCGGAAGCGACTTTGGAATGATATTGTATTCCATGCAGCGTTCCCGGCTCGATCTTAAGTGGAGCGCAGTTGTTCTCTCCTACGCTTGTAATGTGGGCTCCCATGCTGCTTAACGGTTCCATGATACGCCCCATCGGTCTTGTGTTCAGGGATGCATCCCCGGATAATACGCTTGTGAATGGCTGTCCGGCAAGAATTCCGGAAATGAGACGGGTCGTTGTCCCACTGTTGCCGGTGTCAAGTGTTCCGGACGGTGCGGATAATCCATGGAGACCTTTTCCGTGGATGAGGATCTTGCCGGATTCTTCGCGAATGTCAATGCCGAGACTGCGAAAACAACCGATCGTCGAGAGACAGTCAGCACCTTTTAAGAATCCGGTGACTTCAGTTATACCGTTTGCGATCGCCCCGAACATGACAGAGCGGTGTGAGATGGATTTGTCGCCGGGAATTGTAATTTCACCTTTTAATCCATGTGTTCTTTTAGTGATTGTTGTCTGTTTCATGTCTGACTCCCTTAACGCTCGTATACAATGTATCGATATTTTCTCAGCATTTCAGCAGCTTTCGCTGAAGATGTCGAATCATAAAATTCGATGCGGAGTACGCCTTCTTCGAATTCACGGTTATGAATGATTCCGATATTTTTAATACTGATATTATTTGAAGCAAGTATTGTCGCAATTGTAGCGATCCCGCCGGCCTCGTCAATGATGTCGCAATAAAGAGCATAGGACTTTTTGAGCGGTCCGGATGAATTCTCCGGAATGGAATTTCGATAATTTCTCGAGCGATCGAACCAGTCATAGATTCCCTGTTCGGAGTTATTCTCGATGATCGTTCGGATGGATGTGAGATCACCGATATAATCGTCAATGATATCGACGATATTTTTTCTGTTCTTGGAGCAGATATGCTGCCACATCGTCGGCGAAGAGGAGGCAATCCTTGTGATATCCTTAAATCCGCCTGCGGCGAGAAGCTTCATGTATTCCTCCGGTGTGTCGGACTTCCTGACGAAATTGACGAGTGTGGAGGCAATGATGTGCGGCAGATGGCTGATCACACCTGTGATGTAATCGTGCTCTTCGTATCCCAGAATGATCGGAAGAGCTTTGAGACTTTCGACAAAAGCAGAATATTCATCAACCTTTTCTTTTGATATTTTTTTGGTAGGTGTCAGAATATAATAGGCATTCTCGATCAGCATTGCTTTTGAATTCGGGTAGCCGTTCTTCTCAGAACCTGCCATAGGGTGTCCGCCTATAAAATATTCTTCTATACCGAGGCGTTCTGCTTCGGTGTGAATATTCGTCTTGACACTTCCGACATCGGTCAGAATACATTCGTCATCCAGATATGGTTTGATCTGTGGGAGGTACGCGGTGTTGTAGGATACCGGTGCACACAGAAAAATATATTTACAGTTTTTGAAGTTGTCATCGATCGTGGTAGCTGCCACATGGATCAGAGATTCCTGCGTGGCGAGTGCCAGTGTTTCTTTATTTTTATCGAATGCTACAATTTGATAATCTGGATAATACTGACGAATTGCTTTCGCGATACTTCCGCCGATCAGTCCAAGCCCGATAAAACCAATTTTCGTTCTCAAAATTTTTCCCTCCGATTGAAACATATTGTAACTATTTTACTACGAATAAAAGAGAAATGCAACGCTATATTGCTTTAAAGTGAAAAAGTGCACGAAATAATTTGTTGTTGTAAAATGTGCATAAAAGAGTTGTAAAGTTGTACTTTTTTTAGTACAATGTACCCATGAGATTTTATCGAACAAGGAGGCAGATAAATTATGAAAGTATACAGAACCGACGAGATCAGAAACGTTGTTCTTTTGGGACACGGTGGATGCGGTAAGACAAGTCTTGTAGAGGCTATGGCATATGTATCTGGCGCAACAAATCGTATGGGTAAAGTAGCAGACGGAAATACGATCAGCGATTTTGATAAAGAGGAGCAGAAACGTGGATTCTCAATTGGAACATCACTGGTTCCGATCGAATGGGAAAAGGCAAAGATCAATGTACTGGACACACCTGGATACTTTGACTTTGTAGGTGAAGTAGAAGAGGCAGTCAGCGCAGCAGATGCGGCAGTTATCGTTGTGTCTGGTAAAGCCGGCGTTGAGGTAGGTGCAGAGAAAGCATGGGAGTTGTGTGACAAGTATAAACTGCCTCGTCTTGTCTATGTGACAGAGATGGATCAGGATGATGCAAGTTTCCGTCAGATCGTTGAGGATCTTACAGAGAAATATGGAAAAGCGATCGCACCATGTTATACACCGATCCGTGAAGACCAGAAGTTCGTTGGTTATATCAATATCGTAAAACAGGCTGGTAGAAGATTTAAAGACATCGCAGTAAGAGAAGAATGTGAGATTCCGGATTACTGCATGGAATATTTCGAGAAATATCGTGAAAAATTATTAGAGGCAGTTGCCGAGACAAGTGAAGAATATATGGATCGTTATTTTGAGGGTGATGAGTTCTCAGTTGAAGAGATCCGCTCAGCACTTCGTTCAGAAGTAATGAATGGAAGCATCGTTCCTGTACTTATGGGATCAAACCTTTATACACACGGGGCATCAAACCTCATGTCTGATATCGTACGTTTATTCCCAAGCCCTGACTGGAGAGAATGTGCAGGTATCAACCGCAAGACAAATGAGATCTACGAAGCTAATTATGACTTTGCAAGATCAAAATCCGCATATGTATTCAAGACAATGGTTGACCCGTTTATCGGAAAATATTCCTTCATCAAAGTATGTTCCGGTGTTTTGAAAACAAATGACGTACTTTACAATGCGGATACAGAATCAGAAGAGAAAGTCGGAAAGCTTTATACAATGATCGGTGGCAAACCGGAAGAAGTTACAGAGCTTTTCGCAGGTGACATCGGAGCGATTGCGAAGCTTCAGGCTACAAAGACAGGAGATACATTATCAACAAAGAATGTTCCATTGTCATATGCCAAGACACAGTACTCTAAGCCATATACATACATGAAATATACGTGTAAGAACAAAGGTGATGAGGATAAGGTTTCCCAAGCACTCCAGAGAATCATGGCTGAAGATGTTACTGTTAAGATGGTCAATGACAGCGAGAACCGTCAGACACTTCTTTACGGAATGGGAGATCAGCATCTTGAGATCATCGCAAGCAAGCTTGCTGCAAGATACAAATGCGAGATCAATCTTGAAACTCCAAAGGTTGCATTCCGTGAGACATTGAAGAAGAATTCTGATGTGGATACAAAATACAAGAAACAGTCCGGCGGACATGGTCAGTACGGACATGTTAAGATGAGATTTGAGCCATCAGGTGATCTGGAGACCCCTTATGTATTTGAAGAATGCGTAGTTGGTGGAGCAGTTCCGAAGAACTACTTCCCGGCTGTTGAAAAAGGTCTCCAGGAATCTGTTGTAAAAGGTCCTGTAGCAGGATATCCGGTTGTTGGTGTGAAAGCGACACTTTATGACGGATCTTACCATCCGGTAGACTCTTCAGAAATGGCATTCAAGACAGCTACCATTCAGGCATTCAAGAAAGGATTCATGGAGGCAGCACCAGTACTTCTTGAGCCTATCGCTACAATGAAAGTAACTGTACCGGATGACTATACGGGAGACGTTATGGGTGACCTTAACAAACGTCGTGGCCGTGTGCTTGGAATGAATCCGGTTGGCAGCGGATATACAGAAATCGTTGCAGATGTTCCGATGACAGCGACATTTGGATATTGTACAGTACTTCGTTCTATGACTGGTGGACGTGGTGTTTACGAATACGAGTTCGCACGCTATGAGCAGGCACCTGCCGATGTACAGGAAGCTGAGATTGCAAAACGTGCAGCAGAAGAATAATATTCAGAATAATCTATAAAACGGGGCGGCCAAAGCATGGTCGCCCTGTTCCTTTTGGATCTTCTGATGATTGCAAAATGGAATAAAAAGAGTTAGAATATAGAAACATTATGAGAAGAAATGTCAGTGATATGAGAAACTTCACTGATTAGAAAGGAAATCAATTATGAAAGGATCGAGAAAAATAACGATTGCGATCGTGCTCGTGATCGTGGCCGGAATCTATTATTATGTTTCGCTTCCGGCGATAAATATCCATTCTTCGGAGACATGGTTCTTTATTGTGGCCTTTTTTGCTGCGATACTTGTATACTATATTGTTCGAAAGAGAATCAATCCGAGGGAGATCAAAGAATCGAAAGTTGCAAAAACGCTCCTGACCGTGATCGTTGGACTTGGTCTGGTCTATATAATCGGATCGCTCCTGTCATCACCGATCATCAATGCGAGAAAGTATCAGAAGCTCATGACGGTGGAAGAGGGAGAATTTACTGATGACGTTCAGGAAATCTCTTTTGATAAAGTTCCGCTCCTTGACAGAGATACGGCTGCAATCCTTGGCGACAGAAAGATGGGAAGCATGGTAGATATGGTGTCTCAGTTTGAGGTGGATTCTACGTACAGTCAGATCAACTACAAGGGACGTCCATTCAGAGTGACACCGCTTCGTTATGCGAGTGCGATCAAATGGATCACAAACCAGAAGTCTGGTATTCCGGCTTATATCCGTATTGATATGGCAAGCCAGAATACGGAGCTTGTGAAACTTGAACAGCCGATCAAATATTCCAAAAGTGAGTATTTTAACCGGAATATTTACCGCCATCTCAGATTTTCATACCCGACGTATATTTTTGGTGAGCTGAGTTTTGAAATTGATGAGGATGGAGTTCCTTATTGGATCGCTCCTGTCAAGAAATATAACATCGGTCTGTTCGGCGGAGAAACAGTTGGAAAAGTTGTGCTCTGTAATGCAGTCACAGGAGAATGCAAAGCTTATGATGTAGATAAGGCACCACAGTGGATCGACCGTGCATATTCTGCAGACCTTCTCGTAAGTCTGTTTGATTACTATGGTACACTCAAGCACGGATTTTTGAACAGTGTTCTCGGTCAGAAGGATTGTCTTCAGACAACCGATGGCTACAATTACCTTGCGCTGGATGATGATGTGTGGATGTATACGGGTGTGACATCTGTAAACGGCGATCAGTCCAATGTTGGTTTCATGCTCTCGAACCAGCGTACGATGGAGACGAAGTACTATAAGGTAGAAGGAGCTACAGAGGCGGCTGCGATGGCGTCGGCAGAAGGACAGGTTCAGAACCTGCATTATACAGCGACATTCCCGCTGCTTCTCAACCTGCAGGATGAGCCGACCTATTTTATCGCATTGAAGGATGATGCGGGCCTTGTTAAGAAATATGCCCTTGTCAATGTACAGAAGTACCAGATCGTGGCAATCGGTGATACGGTCAGTCAGTGTGAGAGCAATTATCTTGAGCTTCTCTACTCCAACGGATTGAAGGAAGAAGAGGAAGATACGCGAGAGATTCTTTCCGTGACCGGAAAGATCACAAAGATTGCACAGGGCGTCATCGATGGAAATTCGCATTATTATCTGATGGTGGAAGGCTCCGATGCGATTTACGATGTATCTGTTGTTGATTATATCGATATCATCAAATATGAAGTGGGTCAGGAGATCACAATGGAATACAAAGAAGGAACAAAAGCAAACGTTGTTCTTTCGATAGAATAAGGAACATGTAAATGGAACTAAGTATATTGTTGGTGCAGCAGATCGCGGTATTGTTTGCGATCGCTGCACTTGGATATTTTGTCGTAAAAAAGAATCTTCTGAAGGAAGAAGACAGTAAAGTGTTATCATGGCTGGCAGCCTATGTGCTGTCGCCATGTGTGACCATCCGTGCATTAGAGATTGACTATACACCGGATAAACTGAAAGGGCTCTTTCTTTCACTTGTTGTGGCAGTAATCGTCTATGCGCTTTATATTGCAGGCGCCAGACTTCTTGTAACACCACTGCGATTTGACAGGGTAGAACAGGCATCTGTTGTCTATTCAAACTGTGGATATCTGATCATTCCGCTTGTGTCGTTTGTGCTTGGACAGGAGTGGGTATTTTATACATGTGCATATATTATGGTCGGCAATACATTAATGTGGACGCATCTTTACTCTATGTTGAGTGGAAAGAGTATACGGGATAACATTGGAAAGATCGTGAAAAATCCGAATATTATTTCGATTGTGATTGGCTTTGTTCTGTTCTTTACAGGAATTCGTATTCCGGCAGTTGTTGCGAAGAGTATGGATGGATTTGGAAATTCGATCGGACCGGTTACGATGTTTGTAGTCGGAATGCTGATTGGGAACAAGGATCTGAAAGAGATTTTCCGGACGAAAAAGGCTTATCTGATCAGTCTGCTCCGCCTTGTTGTATTTCCGGCTTTTACGGCAGTATTTCTCGCCGGAATCGTACATATGGGAATCCACCCGGATGCACAGCAGATCCTGCTCGTGACACTTCTTGCGGCGTGTGCGCCGGTGGCGGTTATGGTCACGCAGCTCGCGCTGTTAAACGATCAGGATGCAGAGTACGCGAGTATGATCAATGTGATGTCCGTATTCATGTGCATTATCACAATGCCGCTCATGACACTGTTTTATACATTCCTGTGCGGATTATAAAAGACTCTTGAAGACTGAAGTGAAAAGTTGTACGTAAAAAATATATAATTCAGGAAATTAAAAAAGAGAAAAAAGCAGTAGACAGAAAAATAGTAAACAGAAAAAGACATATCATTCAAAATAATCGGAAGCCGGACAAGCTTCACGAGTTTGATGCACGCACGAGGAGCAAATGCTTCTATTGCGAACGAGTGCGTGCATAACAAAACCGAAGTGAAGCGCAGGCAAGGCGACCTGTTTTGATGATATGTCTTTTTCTGTGTAATGTTTTATTAAATGATTTGTTTCCCGTATATTTACACAAGAAAAAAGAGACTATATTTTGCAACAGTCTCTTCGTTCCGCATATGTAATTTTCAAAAATGTCAGATATGAATTAGTTCACGAATGTGCAGCCTTCGAATGCCTCTCCTGCGAGATCTGCTTTGTCTGCGCTGATACTTACATAGTAATCAACTCCGCACTCAGCTGAAAGCTGTTTTAATCTTGTGATAAAGTTTGGAACGTCCTCGAAGTTAATGTCTGCGTATTTCAAAAGTCCGTCGATAAATACACATTCTGTATCAAGGTTTGCACTGTACATTCCATATAAAAATCCGATGTATGAATCAGAGTTCTTGATTGCCGGATAATCATCCATACATACTACACGGATGTTGAAATCAACGTTTCTTGTGTCGTGATGACTGTTCTTGATAAATACGACATTACCTTTATAAGCTTTTGCTTTCTCGTTAGCAAGCTCCATCATTTTCTGTGTTTTTCCGCTGCCTTTCTGGCCTGTTAAAATGTTTACCATGGGAAACAACTCCTTTATGTAGAAATTTTTTGAGACTCGATCCTCAAAATCCTTAAACCTATTATACACTAAAGATGTGTGGCTAACAACCTAAAAAAGGGAAATTTTATTGACTTCATTTTATTGACTTATTCTGATAATGTTTCTATAATTATTTAGAGTATGAAAGGATGGTAAACTATGGCACAGAAGATTCTTTATAATCATAAAGCCATTGAGAAAAAATGGCGAGAAAACTGGGAGAAGAACCCGGTGAATCCTAAAGTTGACAAAGACGGAAATAAGAAAGAAAAATATTACTGCCTGGACATGTTCCCGTATCCATCAGGAAATGGACTTCATGTAGGACACTGGAGAGGATATGTGATCTCTGATGTCTGGAGCAGATACAAACTTCTGCAGGGATATTATATCGTACATCCAATGGGGTGGGATGCGTTCGGTCTTCCGGCAGAGAACTATGCGATCAAGATGGGAGTTCATCCTGCAAAATCAACAGCTGCAAACGTGGCAAATATTAAGAGACAGATCAATGAGATCGCTGCTCTTTATGACTGGGATATGGAAGTGAACACAACTGATCCGGCGTTCTACAAATGGACACAGTGGATTTTTGTGAAGATGTTCAAAGAAGGTCTTGCATATGAGAAAGAATTCCCGATCAACTGGTGTCCTTCCTGTAAGACAGGTCTTGCAAATGAGGAAGTTGTCAATGGTAAATGTGAGCGCTGCGGAACAGAGGTTACAAAGAAAAATCTTCGTCAGTGGATGCTGAAGATCACAGCATATGCAGAGAGACTCTTAAATGATCTTGATAAACTTGACTGGCCGGAAAAGGTTAAGAAGATGCAGACAGACTGGATCGGAAAATCATACGGTGCTGAGGTTGATTTCCCGGTAGATGGTATGGATGAGAAGATCACCGTTTATACGACAAGACCGGATACGTTACACGGTGCGACATTTATGGTGCTTGCACCGGAGCATGCGCTTGCAGCAAAGCTTGCTACAGATGAGACGAGAGAAGCTGTTGAGAAATACATTTACGATGCTTCCATGAAGTCAAATGTAGACCGTATGCAGGATAAAGAGAAGACAGGTGTATTCACAGGAAGCTATGCTATTAATCCGTTAAATGGTGAGAAGACACCGATCTGGCTTTCCGATTATGTACTTGCCGACTATGGTACAGGAGCGATCATGTGTGTACCGGCTCATGATGACCGTGACTTTGAATTTGCTACAAAGTTTGATATTCCGATCATTCAGGTTATTGCAAAAGACGGACAGCAGATCGAGAATATGACAGAGGCATATACAGAAGCGTCTGGTACAATGATCAACTCAGGTGACTGGAATGGAATGGAGTCAGCAGTTCTTAAGAAAGAAGCTCCACACATCATCGAGGAGATGGGAATTGGACGTGCAACTGTGAATTACAAGCTTCGTGACTGGGTATTCTCGCGTCAGCGTTACTGGGGAGAACCAATCCCGATCGTTCACTGTCCGGATTGTGGCGCAGTACCGGTACCGGAAGAAGAGCTTCCGCTTACACTTCCTGATGTAGAGTCATATGAACCGACAGGAACAGGAGAATCTCCGCTTGCAGGTATCGAAGAGTGGGTGAATACGACATGTCCATGTTGTGGTAAACCGGCGAAGAGAGAGACAAATACAATGCCTCAGTGGGCAGGATCTTCATGGTATTTCCTGCGTTACGTAGATAATAAAAACGATGAGCAGCTTGTATCAAAAGAGAAGGCACATGAGATGCTTCCGGTTGATATGTATATCGGTGGTGTAGAGCATGCGGTGCTTCATCTTCTTTACTCACGTTTCTATACAAAATTCCTGTATGATATCGGAGTCGTTGATTTTGATGAGCCATTCCAGAAGCTTTTTAACCAGGGCATGATCACAGGCAAGAATGGAATTAAGATGAGTAAATCAAAAGGAAACGTTGTTTCTCCGGATGATCTTGTTCGTGATTACGGATGTGACTCACTCAGAATGTATGAACTCTTTGTAGGACCGCCGGAGCTTGATGCCGAGTGGGATGACCGTGGTATCGACGGCGTTTCGAGATTCCTTAAGAAGGTTTGGAATCTTGCTATGGACAGCAAAGAGTGCAATGTTGAAGCTACAAAAGAAATGATCAAGGTTCGCAATAAGCTGATCTATGATGTGACAACTCGTCTTGAGAGTTTCAGCCTGAATACCGTTGTTTCCGGATTTATGGAGCATACAAACAAGCTTACTGAGATTGCAAGAAAAACAGGTGCGATCGATATCGAGACAATGAAAACGATCGCTGTTCTTCTCGCTCCGTTTGCACCACATATTGCTGAGGAAATATGGGAACAGCTTGGTGGAACAACAACAGTATTTGAAGCCGGATGGCCAACTTATGATGAAAATGCAATGAAAGATGATGAGATTGAGATTGCAGTACAGATCAATGGTAAGACAAGAACTGTTGTTACAATTGCAGCAGATGCGTCAAAAGAGGATGCTATTGCAGCCGGTAAAGAAGCGGTTGCAGACAAACTGACCGGAAACATTGTGAAGGAAATCTATGTTCCGGGAAGAATCATTAATATCGTAATGAAATAGAAATGAAAATATGAAGAGAGAAACATTAATCATCGTGCGCGGTGCCGGGGATCTGGCATCGGGCACGATTCTCAAATTACACAATATTGGGTTTGATGTTGTTGCTTTGGAATGTGAAAAGCCTTCTGCGATCAGAAGACGTATTGCTTTTTCGGAAGCAGTATATCGAAATGAGATGACGATTGAGGGAGTGACCGCAAGGCTTGTTTCAGATGTAGAAGAAATGGAGGCGGTTCTTGCTGATCGAGAGATTCCTGTTGCAGTAGATCCGGAGTGCAGACTGGTAAAAATATTAAAACCATTTGCGGTTGTAGATGCGATTCTTGCAAAACGTAACCTGGGAACGACAAGAGAGATGGCACCGATCACAGTTGGCCTTGGGCCGGGATTCTGTGCCGGAAAAGATGTCCATGCGGTTGTAGAAACGATGCGTGGCCCACATCTTGGAAAAATCTATTATCAGGGAGAAGCGATCCCGAATACTGGTATTCCGGGTAAAGTCGGAGGCTATGATAAAGAGCGGGTGCTGCACAGCCCGTGTGCCGGGATTTTTCGCAGTAAATGTGAGATCGGCACAGTCGTCCGGAAGGGCGATGTGCTGGCGTATGTTGGTAACGAAGCTGTGTGTACCGGGATCTCAGGAGTTGTGCGGGGAATGCTGCCGGACGGCTTTGCAGTGACGAAGGGGTTTAAAGTGGCAGATGTAGATCCCCGTATGGAGCAGCTTGGAAATATTGATTCTGTTTCAGATAAGGCAAGATGCATTGCGGGTGGCGTTGTTGAAGCAATTCTGTATTTGAGAAATAAGATGCAGAGAGAAAACGGAAGCCGGAAGCATCCGGAACCCCCGGGAACTGCCTGTAAAGAAAGCGTGGAACGCGATACGAAGAAACTGATGGATATTTTAAATATTGATCCTGAACGACATCGTATTATTTCTGTAGTTGGGGCAGGTGGAAAGACAAGTCTGATTTATCAGCTGGCTGTTGAACTTCGTGAACTTGGATATCGTCCGGCTGTTACTACGACAACACATATTCAGGCAGAAGGACGTTTTGGATTCAGCCCGATCGGCACTCCGTGTGAAGAAGGAAAACTGAGAGCACTTTCAAAAGAAGTGTTTGATCAGCTTACTGAACAATATGATGTGGTGCTTGTAGAGGCAGACGGAAGCAGGCATCATCCACTGAAGGTGCCCGCAGAGCATGAACCTGTGATTCCAAAGCAGACAGATCTTGTGATTGGTGTGGCCGGGACATATGCGATCGGACAGATGTTCATGGAAGGATGTCACAGATGGGAGCTGGCGTGTGAACACTTTGGTGTTCATCCGCAGGACAGAATTACAAAACAGGATCTGGAAATGATCCTGAACAGTGAATTCGGGCAGAAGAAAAATGTGAAATGTGAATACAGAACCTACATCAATGATGGATCGATTCTGAAGTAAGATGTCAGCTTATGCTGACCAGAATCACGCGCCAAGTCTCGCGTGCGGTCGACTTGAATATTAGAAACAGGAAAGACTTTCAGAAAAATGATAAGAAAATCTCCTGTCACTCTGCATTGTGCGGTGACAGGAGATTTTTTGCAATGTGCATTTTTATGTCCAGGATTTCATGAAATATCTGCTTATTCTTTTGTCTCCAGAATTTTATCAATGCTGACTAATTTCACACAGATGATGAAGAGTTTTACTGCCTCTTTTAATTCATCGAGTGTCGGATAAGTCGGTGCAATACGGATGTTAGAGTCACGAGGATCTTTTCCGTATGGGAATGTCGCTCCGGCATTTGTCATACTGAGGCCGGCCTCTTTTGCTTTTGCAACGATTGCTTTTGCACATCCTTCCATTGCATCGAAAGAGATAAAGTATCCGCCGCGAGGGGCAATCCATGATCCGATTTCAAGTCCGCTCAGTTCGGAATCAAGTGCTGTAAGTACTGCATCAAACTTTGGCCTGATGATATCAGCATGAAGCTTCATGTGTTCAACCATTCCGTGAATGTTTTTGAAATATCTTGCATGACGAAGCTGATTCAGTTTATCATGTCCGATTGTCTGAATTCTCATCTGTTTCCTGATATCGTTAAGATTTGAGTGAGATGCTGCGATGACGCTGATACCGGAACCTGGGAAACTGATTTTTGAAGTTGATGCAAATTTGTATACCATATGAGGATTTCCTTCCGCTTTACAAGCCTGGAAGATTTCGAGAAGGTAATCCTGTTTGTCTTCGTATAAATGATGAATTCCATATGCATTATCCCAGTAGATACGGAAATCTTCCGCAGCTGGTTTTAATTTTGCAAAACGATGAACTGTTTCATATGAATATGTTATACCCTGTGGATTGGAGTATTTTGGAACACACCAAATACCTTTTACAGCAGGATCATTATTTACATAGTGTTCAACAAGATCCATGTCAGGTCCGTCCGGAGTCATTGGGATGTTGATCATTTCGATGCCGAAGTATTCAGTGATCGCAAAGTGTCTGTCATATCCCGGAACAGGGCAGAGGAATTTTACTTTGTCTAATTTGCACCATGGAGTACTTCCCATTACGCCATGAGTCATTGAACGGGCAACTGTATCAAACATTACATTCAAACTGGAGTTTCCGAAAATGATAATATTATCAGATGGAACTTCCATCATATCTGCAAATAATTTCTTGGCCTCTTCGATACCGTCTAATACACCGTAGTTACGACAGTCAACGCCTTCTTTGCATACAAGGTCAGAACCGCTGTTAAGAACATCCATCATACCCATTGATAAGTTTAACTGTTCTGTGGACGGTTTGCCTCTGGACATATCTAATTTCATACCGGCTGATTTGAATCTTTCGTATTCAGCTTCTAATCCAGATTTAATCTGTAATAATTCTTCTTTTGATAGATCTTTATAAGCAGTCAATTTCGCATCCTCCAATAATTAAAGTCTCAACAGTTACTATTTTAGCATAAATTGAAGAATCGTCAACACTATCTTGCAAAAATAAAATCAAAATAGCTAAAATTTAGAAAAATGTTTAATAAATATGAATTTTTAATAATGTTTTCATTCATTTTACTGGAGGATGCGTATGCTTATCTCATAGAATTTCCAGTTAAGATGGATTTGACGTGATGAATTTCTTTTTCACTGGCAGCTTCTGCAGGGACATAGTAACTTTTCTCACGTGCAATCTGATAAAGTTTTTCCTGTGACATTTCACACTCATTGCGGATCTGTTTCAAACATTGCTTTAATTCTTTGTTTTCTGTCTGTGGGATCATTTCACCAAAACGGGTGAGTTCACCATTCACACCATTCAGTGCATCTGTGACCATTGTTTTCTCATCGAACATGAATCGTTTCCTCCTATAAAAATCTCATTAATTCTTGTTTGTTTTTCATTGCTGAATTTGCAGCATCCGTGAATATTTTTTTGATTTCCGGATCTTGACACTGATTTGCATATTCCGTCATCTTGCAGTGATTTGTTTCGTATCCTCCAATAAGATGACGAAGATTTTGAAGATCTAATACAGATATTTCTGACATATCATTTCCTCCTTTCAAATGATGATTGCCTGTGACAGTTTGTTTGTACCTGTCGCATAACAATCCTAGTATGTCAATCTCGTGAAAAGAATATGCTTTTCAATATAGAAGAAAACTGAAAAATTATTTTTGGGTGTTTAAAAATAGAATTTATCGGAATGAAAAAAATGAATTCTTCAGAAAAGATTTTGTTGAAAAAAGAATTGAAAAAATATAGCATGCTATAAAAAAGAACCGGTTGAATATGTGCATAAAGATGAGTGGATCTTGCGAGAAAAAAATAAAACAATAAAGCGCATAAATGCAGTGAAATAGAAAAAAATAAATAGCTAACTATGTAAAAATGTGGTTTTGTGATATGAAATGACGAACAAAAGAGACTTCGGGATGAAGTCTCTTTTGTGAATGCCATTTCTTTATTTGTTATAATCTTTTACTTCCATCATTTTCATAGCACGCACTTTGAGTGGAAGACCAAAGAGGTTGATGAATCCATCTGCATCATGGTGGTCATAAAGGTCGCCTGTTGTAAAGCTTGCAAGAGATTCGCTGTAAAGTGAGTATGGAGAAGTTGTTCCGGCCTTTGTGATATTTCCTTTGTAGAGTTTGAATTTGACTTCACCTGTAACATATTCCTGTGTGCTCTCAATGAAAGCCTGAACAGCCTCGCGAAGAGGTGTGAACCATTTTCCTTCGTATACGATCTGGGAAAGCTTGTTGCCCATTTCTTCTTTTACTTCATATGTAGCACGGTCTAATACAAGTTCTTCAAGCTGCTGATGAGCTTCGTAAAGGATCGTTCCGCCCGGTGTCTCGTATACACCACGCGATTTCATACCAACGACACGGTTTTCTACGATATCGACAATACCGATACCATGCTTCCCGCCAAGTTCATTTAACTTGCGGATGATGTCGGATACTTTCATCTCAACACCGTTGATGCTCTTTGGAACACCTTTTTCAAATGTCATTGTCACATATTCCGGTTCGTCAGGAGCTTTCTCCGGTGTAACGCTCATGCAGAGAATATGATCGTAATTTGGTTCATTTGCAGGGTTCTCAAGCTCAAGACCTTCGTGGCTTAAGTGCCATAAGTTACGGTCACGGCTGTAGCTGCTGCTTGCATCGAATGGAAGATCGATACCGTGAGCTTTACAGTATTCGATCTCATCATCACGGGACTGCATTGTCCAGATGTCTGTCATTCTCCACGGAGCAATGATCTTGATGTCCGGAGCAAGTGCTTTGATGCTGAGCTCAAAACGGATCTGGTCGTTTCCTTTGCCTGTTGCACCGTGACAGATCGCAACTGCATTTTCTTTTCTTGCGATCTCAACAAGTTTTTTTGCGATCGCCGGACGAGCCATAGAAGTACCGAGTAAATATTTGTTCTCATATACGGCATGTGCCTGTACACATGGAACAATGTAATTGTCGCAGAAGTCGTCTACGATGTCTTCAATATATAATTTGGAAGCTCCGGATAATTTTGCACGTTCGCTGAGTCCGTCGAGCTCTTTTCCCTGACCGCAGTCTACACAGCAGCAGATTACTTCGTAATCAAATTTTTCTTTTAACCATGGAATGATAGCCGTTGTATCCAAACCGCCTGAGTAGGCAAGTACTACTTTTTCTTTCATTGTAAAATCCTCCTTTATCATGCAAGGACTACTATACACTACGTTTTATAAATATGCAATACAAAAATATTGTTTTACGAAAAAAACAAGAAAATTTGCATTTCTACATAATTATACTTGCATAATATGCATAATATATGTATAATAATGCAATCTGATAAAACAAAATGAGAAAGAATTCTTTACATATACGAAAAAGAGGAGTAAACTTAGCGAAGAAATTCTTTTTTATAGGAAGAAAGACGGGGAAAAGAGATTATGATAAAAGTTGGTATTATTGGTTCTACCGGTTATGCGGGAGGAGAGCTTGTAAGAATTCTCACAGGACATAAAGACGCAGAGATCGTCTGGTACGGATCAAGAAGCTATGTAGATAAGAAGTATGCAGAAGTGTATCAGAATATGTTTCAGATCGTGGATGCCAAATGCATGGATGACAATATGGACGAACTTGCAGAGCAGGCAGACGTGATATTTACCGCAACACCGCAGGGACTTTGCGCTTCGCTTGTAAATGAAGATATTCTTTCAAAGACAAAGATTGTGGATCTCAGCGCAGATTTCCGAATCAAAGATGTTGCAACATATGAGAAATGGTATGGCATCGAGCACAAAAGTCCGCAGTATATTAAGGAAGCAGTATATGGCCTTTGTGAGATCAACAGAGAAGATGTGAAGAAAGCAAGACTGGTTGCGAATCCTGGATGCTATACAACATGTTCGATCCTCACTGCGTATCCGCTTGCAAAAGAAGGAATCATTGATATGAGCACATTGATCGTCGATGCGAAGTCAGGAACATCAGGTGCCGGAAGAGGTGCGAAAGTTCCGAATCTTTTCTGTGAAGTAAATGAAAATATGAAAGCGTATGGTGTTGCCACTCACAGACATACACCGGAGATCGAGGAACAGCTTGGGTATGCATCAGGGGAGGAAGTGCTGATCAACTTCACCCCGCATCTTGTTCCGATGAACAGGGGAATTCTTGCAACGGAATATGCAAAATTGAAAAAAGATGTTACATATGAAGAAGTAAAAGCAATTTATGACAAATATTATAAGGAAGAAAAATTTATCCGCGTATTGGAGAAGGATGTCTGCCCGGAGACAAAATGGGTGGAAGGAAGCAACTATGTGGATATCAATTTCAAGATTGATCCGCGTACGAACCGCATTATCATGATGGGTGCGATCGATAATCTTGTGAAAGGCGCAGCGGGACAGGCAGTACAGAACATGAACCTGATGTTCGGGCTTCCGGAAGACGAAGGCTTAAATCTTGTGCCAATGTTCCCGTAATAAAGAAGAGGGCTGTATATGATTCGAGTGATGACAATTGACGATTATGATGAAGTCTACCATTTGTGGAAGAAGATCCGTGGATTCGGGATCAGGAGTATCGATGATTCCAGAGAAGGAGTAGACAGGTTTTTAAAAAGAAATCCGACGACAAGTGTTGTGGCAGTCGAAGACGGCACGATCGTCGGCAGTATATTATGCGGTCATGACGGAAGGCGCGGATGTTTTTATCATGTCTGTGTAGATGAGGCGTACCGAAGACATGGGATTGGAAAGGCAATGGTTGTTGCATCCATGGAAGCACTCAGGAAAGAAAAGATCAATAAAGTGTGTCTGATCGCATTTACAAAGAATGACATCGGAAATGCCTTCTGGAATACGATCGGATGGACGAAGCGTCTGGATCTGAATTATTATGATTTTACATTAAATGAGGCAAATATTACGGCATTCAACGAACAGTAGAAAGGAATAAAACGATGGAAATGATCAAAGGCGGAGTAACCGCAGCTAAAGGATTTGAAGCAGCAAGTACAGCAGCAGGAATTAAATATAAAGACCGTACAGATATGGCACTTGTATACAGTCAGGTACCATGTGAGGCGGCCGGAACATTTACAACCAATGTTGTGAAGGCAGCACCTGTGAAATGGGACCGTCAGGTAGTGGACAGCGGAAAGAAATGTCAGGCTGTCATTGTAAACTCAGGAATTGCAAACGCGTGTACAGGAGCGGAAGGGTTCGGATACTGTAAGGATACCGCAGAGGCGGCAGCAAAATATCTTGGCGTAGATGCAGATGGAGTGTTGATCGGATCAACAGGTGTTATTGGAAAGCAGATGCCGATCGACAAACTTGTTGCCGGAATCGAAGTATTGGCTTCTAAGAAAAATGCTTCTATCGAGAGCGGTACAGAGGCTGCGATGGCGATCAAAACAACGGATACATTTCATAAGGAACTTGCAGTGACGATCGAAGTTGGCGGAAAGACCGTTACGATCGGTGGTATGGCAAAAGGTTCCGGTATGATCCATCCAAATATGTGCACAATGCTTGCATTTATCACAACAGACGCAGCGATCACAAAAGAAGCGCTGCAGAAAGCGCTCAGTGAGGATGTCGTTGATACATATAACATGATCTCAGTAGATGGAGATACATCGACAAATGATACAGCGATCCTTCTTGCAAACGGTCTTGCAGAGAACCCGGTGATCGAGTATGGCACTCCTGAATACGAAGAGTTCAAAGCTGCACTTCATGTGATCGATGAGTATCTTGCGAAGAAGATTGCCGGAGACGGAGAAGGTGCGACAGCACTTTTTGAAGTAAAAGTCGTAGGTGCCGAGAACGTTGCGGCAGCAAAGATGCTTGCAAAATCAATCGCCTGCTCAAATCTTACAAAGACAGCAATCGCAGGTCATGATGCAAACTGGGGAAGAATCGTCTGTGCAATGGGTTACTCAGGTGCGCAGTTTGATCCGGAAAAAGTAGACCTTTTCTTCGAGAGCAAAGCAGGAAAGATTCAGATCGCAGAAGATGGTGTGGCACTTGATTTCAGTGAAGAGAAAGCAACGGAGATCCTTTCTCAGCCGGAAGTAACCGCAATCGCAGATGTGAAGATGGGAGAGGCCCAAGCAACAGCATGGGGATGTGACCTTACACACGGATACATCGAGATCAATGCTGATTACAGAAGCTAAGAGTAAGATCTGACCGAAGAGAGCACAGTCAAGGGAGATAAAAAATGGACAAAAGTATGCAAAAATATTTAGACAAAGCGGAAGTCTTAATTGAGGCTTTGCCTTATATACAGAGATTTAACCGTAAAGTCATTGTTGTGAAATACGGCGGAAGTGCCATGGTGGATGAGAACCTCAAAAAACAGGTGATCGAAGATGTGACACTTCTGAAACTGGTAGGCTTCAAACCGATCATCGTCCATGGCGGCGGCAAGGAGATCAGCCGATGGGTGAGCAAGGTCGGAATGGAACCGAAATTCATCAATGGACTTCGTGTGACGGATGAGCCGACAATGGAGCTCGCAGAGATGGTTCTCGGCAAGGTGAACAAAGGACTTGTCCAGCTTGTGCAGGGACTTGGCGTCCGCGCGATTGGACTCAGTGGAAAAGACGGCGGGCTTCTGAAGGTGACAAAGAAGTATTCGAACGGAGAAGATATCGGATTCGTCGGAGAAGTACAGGAAGTCAATGCCGATATCCTCTGGGACCTTCTTGAGAAAGATTTCCTTCCGATCGTCTGCCCGATCGGACTTGATGCAGATAATCAGACATACAATATCAATGCGGACGATGCGGCATGTGCGATCGCGAGAGCGCTGAATGCAGAGAAACTTGCATTTCTCACAGATATTGAAGGAGTATACAAAGATCCGAAAGATCCTGATACACTGATCTCAGAGCTTCGCATCTCAGAGGCAAGAGAGCTTATGAAAGACGGATACATCGGAGGCGGAATGCTACCGAAGATCAACAACTGTATTGATGCGATTGAAAATGGTGTATCAAGAGTGCATATTCTTGACGGAAGAATTCCACATTGCCTGCTTCTTGAGATCTTTACAAATAAAGGTATCGGAACAGCGATCTTAAATGATACAGAAGAAATGTATTCTGTAAAATAAAATAATAAGACTATAAAAACCAGTCATTGGATATACTAGTAAAAATACAGGAGGTATAGCACAATGATTGGTTTTTTGATTGCAATTCTTTCGGGGGCACTCATGAGTGTGCAGGGAGTGTTCAATACGCAGGTTACAAAAACAACAGGAATGTGGGTGAGTAACGGATGGGTGCAGCTTTCTGCGTTCGCTGTTTGTGTGATCGCGTGGTTCGTTGCCGGGAGAGATCCCGTTTCAGCTATTACAAAGGTGGAACCGAAGTATATGCTTCTTGGAGGGGTGATCGGAGCAGGAATCACATGGACGGTGATCAAAAGCATGTCTGCCCTTGGACCGGCAAAGGCGGCGCTTCTGATCGTGATGGCACAGTTGATCGTGGCTTATGTGATAGAGCTTCTGGGATTGTTTGGAGTGGAGAAAGAACCACTGGAGTGGAGAAAGATCGGAGGAATGTGTCTGGCGCTCGTTGGAGTTGCAATTTTCCAGTGGAAATAGTAAAATGAAACTGATCTTTGTCATGCAGAGGGCGTTTACAGTGTCGACAGCTGTAAAGGAGAGAAATGCACGACATGAAAAAGAGAAAAAATATATTATTTTGTTTCTATTTTCTCGCAGTAACAATCATAATGATAAGCGGCTGTGAAAAGGAAGAGAAGATTTCTTTGTCTGAGATCAGCGAACAAACAAGTGATCCGGACGCTTTGGGGAGTGAAAAAAGCGATTCATCAAAAGAAAAATCTGTGTATGAAATATCGTCAGAGGATGAGCAGGACACCGGGCAGGATGAACAAAAGAGTCCGGATTCTAAGATGGTGTGTGTCTATGTTTGCGGCAGGGTGAACCATCCGGATGTATATAAGCTGGAAGAAGGCAGCCGGATCTGCGACGCAGTTCAGGCGGCAGGAGGAATGTTGGAAGACGGCGCGATGGATTACATCAATCAGGCACAGCTTTTGGAAGATGGAGAGCGGATCTATATTCCTTCGATCGAAGAGGCGAAAACGATGACAGGTCAGCCGGGGGATTCTCTAAATAACGGGGTGATCGGGACAGAAGCTGAGTCATCGGGGAAAGTGAACATTAATTCTGCGGGAAAAGAATTGCTGATGACACTTTCGGGAATCGGAGCTTCGAAAGCGGAGGCAATCATACGATACCGGGAGACAAATGGTGGATTCGATTCCGTTGAAGAATTGATGCAGGTAGAAGGAATCAAAGAAGGTACTTTTGAGAAGATAAAGAACAATATTACGTTATAGAGGGAGAGCGTATGAGCAGGAAGATTTTAGTTGTAGACGATGAAAAACTGATTGTAAAAGGGATAAGGTTCAGCCTTGAACAGGATGATATGGAAGTGGACTGTGCATATGACGGTGAAGAGGCACTGAAGCTTGCAAGAGAGAATACATATGACTTGATCCTCCTTGATATTATGCTCCCGAAATGTGATGGACTTACTGTCTGTCAGCAGATCAGGGAATACTCAGATGTTCCGATCATCATGCTTACGGCAAAAGGCGAGGACATGGACAAGATCATGGGACTTGAATACGGAGCAGATGATTATATTACGAAACCATTTAACATTCTTGAAGTGAAAGCAAGAATGAAAGCAATTCTCCGCCGTGTCCAGAAAAATGGAAAAGACAATGAGAATAAAAAAGTTCTTGTCAAAGGAGAAATGAAAATTGACTTCGAGAGCAGAAGAGTTGTTATCGGTGAAAGAGAAGTAAATCTGACAGCGAAGGAATTTGATCTTCTTGAACTTCTTTCGATGAATCCAAATAAAGTGTACAGCAGAGAAAATCTTTTGAACCTCGTATGGGGATACGAATATCCCGGCGATGCAAGAACAGTTGATGTACATATCAGAAGATT
This sequence comes from Eubacteriales bacterium, assembly GCA_030526265.1. Classification (GTDB taxonomy): domain Bacteria; phylum Bacillota; class Clostridia; order Lachnospirales; family Lachnospiraceae; genus Claveliimonas. Next base: position 129,806 of record JAUNDE010000001.1, on the reverse strand, counting down.
AAGAGAAAAAATTGAAACTCATCCGAGCGATCCGAAGTATGTTTATACGAAATGGGGAGTTGGTTATTATTTTAGGGGTTAAACAATATCTTAAATTAAAATTTTTCAAGAGCCTGCGCTTTTATCTGATCCTGTTACTGATGATCGTGGGAATTATTCCGTCTGTGATCATGAAAGCAATGGTTCTTGAAAATTACGAAAAAAGAGCAGTAGATGTACGGACTGCCGAGATCCAGAATCAATGTACAGTTCTATGCGAGCAGCTAATAAATTCTCATTATCAGGAACAGGGCATATCAGAAATTATCCGAAAAGAATTGATACAGCTATCCGATATATATAATGGTCGTATTATGGTGATCGATGATGAAATGCGAGTTATTTTTGACACGTATTATTCGGAAGTTGGTAAATATATCGTGTCAGGCGATGTTGTGAAAAGCTACCGAGGACAAGTAGTCAGTCAGTACAATTCAGAAAAGAAGTATATTGAGATTGCACTGCCGATTGAGGATAAAGATGAGGGAATCGGAGTGATGGTGGTCAGTGTGTCGACAGATGCTATTGCGGCGACGATGACACTGTTGAATAAAAAGGTGAATATATTTCAGATTGTTTTGATTTTGATCGTAATTGTACTGGCTATTATACTTGGAAGTATTATGGTCCGGCCATTTGAGAAAATAACAAGAACAATCAGCAACCTGACGGAAGGATACGATGAAGATCTGGATGTCTATACATATGAAGAGACGGCGCTGATCTCGGATGCATTTAATCGGATGATCAGGAAACAGAGAACACTTGACAAGTCGAGACAGGAATTTGTCTCTAATGTATCACATGAATTGAAAACGCCTCTGACTGCGATGAAAGTATTATCGGATTCGCTGCTGATGCAGGAAGATGTGCCTGTAGAGCTTTATAAGGAATTTATGCAGGATCTGTCCGGTGAGATTGAACGTGAAAATAAAATTATCAATGATCTGCTCGAACTTGTTAAAATGGATAAGACAGCTGCGTCGCTGAATGTACGGTCAGAAAACATCAATGAACTTGTGGAACAGACGTTGAAGCGTCTTCAGCCAATTGCAGCAGCTTCAAATATTGAAGTGTTATTTAAGAGTTATCGACCTGTTACTGCAGAGGTGGATGAGGTGAAACTTTCGCTTGCACTTATTAATCTGGTGGAAAATGCGATCAAATATAATAAAGAAAATGGCTGGGTGCATGTAACTCTAAATGCGGATCATAAAAACTTTTTTATAGAGATTGCTGACTCGGGGATCGGTATTTCTCAAGAAGATACAGAGCATATTTTTGAGCGCTTTTATCGAGTAGATAAGTCACATTCCAGAGAAATCGGAGGAACGGGACTTGGCCTTTCTATTGCAAGAAACATTATCGTTATGCATCGCGGTGCGATCAAAGTGTTCAGCCAGCTTGGCGAAGGAACGACATTTTCTGTTAGAATTCCGGTGAACTATGTGGCATAGGATCGCAAATATCTGGGGGAAAAGAATGAAAAAATATAAATATTTTATGATCACAGGGCTCCTGGCCGCTATGTTGCTGAGTGGCTGTTCAGAAAAAGAAGAGAAAGGTGACGTTCTGATTTATTATATCGATGCTGAGAATGACACGCTGATCACGGAAGGATATAATTGGGAAGAAAATGACATCCGGGGACAGACTGCTTTTATTCTTGAGAAAATGCGCACGCCTAAGGATACCGTCAAATGCAATTCTGCGATTCCGAGTGATGTGAAGATGATTGACTGGACAATAGATGGACAAGTGTTGGAAGTATCCTTCAGTGACGAATATAAGCTTATGGACAGACCGCAGGAAGTTCTTTTGCAGGCAGCTCTCGTCGAATCGCTTTCACAGGTTGACGGTATTGAGAATATCGTAATCCGAGTTGGCGGAGAACTGCTTACAGATAAGGAAGGAAATGTGATCGAAGGAATATCAAAGGAAGATTATCTTCTTGATACGGAAGAAGCTTTTTATAAGGCTGAGAAGCATGAGCAGATTGAGGAAGCAGATGTAGAAGAAGTGGAGGAAATGAAATAAAAAAGAGAAAATTGTGTATGTTTTGTCTTGGATTTCTGATCCTTGTCTTTGTCTCTGTAAACTGGGGAAAAGATACGATTTTAAAAAAGTATTTTTATTCCCCGGCGGAGACGATGATTTCAGAAGGCAGCAGTGTGACTGTGAAGGGAATGATTGATCGGAGAGAGAAGACTTCAGATTATCAGATCTTATATTTAAAAAACTGTTCTATTTATTATCAAAATCAAATCATTTATGAATCCAGCTTTATTATTTATGATACAAAAAAACAATATTGGAAAACAGGAACGGTCGTCGAGGCATTTGGAGCTTATACGCTGTTTGAAAGTGCCCGTAACCCGGGAAATTTCTCGAGCAGAGAGTTCTATCAGATCAGAAAAGTATATGCATGTATGTGGACGGACAATATTATCTGCGTGGACGATAAACGAGATGTTCTGAAAGATTCGCTGTCCATATTGAGAGAAAAATGGAGCGACTGGATCCTGAAAACAGCCGGGGAGGAGTATGGAGGAATGCTCTGCGCTGTTATTCTTGGAGAAAAACATCAGATGACCGCAGAAATGAAAGAACGTTTTCAGATCAATGGGATCGCACACATCCTGGCGATCTCAGGTCTGCATTTGTCATTTGTGGGGCTTGGCTTTTATCGGTTTGTACGCAGGATGACAGGTTCCTACACGGCGGGAGGAATCGCAGGGATGGTCTTTCTGCTGCTGTACATCCTTATGATCGGAACGACGGTATCTGCAGTGAGAGCGGTGATCATGTTCTGTATCCGCGTAGGGGCTGACATGTCCGGACGAGTTTATGATGCCCCGACTTCTGCAGCCGCTGCAGCTGCGGGAATTATTCTCTGGCGACCGCTTGCATTTTATGATGCAGGATTTCAGCTGTCCTTCGGAGCAATTCTGGGGATTCTGTTTGTATTTCCGGCCATAAAGGAGGTGGCCGTATCGTTTGTGCCAACGTTCAGGGAGAAAAAAATCTCAGTGCCATACAAGTGGGCTCTTCACAGATTTTCAGAGGCTGTCCTGGCAAGTCTCTCGATACAGATCACAACACTCCCTGTGATCCTGTGGCATTATTATCAGATCCCGTCGTACGGGGTACTGCTTAATCTTGTGGTGATTCCACTTATGAGTGTACTGCTTGCGGCTGGTTTTGTCGGGAGTGTTCTTGGAGTAGCGGGAATCCATATCGGAGTGGCAGGAATCCGTGTCTGCCAGATCATACTGAAGTTTTACGAAGAGGTCTGCATCGTATTTGAAAAAATTCCGGGACATCATTTCATCACCGGTAGACCTGAGATGGCAGGGATTATAACCTATTACGGATGCCTGATTGCTGTTTTGTTCTTTGTAAACAGATTGAATAGTAAGCATAGAATAAATGAAGAAAAAATAAAGTTTACAAAAGTGCAATTATGTGTCTTTGCATCGCTTTCAATGATTTGTCTGGCAAGCATATGGTGCACTTGTCCTGAAAATACTCAGCCAGATCTCGAGATCACGTTTCTTGATGTCGGTCAGGGGGACGGGATTTTTATACGGGAAAAGGACGGAATGACCTGTCTGATCGACGGTGGCAGCAGCGATGTTGCAAAGGTCGGGCAGTACCGAATTGAGCCGTTCTTAAAATCACGGGGCGTATCTGAAATCGATTATGTATTTGTCACGCACGGAGACGAGGATCACATCTGCGGGATTGAAGAGATGATCCGGAGACAAAACTTTGGCGTGAGGATTGGTTCTATTGTGTTCCCGGATGTGTCAGTCTGGGATGAAAAACTGGAGTCACTGTATCAACTGGCATCTTCGAATGGAATCCGGACAGTTCAGATGAAGGAAGGGGAGAGCGTGAATGGAAAAGAGCTTCATATGAAATGCCTTGCTCCGGGGAAAGGTCTGAAGGGGAACGAGGCTTCGCTCGTGATAGGGCTTTCTTATCATGATCTGGATGTTCTTTTTACCGGAGATGTGGAAGGAAACGGTGAGGAAATGCTGGTGGATAAATTGTGTATGGGAAAAGGAGATACTCAGATCGAAATACTTAAGGCAGCTCATCACGGCTCGAAATACTCGACATCGGAAGAATTCCTTGAAATAGTCCGTCCGAAATTGTGTGTGATCTCTGCAGGCAGGAAGAACCTTTATGGACACCCGCACGAAGAGACGATGAAAAGACTGGAACAGGCGGGAGCGGCCTGCGTGAGAACCGATGAATGCGGAGCAGTGACGGTACGAGTCAGAGGAGAAGAGGTGGCGGTCATCTCTCATCTGATATCTCTTAGTCGAAGAAGACTCCCGCTTTTATAAGTGGTGAGTAATAAGAAATTCATCTCAGTGGGAGTTCGACTTGAAATCACGGAATCATATTGACGCATTTTCCGTGTTGTGATATCATAATGATATCAAATAGAATACGGAGGTGGGAGAAATGAAAGAAAAGATTTATACAAGTCATAAAAATGGAATGCTTGTGCTGCTTGCGGTCATTGCTTTGTATATCGGAGCGACAGGATTGTTTATTTTTGGAGTTAATAATGGATCATTCATACTGGGAATCGGTATTTTCCTTTGGGTAATCGGATGGATTCCGCTCATGGGACTTAAGGTCTTAAAGCCACAGGAAGCACTTGTGCTTACACTGTTCGGAAATTATAAGGGCACGATCCGTGAGCCGGGATTTTATTTTGTAAATCCGTTCTGTTCAGCAGTCAATCCGGCTGCCGGAACAAAACTTGCTCAGAGTGGAGAAGACGCAAGAACAGTGAAAGCCGGAAAAGGAGAAATTGAATTTGCGAGCAAGAAGATCTCGCTGAAGGCAATGACTCTGAATAACGGAAGACAGAAGATTAATGATTGTCTTGGCAATCCGGTTGAGATCGGAATCGCTGTGATCTGGAAAGTGACAGATACGGCAAAAGCAGTATTCAATGTAGACAATTACAAAGAGTACCTTTCTCTTCAGTGTGATTCGGCACTGCGTAATATTGTAAGGATCTATCCATATGACGTTGCGACAGATGTGGACACGACAGGAGACGGAAAAGCAGACGAAGGAAGCTTGAGAGGATCGGCAGAAGTTGTCGCCGAGAGAATCAAACAGGAAATACAGGATAAGGTTCAGGATGCGGGACTTGAAATTGTAGAGGCAAGAATTACGTATCTTGCATATGCTCCGGAAATTGCATCTGTCATGCTGCAGAGACAGCAGGCGTCTGCGATCATCGATGCGAGAAAAATGATCGTCGACGGTGCGGTTGGAATGGTTGAGATGGCATTAGACCGGTTAAATGAAAAGCAACTGGTGGATCTGGATGAAGAAAGAAAAGCTGCAATGGTATCGAATCTGTTAGTCGTACTCTGCGGCAATCATGATGCACAGCCGGTTGTGAATTCGGGTAGCCTGTATTAATGGCAGCAAAGAAACAGGTTCCGCTTCGCATATCTGAAAAGTTGTATGCAGACCTTGCAGCTTGGGCAGAAGATGATTTCAGATCGATCAATGGTCAGATTGAATATTTGCTGACCGAATGTGTGAAGCAGAGAAAAAAAGACGGAAAATATGTGGGGGAAGAGATAGATGTCCCTCCGGAATTTGACATTCAATAACGTGAGATCAGGGGCTGTTGTAAAATGACAGCCTCTTTTCATTGTCTCATCACCCGCAGCAGAAGCGTTTGCTCCCTGTGCGGGTGTAAAACCATTAGCCCGCTGATTTCCGGACTGGAAAATTCGGGAGTTATCAAGTATAATAAATGCTATGAAAAGCTTAAATGAAGATATCAAATCAGGACAATTTAAGAATGTTTATGTATTATATGGCGAAGAAGCCTATTTAAAGAAGCAGTATAAGGAGCGGCTGACCCGCGCGATGATCCCGGAAGGGGACACGATGAACTGTGCCTTTTATGAAGGAAAGGGAATTCCGGTAGCCGAGGTGATCGATCTGGCGGAGACGATGCCCTTTTTTGCTGAGCGGCGACTGATCGTAATCGAGAATTCCGGATTTTTCAAAAGCGCATCTGCGGAACTTGCAGAATATCTGAAAGAGATTCCGGAGACAACATGTCTGTTGTTTGTTGAAAATGAGATCGACAAGCGGGGAAAGCTATATAAGGCGGCAAAGGATAAAGGCCGCGTCGTGGAACTTGGCAAACAGGACGAAAATACGCTGATCCGGTGGATCCTTGGGATGGTGGCGCGCGAAGGGAAACAGATCCGTGAGTCGACGGTTCGTTATATTTTGTCAAAGACAGGTACAGATATGGAAAATCTTGAGAAAGAGATGGAGAAATTATTCTGTTATACCATTGACAAGTATGAGATTTCATCGGAAGATGTAGATGCTGTCTGTATCACGCAGATCACAAATCATATTTTTGATATGGTAGAAGCTGTTGCGAAACAGGAAAAGAAAAAAGCACTGGATTATTATTATGAACTACTTTCGCTCAAAGAACCTCCGATGAGGATTCTGTATCTGCTCACAAGACAGTTCAGGCTCCTTCTGGAAGTGAAAGAGCTTATGAAAAGGGGAATGATCAAAAAGCAGATCGCTGCAGAGACAGGCATTCATCCGTTCGCAACACAGAAATATATGGATCAGTGCAAGCGTTTTTCCAAACAGGAGCTGCTCTGGCTCATGGATTTCGGAGCAGAGCTTGAGACTGATGTGAAAACAGGTAAAATCAGTGATATCATGTGTGTGGAAGTATTTATTATCCGGAGCGCAGGGATGCATGACCGTAATGAGAGATGACAATAGAGAAAGATTGAAAGGAAGAGAACAAAGAGTATGGCAAGAATAGATCAGAGTAAGATACGTAATTTTTGCATTATTGCACATATTGATCACGGAAAATCTACTTTGGCTGACAGAATTATCGAGATGACAGGACTTCTGACAAGCAGAGAGATGCAGGCACAGGTGCTTGACAATATGGAACTTGAGAGGGAGCGTGGAATCACGATCAAATCGCAGGCTGTCCGTATCGTCTACAAAGCAAAAGATGGAGAAGAATATATCTTCAACCTGATCGATACTCCCGGACATGTGGACTTTAACTACGAAGTTTCCAGAAGTCTGGCTGCCTGTGATGGCGCGATCCTTGTTGTGGATGCGGCACAGGGAGTTGAGGCACAGACTCTGGCAAATGTTTATCTGGCATTAGATCATGATCTGGACGTGATGCCGGTAATCAATAAGATTGATCTGCCAAGTGCAGACCCTGAGCGTGTCATTGAAGAGATTGAAGATGTGATTGGAATCGAAGCAGAAGATGCTCCTCAGATTTCTGCAAAGACAGGATTAAATGTGGTGGATGTTCTGGAACAGGTCGTTGAGAAGATTCCGGCTCCAAAGGGAGACCCGGATGCGCCTCTTCAGGCACTGATCTTCGACTCGGTATATGATTCGTATAAGGGTGTGATCGTATTCTGCCGACTGATGGAAGGATCTGTCAGAAAAGGAACGGCTATCCAGATGATGGCGACAGGTGCAACTGCGGAAGTTGTAGAAGTAGGTTATTTTGGAGCGGGACAGTTCATAGCGTGTGATGAACTGAGTGCCGGAATGGTAGGATATATTACTGCAAGTCTTAAGAATGTGAAGGATACACGTGTGGGTGATACGATCACAGACCGTGCAAATCCATGTAAAGAGCCATTGCCGGGATATAAGAAAGTAAATCCGATGGTTTACTGTGGCGTATATCCTGCGGATGGGGCGAAGTATCCGGATCTCAGAGATGCATTGGAGAAATTACAGTTAAATGATGCATCCCTTCAGTTTGAACCGGAGACATCGATCGCTCTTGGATTTGGTTTCCGGTGCGGATTTTTGGGATTGCTCCATCTGGAGATCATTCAGGAACGATTGGAGCGCGAATATAACCTTGACCTTGTGACAACAGCGCCGGGCGTAGTTTATAAAGTGCATAAGACAAACGGGGAAGTATTTGATCTCACGAACCCGTCAAATCTTCCGGATCCTTCGGAAATCGAATACATGGAAGAACCGATGGTAAAAGCGGAGATCATGGTTACATCGGAATTCATCGGAGCGATCATGGATCTTTGTCAGGAGCGCCGGGGCATCTATCAGGGAATGGAATATATAGAAGAGACAAGAGCTGTGCTTCACTACCATTTGCCACTCAACGAGATTATTTATGACTTCTTTGATGCGTTGAAATCACGTTCCAGAGGATACGCTTCCTTTGATTATGAGATGCTCGGCTATCAGAAGTCAGAGCTTGTGAAGCTTGATATTCTTATTAATAAAGAAGAAGTAGATGCGCTCTCGTTCATTGTGTTCAGTGGCTCGGCGTACGAGCGCGGACGTAAGATGTGTGAGAAATTAAAAGAGGAGATTCCAAGACATCTGTTTGAGATTCCGATCCAGGCAGCAGTCGGAAGTAAGATCATTGCGAGAGAAACTGTAAAAGCAATGCGCAAAGACGTGCTGGCAAAATGTTACGGTGGTGATATCTCACGTAAACGTAAACTTCTTGAGAAACAGAAAGAAGGAAAGAAACGTATGCGGCAGGTGGGAAATGTCGAAATTCCACAGCAGGCGTTTATGAGTGTCCTGAAGCTGGATGATAAAAAGTAAGTATGAAGGAGGGATATGGATGAGACAATTAGAGGTATATATTCATATCCCTTTTTGTATCAGTAAATGCAAATACTGCGATTTCCTGTCGGCCCCTGCGAGCGGGGAGAAGAGGCAAAAATATGTGGATGACCTTTGTCGGAAAATCTGTGAATGGAAGGAAACGGTAAAAGAATATCAGGTAGTCAGCATTTTTTTGGGCGGAGGAACACCCAGCATATTAACATCGGAACAGACCGGCTCTATTTTTGGAGCACTCCGTGATACATTCAGGATCAGTTCCGATGCAGAAATAACAACGGAGATGAATCCTGGAACTGTTACGGAAGAAAAGCTTCGAGTCTATAAGAAACTTGGAATCAATCGATTGAGTATCGGGCTTCAGACAGCGGATGATAAAGAACTGAAATGTCTTGGAAGAATTCATACATATGAAGAATTTCTTACAACGTATCAAATGGCAAGAAATATGGGGTTTGGGAATATCAATATTGATCTTATGACGGCAATTCCGCATCAGACAATGGAGAGCTATGAGAATACATTAAAGAAGGTAGTGGAATTAAATCCGGAGCATATTTCGGCATACAGTCTGATCATTGAAGAGGGGACACCGTTTTATGAGAGATACGGGGAGGGACGCTGCGCCGAAGAACTCCCGGATGAAGATACAGAAAGAGAAATGTATGCCCGTACAAAAGAAATATTAAAAGAGCACGGGTATGAGCGATATGAAATCTCAAATTATGCGAAAGAGGGATATGCGTGCAGGCATAATCTGGGATACTGGGACAGAGTAGAGTATCTGGGTATCGGAGATGGTGCTGCAAGTTTCCTGGATCATAAAAGATGGAATCAGGGTGAGGAGCCTGCCGCGCTTACAGAGAAGGAAGAAATCGAAGAATTTATGTTTCTTGGACTTCGGAAAACGAAAGGAATCAGCAGGAAAAAGTTCCTGGAAATGTTTGGGAAAGAGATAGAAATATACTATGGCAATCTATTGGTTAAGCTTGAAAGAGATCAGCTGATCACTGTTTCGGAAGATATGATCGCACTCACAGAAAAGGGGATAGACGTGAGCAATTATGTATTGAGTCAGTTTTTGTTGTAAATACAAAAATGTTTTTATTCATAAGAAGAGTATTAAGAAGCACCAGTTTCGGCATATGCCGAAACTGGCGCTTCGTTATCTTGCTGGTTATTCTTTTGTCCCGTTATTTCTTTTCGAAAGTTGCCTCAAAAGTTGCCTGGATGGACAGCTTCTTGAACTGCATCATATCGACAGAACTTACCATTACAGAAGTATGTGCCTGGCATCCTTTTAATTTGGGAATCTGATCCAGTGTTTTCTGTGCATAAGGATCTGTGGCAGCGCTTACAGAAAGAGCAATCAATACTTCGTCTGTATGAAGTCTTGGATTTTTGCTTCCCAGATAATTTACCTTAAGCTTCTGGATTGGTTCGATCGCCTCAGGAGAGATTACTTTTCGTTCATGTTCAATTCCTGCAAGTTCTTTTAAAGCATTCAACAGAAGTGCGGCAGAGGCTCCAAGAAGATGTGAAGTTCCACCTGTCACGATCTGTCCGTCCGGTAATTCTAATGCAGCAGCAGGAGCACCACTTTCTTCAGCTCGTTTCAGTGCTGCATCGACAACAGAACGGTCATGAACAGTTATACCGATCTGATTCATCAGCATTTCAATTTTAAACACTTCGTTGTCAGTACAGATTCCGTACAGACGGCGTCTGAGAGAATCGTAATATCTGCGGATGATCTCCTGCTTTGAAGCTTCTTTACATACTTCATCATCACAGATACAGTTTCCAACCATATTTACACCCATATCCGTAGGTGATTTGTATGGATTTTCTCCATAGATACGTTCAAATGTTGCACGCAGTACAGGGAAGATCTCTACGTCACGGTTGTAGTTTACGGTTGTTTCGCCATATGCTTCCAAATGGAATGGATCGATCATATTAACATCATTCAGATCGGCGGTAGCAGCTTCATATGCCAGATTTACAGGATGCTTCAGTGGGAGATTCCAGATTGGGAATGTCTCAAACTTTGCATATCCTGCCATTATGCCACGTTTGTGTTCGTGATAAAGCTGAGAAAGGCAGGTCGCCATTTTTCCGCTTCCAGGTCCTGGTGCTGTCACAACAACAAGTGGACGTGTTGTCTCAATGTAATCATTTTTGCCGTAACCTTCATCGCTTACGATAAGCGGAACATTTGTCGGGTATCCTGGAATCAGATAATGTGTATACACTTTGATACCAAGACGTTCCAATCTTGTCTTGAATAAATCTGCCGCGGCCTGTCCTGCGTATTGGGTAATAACAACACTTCCTACGTATAATCCGTAACTGATATAGGCATCGCGAAGTCTTAATACATCAGTATCATAAGTGATTCCAAGGTCTCCGCGAATTTTATTCTTCTCGATGTCGCCGGCACTGATAACGATAACGACTTCGGCCTGATCGGAGAGCTCTTTCAGCATGCGAAGCTTGCTGTCCGGAGCAAATCCCGGAAGAACTCGGGATGCGTGATAATCATCAAGGATTTTTCCGCCAAATTCAAGATAGAGTTTATTGTCAAACTTGCTGATACGTTCTCTGATATGAGCTGACTGCATTGCGAGATATTTGTTATTGTCAAATCCAATTTTCATCTGTATGTCCTTCTTCCTAAAAAAATACAATCCAAGTATACTACAAAGTCTGTGCAGTTTACAATCTTTTCACAATTATTTTGTTGATTTTAAATAATGCGCTACTTATAATAGGTAATGATAAACACAGGAGGAACATTATGAGTTATCAGAATAATCAGAAAAAAAATGATAATCAGAATAATAACAATAAACAGAATGTGTCGATTATTATTCTTGTTGGATTGATTACCAGCCTTTTGGTATTTACGTTATATCAATTGCAAAATACTTCTTCGGCAGAAGAGATTACTTATGATAGATTTTTGAAAATGGTTGAGCAGCATAAGGTTGAAGAAGTAAAGATCTGCAATGATAAGATTGAAATCAAAGCGAAAAAGGAAAAGGGAGAAAGAACGGCAAAAGAATATTACACAGGTGTTGTAAATGACGATGAGCTTGCCCAGAGGCTTTATAATTCAGGAATCAAATATGAACAGGAAATTCCGGATGACACGTCTGCGCTTGTCTGGAATGCAATATTTACATTCCTTCCTATTATGATGATCGTTTTCATGTTTTCCTGGACGTTCAAAAGAATGTCGAAAGGCGGCGGCATCATGGGTGTTGGAAAAAGTAATGCGAAGATGTATGTCGAGAAGGAGACCGGTGTTACATTCAAGGATGTGGCCGGACAGGATGAGGCAAAGGAATCCCTTCAGGAAGTCGTTGATTTCCTTCATAATCCGGACAAATATACCGGTGTCGGAGCAAAGCTTCCGAAAGGAGCATTGCTTGTGGGGCCACCGGGTACAGGTAAAACACTTCTTGCGAAGGCTGTTGCAGGAGAGGCAAAAGTTCCTTTCTTCTCTTTGTCGGGATCAGCATTTGTTGAGATGTATGTGGGTGTAGGTGCATCCAGAGTTCGAGATCTCTTTAAGCAGGCACAGCAGATGGCGCCGTGTATCATTTTCATTGATGAGATTGATGCGATCGGAAAAAGCAGAGATAATCAGCTGGGCGGAAATGATGAGAGAGAACAGACATTAAATCAGCTTCTCGCGGAAATGGATGGATTTGATACAAATACGGGTCTGTTGCTTCTTGCAGCGACCAACCGTCCGGAAGTTCTCGATCCGGCGCTTCTCAGACCGGGACGGTTTGACAGACGTATTATTGTAGAACGACCGGATCTGAAAGGTCGTGTAGATGTTCTGAAAGTTCACTCAAAGAATGTGCGAATGGATGAGACTGTTGATCTGGAAGAGATCGCACTTGCAACATCAGGTGCTGTTGGTTCAGATCTTGCGAATATGATCAATGAGGCGGCGATCAATGCTGTAAAAAATGGAAGAAAAGCTGTTTCGCAGAAAGACCTGTTTGAAGCAGTCGAAGTCGTTCTTGTCGGAAAGGAAAAGAAAGATCGTATTATGAGTAAGGAGGAGAGACAGATCGTCTCTTATCATGAAGTGGGTCATGCACTCGTCAGTGCACTTCAGAAAGATGCAGAGCCGGTGCAGAAGATTACGATCGTTCCGCGTACAATGGGTGCGTTGGGTTATGTTATGCAGACACCTGAGGAAGAAAAATTCCTCAATACGAAGAAGGAACTCGAGGCAATGCTTATCGGTATGCTGGCTGGACGTGCAGCGGAAGAAATCGTATTTAACACTGTTACGACAGGTGCTTCTAACGATATCGAGAAGGCGACACATATTGCCAGATCAATGATCACACAGTATGGTATGAGTGAGAAATTCGGGCTGATCGGTCTGGAATCGATCCAGAACCGATATCTGGATGGCAGAGCGGTTCTAAACTGTGGACAGGAGACCGCATCTGAGATTGATAAAGAAGTGATGAAGATGCTCAAAGGTGCCTATGAAGAAGCGAAACGTCTGCTTAGAGAACACCGTGCAACACTGGACAGGATCGCAGCATTCCTGATTGAAAAAGAAACGATCAATGGCAAGGAATTCATGGAGATTTTCCATGAGACAGAAGGAATTGATCCGGAAGCACCAAAAGGGCAGGAAGAACGAATTGTGATGAATCCGGTATAAATTGCAAAATAAATAAATCATCGTATATAATAGAAGGGAGAGAGCATATGGCTGTCTCCCTTTTGAAAATACTGATTTAGGAGAGGTAAGCAAAAATGCTGTTTGATATACAGGAAGAATTGAAAAAACTGCCGGCGAAACCAGGCGTATATCTGATGCATGATGAGAAAGATGAGATCATTTATGTGGGAAAGGCGATCAGCCTGAAAAACAGAGTAAGGCAATACTTTCAGACAAGCAGAAATAAGGGCCCGAAGATTGAACGGATGGTCACACATATTGCCAGATTTGAATATATCATTACCGATTCGGAACTGGAAGCACTGGTTCTGGAATGTAATTTGATCAAAGAGCATCGTCCCAAATATAATACGATGCTGATGGATGATAAGACATATCCTTTTATTAAAGTGACAGTGAATGAACCGTTTCCGAGGGTTATGCTCGCGAGGAAAATGGTGAAAGATAAAGCAAAATATTTTGGCCCGTATACAAGTGCAGGCGCAGTAAAGGACACAATTGAGCTGGTCCGAAAAGTGTATAAGATCCGAAGCTGCAACAGGAAGCTGCCAGGGGATATCGGACTGGAAAGACCATGCCTGAACTATCATATTCATCAGTGCGATGCGCCATGTCAGGGGTATATTTCGCAGGAAGAATATCGAAGATCAATCGATGAAGTGATCCGTTTTTTGAACGGTGATTATGATCCGATCATGAAAGATCTGCAAAAGAAGATGATGGATGCATCTGATGCATTGGAATTTGAGAAAGCGATTGAATATCGGGAATTGCTCGGCAGCATTAAAAAGATTGCAGAAAAGCAGAAAATTACAAATACAGCGGGAGAAGAACGAGATGTTCTGGCCGTTGCGACAGAAGGAGAAGATGCGGTCGTACAGGTATTCTTTGTGAGAGGGGGAAGACTGATCGGACGAGATCATTTCTATCTGAAGATCGCAAATGAAGAGACACCATCGGAAATCCTTTCCAGTTTCATGAAGCAGTTTTATGCAGGCACACCATATATCCCATCAGAGTTAATGCTTCCGGAAGAGATTGAAGATGCAGCACTTTTAGAAGAATGGCTGTCAAAGAAACGTGGACATAAGGTTTCTTTGCGGGTTCCGAAGAAAGGATCGAAAGAAAAGCTTGTTGAACTTGCGATGAAAAATGCAGAGCTTGTATTATCAAAAGATATGGAACGGATCAAGAGAGAAGAAGGGCGCACGATCGGGGCGCTGAAAGAACTGGAAAAGCTTCTGGGTCTTCAGGACATTGTGCGTATGGAGGCATATGATATCTCTAATATCAGTGGATACGCATCTGTTGGCTCAATGGTCGTTTATGAGAAGGGAAAGCCAAAACGAAATGATTATCGTAAATTCCGAATAAAGAGTGTCCAGGGACCGAATGATTATGCAAGTATGGAAGAAGTGCTGACAAGGCGATTTGAGCATGGAAAGAGAGAACTGGAAGAAGGAGAGATCCGTGACAGCTTTACGACATTTCCGGATCTTCTGATGATGGATGGTGGAAAAGGGCAGGTGAATATTGCGCTTGATGTGCTCCAAAAATTGAAGCTGAATATTCCTGTGTGCGGAATGGTAAAGGATGACAATCATCGTACAAGAGGATTGTATTTTGAAGGAAGAGAGATTGCGATCGACAGGGAATCAGAAGCGTTTAAGCTGATCACAAGAATCCAGGATGAGGCTCACAGGTTTGCGATCGAGTATCACAGAAATTTAAGAAGTCAGGGACAGGTTCGCTCGGTGCTGGATGATATCCCCGGAATTGGACCTGCCAGAAGAAAAGATTTAATGCGTTCATTTGAAAATATTGAGGCGGTGAGAAATGCCGGTGTGGAGGAATTGAAAAAGCTTCCATCAATGAATGAAGCTTCGGCAAAAGCAGTTTATGATTTTTTCCATCAGGAGTTGTCGCGATGAAGTGATTTGTGTTATTCTTATGATAGTGATATTGAAACTTGAAAATGTGAGGAAGAAATTATGCCGAAAGTAGAAATGTTAAAGCTTGTAGAGAAAATGCATTTGAAGAACATGACACCAGAGGTTGATCTGTCAGAAAAATATCTGAGCGAACCGGATGTAAACAGACCGGCATTGCAACTGACTGGATATTATGAACATTTTGATCATGAGCGTATTCAGATCATCGGACGAGTGGAATATACATTCATGGAGAAACAGGATGAGGCGAAGAAGCTGGAGATCTATGAGCAGCTTCTATCTACAAAAATCCCATGTCTTGTTTTTTGCAGAAATCTTGTGCCGGAGGATATGCTGCTTGAGAAGGCGAGAGAAAAGGATATTCCTATTTTTTTGACAGAGAAAAAGACAACAGAATTTATGGCGGATTCTCTGAGCTGGCTGAATAAAGAAATGGCACCATGTATTTCTGTTCATGGAGTGCTTGTTGAAGTATATGGAGTCGGAGTCATGATCACAGGGGAGAGCGGAATCGGAAAGAGTGAGTCTGCGCTGGAACTTGTGAAACGAGGTCATCGTCTTATCAGTGATGATGTTGTAGAGATCCGCAAGATCAATGATGATACTTTGATTGGAAACGCACCTGACATCACAAAACATTTCATTGAACTTCGTGGAATCGGTATTGTTGATGTGAAGACGCTTTTTGGAGTGTTAAGTGTAAGGGATACAAAGAATATAGATCTGGTGATTACGCTGGAGGAGTGGAGCAGAGAGAAGAATTACGAACGATTAGGTCTTGATGAAGAATACACCGAAATACTTGGAAATAAAGTTGTTTGTCACAGACTTCCGATCAGGCCGGGAAGAAATCTTGCAATCATTGTTGAGACGGCAGCTATCAACCATCGTCAGAAACTGATGGGATATAATGCAGCAAAAGAATTGTACAGAAGAGTGCAGGAGAATCTGGAAAAATCAGAAGAGAACAATTTGTTTTAATTCCAATAAAAGAGAGGATAAAAGAATGAATTATTGTTTTGGTGTTGATGTTGGGGGTACAAGTATTAAACTGGGGCTTTTTTCTGTGGATGGAGTTATTCTGGATAAATGGGAAATTCCAACAAGAAAAGAGAATCAGGGAGAATATATCCTTCCTGATATTGCAGAAGAAGTTCTGAAGAAAATGAAAGAAAAGGGATTGGACAGATCTGAACTGAATGGAGTCGGAATTGGAATTCCCGCTCCGGTGAAGAACAATGGGGAGGTTTATAAGACAGCAAATCTTGGATGGGGCCACAAAAATGTGAAAAAGGAACTGGGTGCATTGCTTGATGGCATCCGTATTGAAGCGGCAAATGATGCAAACTTGGCTGCGATGGGAGAAATGTGGCTTGGTGCAGGAAGAGGAGAAAAAGACATTGTCATGGTGACACTTGGAACAGGTGTAGGTGGGGGAATCATCGTTGACGAAAGAATGCTCGTCGGATCCTCCGGAGCCTGTGGCGAGATCGGACATATCTGCGTGAATCCGGAGGAGACCGGTACATGTGGATGTGGGCTTCACGGTTGTCTCGAATATTACTCTTCCGCAACAGGAATTGCAAGGCTAGCGAATAACAGACTTGCGAAAAATAATGATGCTTCTATTCTTCGTGGGCAGAAAGTGAATGCAAAAACTGTTTTTGACGCTGTGAAAATGGGAGATAAAGTCGCGATTGAGATCGCAGAAGAATTTGGACTCCACCTTGGGCGTGGACTGGCTGCAGTGACAGCACTTGCAAATCCGGCGCTCATTATTGTTGGCGGCGGTGTTTCAAAGGCAGGGGATATTTTGTTCCGGTTTATCGAGAAAGAATATCATGCGCATGCATTCTTTGCAGATCATGAGGTTCGATTTGCCCTGGCTGAACTCGGGAATGATGCCGGAATCTGTGGGGCTGCCAGAATGGTATTATCCTGAAAAATGATAAAGGAAGAAAATAAGAGACGGGATGAAGATTATCCCGTCTCTTATTTTTGAGCAAATATTTATTTTACTTGATTACTAAAGTGGTTATTGACCGCCGCCGGTATCACTGCCACCAGCTGCTCACCGCCGGTAGTCTCGCCGCCGGTTGTATTGTTCTCCTGCCCGGTAGTTCGGTCTGGATTTTCTTCTGTTTCTTCTTCCGGATCAGGTCCGTGTCCAGGACAGTATTCATCCGGAACGCTTCCCTTTGCGAAGTATTCTGTTATGGAAGGACAGCCTCCTGATGCGATCAAGCCGCTTTCTGTACAGATTGTCTTTCGCTGGATTGAATCTGGCATCTCGAATTCTTTTCTTTCAAGAACGGCATGAATTCGACTCATAATACCTCTCCAGATTCGGAAACGATACTGGGTATCAATAGATGTCAAAGACTTGTTTTCATCGTATCCACCCCAGACAGCACATGTATAATATGGAGTGAAAGCGCAGAACCAGAGATCTTTGTCGTGATCTGTTGTTCCTGTCTTTCCGGATACCGGCATGTTATCGAGCTGTGCACTGCGGCCTGTACCATATTTTACAACGTCCTGCATCGCACTCGTGAGAAGCGCTGCAGTAGAATCTTTGATCACCTGTCTTGATTCAGGATTTGCTTCCAAAAGGACATTTCCGTCATGATCCAGGATCTTTGTATAAAGCGTAGGTGTATTGTATACGCCATTATTTGCGATTGCAGCAAATGCTGCGCAGAGTTCATAGTTATATACTCCGTTCGTGAGACCGCCAAGTGCGATCGATTCGACTTTGTCAGCTTCGTCCAATGTGGAAATTCCGAATTTCTGTACGTACTGATAACCAAGTTCCGGTGTTACTTCGTTGATTGTCTTAACAGCACACACGTTTTGTGACTGCTCAATTGCTTTTCTCATCGTGATATTTCCAAGGTATCCGCCGGAAGCATTTTTGAGAGGAGCGCCATTCGAGTATTTCCAAGGCTCGTCCTTGATGATCGTTGCAAGTGTCTGTCCACATGCATCCAGTGCAGGAGCATAGGTAGAAAGAATCTTGAAACATGAACCCGGCTGTCTAGGTGAACCCCGGTAAGCTCTGTTCAGACTCTGGCTGGCTACCTTCGATCCACGTCCGCCAACCATGGCTTTGATCTGTCCGGTTGACTGATCCATCAAAGTTACGGAAGCCTGTGGCTGAGGAGTAAGAGTAAGATTCTCTACATAAGTATCACCTTCCTGGGCGATGGTTGATTTCCATTCTTCTACGAAAGCCCTGGCTTCATCTTCAGAAGAATATAAAAGACCCTGATCATCACCATGTGCATTGAGCGCGTATTGTCTCAAATGTCCGGAACCATAATTTTCAACAGTTCCATCAGCTCTTGTCACTGTGAGTGCGTAGGAGATACCTACTTCTGTGAGCCAAGGATAGTTTTCCGGATTGTTCATTTCTTCATCACAGATCTGCTGCAGTGCAAGATTCTGTGTTGTGTAAATACTCAGGCCGCCACTGTAAAGAGCGTTGTAAGCCTGTGTCTCAGAATATCCCAAACGATTCTGAAGGTCTTCGATTACCTGAATTGATAATGCGTCTACAAAATAAGAATATGGGCTGTCTTCGCCGAATTGAACATTAACATTCTGAATTCTGGCATATACATCATCCGCAATTGCTTCATCGTAGGCTGTCTGATCAATGTATCCCTGCTCCAGCATTTTACTTAATACCTTATCGCGGCGTGAGGCATTTTCTTCAGGGAAAGTAATCGGATTGTAAGCAGAAGGATTCTGCGTGATTCCGGCAATAACAGCACACTCGGAAAGTGTGAGTTCAGAAACATCTTTGTTAAAATAACGTTTCGATGCTGCCTGTACACCAAGTGTATTCTGGCCGAGGTTGATCGTATTCATATAACTTTCGAGGATCTCATCCTTTGTCATCTGTTTCTCGATGTTCAGAGCAAGATACTGTTCCTGAAACTTACGTTCCAATTTCTCAGAGAATGTATTCTCAGATACGAAATTAGGGAAAACATTGTTTTTGATCAGCTGCTGTGTGATCGTGCTCGCACCTTCTGAGAAGTGACCGCCCTGGGAGATACCTACGACAGCTGCTCGAAGAATACCCTGTGGGTCGATTCCTTTGTGTTCATAGAAACGTTCATCCTCGATCGCTACGAAAGCATGCTGAAGATCGACCGGTATTTCATCAATAGGTTTGTAAATACGGTTGGAACCGGATGCAACAAACTTTTCAATTTCTGTTGTGTTGTCATCCGCATAAACAAATGTTGTAAATCCGCTTGGACGTACATCATTCGGAGTGATCTCCGGAGATTTGTCTATGATGTTTTTTACAAAAATCAGTCCGCCTGCTGCGACTGCACCACAGGCAATGATGATTAAAAGTAAAAAGGCTTTGATTAGTCTGACACCGATACGCTTACTCTGCATCGTGCCTCTGGAAGTGATTTCCTTCTGCCTTTTTGAAGCTTTTCTTTTTCCATAATTCATGAGTTTAGCCTCCTTTTATACCACGTTATTATAACAAAGAAACGTATTGAAATAAAGATAAAAATGAAAAGTTCACATTTGGATAGGAAAAAGTTAAGAAATTGAGTATACTTAATCTGTTATATCGTTTATGATGTAACAGATATCGAAAAGAGTAAGAGGATGGTGGATGAAAGATGCTGTCAGAATACAGAGCAATATATGAGGGAGGACAGGGTGAGATCGTTGAGAAAAAGTCGCGGTTTATTGCCACTGTAAAAGAAATTGAGAGTGAGGAAGATGCCCTTGAATTTATAGAAAATACAAAGAAGAAATACTGGGATGCAAGACACAACTGTTTTGCATATGTTCTTGGAGAACGTCATGAAACCGCCAGGTTCAGTGATGACGGAGAGCCCGGAGGCACTGCCGGGAAACCAATGCTTGACGTGCTGCTGGGAGAGGATATCCATAACGCTGCAGTTGTTGTGACAAGATATTTTGGAGGCACACTTCTCGGGACAGGAGGACTTGTCAGAGCGTATTCCGGTGCTGTGAAAGAAGGACTGGCAAATTCAACTGTGATCACCAAAACAGCCGGTGTACATCTTTACATCGAAACAGATTACACCGGTCTTGGAAAGATACAGTACATCTTGGGAGAGCAGAAGATCGCGATCATGGACTCGGTCTATACAGATAAAGTAGAACTGACTGCGATGGTTCCGACAGAGAATCTAGGAAAGATCAAAAGTGACCTTATCGAGGGAACCAATGCAAGAGCTGTGCTCACCGAAGGGGATGCATGCTACTTTGCAGAGATCGAGGGTGAGGTCGTCATATTTGAAAAATAACTTAAAAAACATGAAACTCCCTGCTTTCGCATCATTCGCGGGCCGGTGCAGTTTTCCGAGTATAGCTGATGCTGCGCTTCAACTGTTTGAGCCCGCGTCGGGCGAGTTTTGAAACGCGGCATCATATAAGCAGCGCAGGAAAACAAGCCGGACAAGAGATGAGAAAGCAGGGAGTTTCATGTTTTTATATAATTATTTTATTACAAAATGATTTGACCTCGATTTTAGAACTCCGGCTCGATCAATCCATATGTACCATTTTTTCTCTTGTAAACAACATTCACTTCATCTGTTTCCGCATTTGAGAAAACAAAGAAATTATGTCCGAGAAGTTCCATCTGTACACATGCATCTTCCGGGAACATAGGCTTCATGCCAAATCTCTTTGTACGGACGATGCGGATCTCTCCGTCATCATAATTCACATCGTCTTCTTCGAAGAAATCATGACTAAAAGCGATTCCATCCTGATGCTTTGCAATTAATTTTGTGCGGTATTTCTTGAGCTGACGTTCAATGACTTCTGTTACAAGGTCGATTGATATATACATATCGGTACTTTCCTGCTCGGAACGAATGATATCACCTTTGACAGGAATGGTGACTTCAATTTTATGTCTTTCTTTTTCAACACTGAGTGTTACGATCACTTCAACATCCGGAGTGAAATACTTTTCCAGCTTACCGAGTTTGCTGATTACGGCATCTTTTAACCCTGCTGTTACCTCCATGTTTCTTCCGCTGATTGTAAATTTCATAATCTCCAACTCCTTTACCTAGAAGATTTCAGATAAAAATTGTCTGACAAAATATGCGTTTTTAAACAATATATCTGATATATTGAGTATAGCATAATTGCCAGACAAAGTATAGAAGTTCAAATTTTAAATTTTTATAAAGCGCGTGTGCATGGCAGGACAGCTGCATGGGACAGGCAGCCTCAAAATATCCCGAAGTGCTTTTGCTTAGCTCTGTTTGAAGCCTGCACGCTTGCGAAGCCTTGGATCAAGGATCTTCTTGCGGATACGAAGCGTTTTTGGTGTGACTTCCAGAAGCTCATCAGTATCGATAAAATCAAGCGCTTCTTCGAGACTCAGCACTTTTGGAGGGGTCAGTCGGAGAGCGTCGTCGGCACCGGAAGAACGAGTATTTGTGAGATGTTTTGTCTTACATACATTTACTTCGATATCATCTGTCTTGCCATTCTGTCCGATTACCATTCCTGAGTAGACTTTTTCACCTGCTCCGATAAAAAGAGTGCCTCGTTCCTGTGCATTGTAGAGACCATAAGTAACAGAATCACCAGTCTCAAAGGAAATAAGAGAACCCTGCTTACGATACTGAATATCTCCTTTGTAAGGAGCATATCCGTCAAACAATGTGTTCATGATACCGTTTCCCTTTGTATCTGTTAAGAATTCACCGCGATATCCGATCAGGCCACGTGACGGAATTGAGAATTCAAGTCTTGTATAAGCGCCGTTAGATGCGCTCATGTTGCGAAGCTCACCTTTTCTCTGGCCGAGTTTTTCGATTACTGTGCCGGTGAATTCGTCCGGGACATCGATATATGCGATTTCCATCGGTTCGAGTTTTTTGCCTTTTTCATCTGTCTTATAGAGTACTTCAGCCTTGCTGACAGCGAACTCATAACCTTCTCTTCTCATGTTCTCGATCAGAACAGAAAGATGAAGCTCACCACGTCCGGATACTTTGAAGCTGTCGGTGTTTTCTGTTTCTTCCACACGGAGGCTTACGTCTGTGTTCAGCTCTCGAAGGAGACGGTCTCTTAAGTGGCGGGATGTCACATATTTACCTTCCTGCCCGGCAAACGGGCTGTCGTTTACGATGAACTGCATTGCGATCGTTGGCTCAGAGATCTTCTGGAACGGAATTGGTTCCGGAGAATCAGGAGAGCAGAGTGTGTCTCCGATCGAAATATCAGAGATACCGGAGATCGCAACGATAGAACCGATCGTTGCTTCTTTTACATCGACTTTTTCCAAACCGTCAAATTCATATAATTTACTGATACGCACTTTCTGCTGTTTTTCAGGATCATGCGCATTAACAACGACCATATCCTGATTTGTGTGGATTGTCCCATTGTCTACTTTACCGATGCCGATACGTCCGACATATTCATTATAGTCAATCGTACTGATCAGTACCTGTGTGCCTGCTTCCGGATCGCCTTCCGGTGCCGGAATGTAGTCAAGGATCGTCTCGAACAGAGGGATCATGTTTTCCGGTCCGTCATCAAGTTCAAGCAGGGCATATCCTGATTTCGCGGAAGCATATACGAACGGGCACTCCAGCTGTTCGTCATCGGCATCAAGGTCGATGAAGAGCTCCAGCACTTCGTCGATCACTTCTTCCGGTCGTGCCTCAGGACGGTCAATCTTATTAATGCAGACGATAACAGGAAGCTTCAGTTCCAGTGCTTTTCTGAGAACGAACTTTGTCTGTGGCATTGCGCCCTCAAATGCGTCTACAACCAGGACTACACCGTTTACCATTTTGAGGACACGTTCTACTTCGCCGCCGAAATCAGCATGTCCCGGGGTATCGATAATGTTGATCTTTGTTCCTTTATAGTACACGGCAGTATTTTTGGAAAGGATCGTGATACCACGTTCTCTTTCAATATCGTTTGAATCCATAACACGTTCAGCAACTTCCTGATTTTCACGAAATACACCGCTCTGTTTCAGCAGCTCGTCAACCAGCGTTGTTTTGCCATGGTCTACATGAGCAATAATTGCTATATTTCTGACATCTTCTCTTTTTTGTCTCATATGATCAAATCTTCCTTTTCCTATTTAATGCGGTTTTCATCAACTCATTTAGTTTATCACATTTTTATAAAAATACAACCACTCATATTTTGAGAAATACGAAAAAAATGGTTCTAAACGAAGGAATGCGTGCATAGACTATGTAATACCCCGATGAGAATATGCGAATCATTCGGGAGAAAAGCAACTTAAAATACGCTTCAGAGGAAGGGAGAATTTAAACAATGTCAGATAAGATTATTGCAAACAACCAGGTGACGATTATGGGAGAAGTGGCGAGTGAATTTATATTCAGCCATGAGGTATTTGGTGAAGGGTTTTACATGGTAGATATCCTTGTGAGACGACTGAGTAATTCCGAAGACCGGATTCCGCTTATGGTATCCGAACGATTGATTGATGTGACGCAGGATTATCGCGGTGAATACATCATGGCAAGCGGACAGTTCCGTTCGTATAACCGACATGAGGAACAGAAGAACCGACTGATCTTGTCGGTGTTTGCGAGGGAGATCGAATTTATTGATGATGAACCGGAGGGATCGAAAACAAATTCAATATTGCTGGATGGTTACATCTGTAAGCAGCCGATCTACAGAAAAACACCTCTAGGAAGAGAGATTGCAGATCTTTTGCTTGCGGTAAATCGCCCGTATGGCAAATCAGATTATATTCCATGTATCTGCTGGGGACGGAACGCAAGGTATGCAGCTGCTTTTGAGATCGGTGAGCATGTACAGGTGCTTGGCAGGATCCAGAGCAGGGAATATGTGAAAAAAATTTCTGAAACAGAGACGGAGAAAAGAATTGCATATGAAGTTTCTGTCAGCAAACTGGAATGTATGGGTGAATAAAAGAATAAAAAAGTGAATATATATGCAGCTGAAAACAGTGAGATTCACCCGAAAACAATGAGATTCATTGACATTGAATTATAATGATGATACAATTTCAAAATACGTATGCAAATTGAAAAGGAAGCCCGAGATGTGGGTGGATTTGTTGACAGGAGGAATACCATGGCTATTTTTACAGGTGCAGGAGTTGCATTAGTGACACCGTTTCATGAAGACGGAAGCGTTAATTACGATAAACTGGATGAATTGATTGATTATCAGTGTGAGAATGGAACTGATAGTATTGTTATATGCGGTACCACAGGTGAATCTTCTACTTTATCAGAAGAAGAACACATGGAATGTATTAAGTTTGCGATCGAACGTACAAAGAAGAGAGTTCCGGTTATTGCGGGAACAGGGTCAAATGCTACATATACAACGATCGATATGTCAAAAGAAGCAGTAGAATATGGTGCAGACGGACTTTTACTCGTGACACCATATTATAATAAAGCAACACAGGAAGGCCTGATCGCTCACTATAAAGCAGTTGCAAAAGAGGCCAAAGCACCGATCATCATGTACAGTGTTGCAAGCCGTACCGGACTTAACATAGCTCCGGAGACAGTTGCCACACTTGTAAAGGAAGTTGATAATATCGTGGCAGTGAAAGAAGCGTCAGGAAACATCAGCCAGGTTGCAAGGATCATGAGCCTGACAGATGGAAAGATCGATCTCTATTCGGGAAATGATGACCAGATCGTGCCAATTCTCTCCCTTGGCGGAGTTGGTGTTATTTCTGTGCTCTCAAACGTAGCACCACAGTTCACACATGATATGTGTGCAAAATATTTTGAGGGAAATGTGAAAGAAGCATGTGCAATGCAGCTGAAAGCGATTCCGCTTATTGAACAGCTGTTCTGTGAAGTGAATCCGATCCCGGTTAAGAAAGCAGTAAATCTTATGGGAATGGAATGCGGAGGACTCCGTATGCCGCTCACAGAGATATCTCCTGCTCACGCACAGTCGCTTGCACAGGCCATGAAAGATTTTGGAATCAAACTGGCTTAAATCATAACGAAGATCTTAAAGGACAGAGACGGTGCGAACTGTTTCTGTCCTTGCATAATATTCAGGAGGAAACAACATGATAAAAGTATTGATGCATGGATGCAATGGAAGAATGGGACAGGTGATTTCCCGTATGGTAGCTGAGACGGAAGGGATGGAACTGGCAGCAGGCGTAGACCGTTTTCTTGGAAAAGAAAATCCATACCCGACTTTTGAAAGTATTGATGCGTGTGATGTGGATGTAGATGTTGTGGTGGATTTTTCGAATGCATCGGCAGTTGATGGAATGCTTGATGCATGTGTGAGAAAGAATCTTCCGGTTGTGCTCTGTACAACAGGACTTTCAGAGGAACAGCTTGCCAAAGTGAAAGAGTGTTCTGAAAAGATCGCGATCCTTCGCTCGGCGAACATGTCGCTCGGTGTGAATCTTCTGATGAAATTACTTCAGAATGCGACAAGCGTTCTGGCGCCGGCTGGATATGATATTGAGATCGTAGAAAAGCATCACAATCAGAAACTGGACGCTCCAAGCGGAACGGCGATCGCACTCGCAGATTCGATCAATGAAGCACTGGACAATGAATATTCTTATAATTTTAACCGCAGTGATGTGCGCAAAAAACGTGAGAAAAAAGAAATCGGAGTTGTTGCGGTGCGCGGAGGCACGATCGTAGGCGAACACGAGGTGATATTTGCGGGTGAGGATGAAGTGATCGAATTCAAACATACTGCATATTCGAAAGCCATCTTTGCAAAGGGAGCGGTTTCAGCAGCTGCATTCCTGGCCGGAAAAGAAGCCGGGATGTATGATATGTCTGATGTGATCCAGCTTTAATTTCCAGATATTTCCTTTCATGCAGCGGGAATAATATTCTTCATAAATGCAGATATTACTGAATGACAAGTATTACTTGATAATTGAAGAATATACATGAAAGGGAGAACAAAATATGAAACAGTTCAAAAAATTATTCGTAATGTTATTATGTGTCGGAGTATTGGCCGGACTTACCGGGTGTGGGAGTGATAATAATGTGAATGAGCCGGGTGGGACAAGTGGCGCAGGTTCACAAAATACCAGTGATTCTGCCGACAATACAATGAACGGTGCAACAGACGGAACTGATGCAGCCGGAACGAATGACACAAATAACAACACGAATAATAATACCACTACTGGAAATGATTCTGCAGATAACACAGTAAGAGATGGAATGGACAATGTCGGAAATGCGATCGACGACGGCGTGAACGATATTGGAAATGATTTGTCAGGCAATGATGCTGCAGCAAATCGAAATAATACGGAAAATACAAAAAACAGATAAGAAAAACAAGGAAATGAAAACGCATAGACGGGGGACTTTCCCCGTCTATTCTTCTTATGTGACAGGAACTTTGAAATTCCCCTGTCACATAAAACGCACTTTATTACAGAGGTGACAAAGATGAAGTTTCGACCATGTATTGATATACATAACGGGAAAGTAAAGCAGATCGTTGGAGGAAGTCTTCGGGATCAGGGCAATCAGGCGCAGGAGAATTTTGCTTCGGATTACGATGCTGCTTATTATGCGAAAATGTATAAAAAGGATGGCCTCAGGGGAGGGCATATCATTCTTTTGAATCCGCAGACTTCTGAATATTACGCTGAGACGAAACGCCAGGCAATGGAGGCTCTGCGTGCATACCCTGAGGGACTGCAGATCGGAGGCGGAATAACAGCTGAAAATGCGGAAGAATATATCCGTGCAGGAGCAAGCCATGTCATCGTGACTTCCTATGTGTTCCGGGGAGGAGCGATCTGTTTCGAGAATCTGGATAAACTGGTGTGTGCTGTGGGAAGAGAGCATATTGTTCTGGATCTTAGCTGCAGAAAAAAAGAAGACGGGAACTATTATATTGTGACAGATCGGTGGCAGACATTTACGGATGTAAAAATCAGTGTGGAGCTGCTGGGTGAGCTCGGAAAATACTGCGACGAATTTCTCGTTCATGGTGTGGATGTAGAAGGAAAGGCATCCGGAGTAGAGGTGGAACTGGTGGAATTACTCTCTGAGTATAGTGGACGAATGATTACTTATGCAGGAGGGATCGGATCGATCGGCGACCTTCGTGTTTTTGAAAAAAAATCAAAGGGAAAGATCGATTTTACGATTGGAAGTGCACTTGATCTGTTTGGAGGAAAGATTCCGTACAGGATGGTCCGAAAATATTGAATTGAAAAGGGTATAGTGATACAATAAACAATAGGTCTTTTTTATGTTTTTGAAAAAATAATCGATATAAGGAGTTAAATTATATGGGCTTGTTACAAAAATTGTTCGGAACACACAGTGAGAACGAGTTGAAGAGAATATATCCGATCGTTGACCGTATTGAGGAATTGGAGCCTGAGATGCAGAAGCTTTCGGATGCTGAACTGAAAGACAAGACAAGAGAATTTAAGGAACGCTATGCAAAAGGTGAGACACTGGATGATCTTTTGCCGGAGGCATATGCAGCAGTACGCGAGGCATCTGTCAGGACACTTGGACTCAGACATTACAGAGTGCAGCTGATCGGAGGTATCATACTCCATCAGGGACGTATTGCAGAGATGAGAACCGGTGAAGGTAAGACGCTTGTGTCTACGCTTCCTGCGTATTTGAATGCATTGACCGGAGAGGGTGTACATATTGTCACCGTCAATGATTACCTTGCAAAGCGTGATGCCGAATGGATGGGACAGGTTCATGAAGCACTGGGATTAACGGTTGGTGTTATTCTGAACAGCATGGACAAAGACGAGAGAAGAGCGGCTTATAACTGTGATATCACTTATGTGACGAACAATGAGCTCGGATTCGATTATCTGAGAGATAACATGGTTATTTATAAAGAACAGCTTGTGCAGAGAGGACTTAAGTATGCCGTTATCGATGAGGTGGACTCTGTTCTGATCGACGAGGCGAGAACGCCGCTCATCATTTCCGGTCAGAGCGGTAAATCAACAAAGCTTTATGAAGCCTGTGACATTCTTGCTAGACAGCTGGAGAGAGGCGAGGCAAGTGGTGAATTCTCTAAAATGAATGCCATTATGGGAGAAGAGATCGAAGAGACAGGAGACTTCATCGTAAATGAGAAAGAAAAGAATATCAACCTTACCGAAGACGGCGTGAAGAAGGTCGAGAAATTCTTCCATATCGAGAATCTGGCAGACCCTGAGAACCTTGAGATCCAGCACAATATCATCCTTGCACTCCGTGCGCACAATCTCATGTTCCGCGATCAGGATTATGTAGTAAAAGATGATGAAGTTCTGATCGTTGATGAATTTACCGGACGTATCATGCCGGGACGCCGCTATTCAGACGGACTTCACCAGGCAATCGAAGCAAAAGAACATGTGAAAGTAAATCGTGAGAGCAAGACACTTGCTACCATTACGTTCCAGAACCTGTTTAATAAGTTTGAAAAGAAGAGCGGTATGACAGGTACAGCCCTTACAGAGGAGAAAGAATTCCGTGAGATTTATGGAATGGATGTTATTGAGATTCCGACGAATCTTCCGGTTATCCGTCAGGATCTGAATGATGTTGTATATAAAACACAGAAAGAAAAATTCCGTGCAGTGTGTGATGAGGTAGAAGCAGCACATGCAAAGGGACAGCCGGTACTTGTCGGAACAATTACGATCGAGGTATCAGAACTTTTGAGCGGAATGCTTAAGAGACGCGGAATCAAACACAATGTATTGAATGCGAAATTCCATGAGATGGAGGCTGAGATCGTTGCCCAGGCCGGTCAGCATGGTGCGGTAACGATCGCTACAAACATGGCCGGACGAGGTACTGACATCAAGCTTGACGATGAGGCAAAGGCAGCGGGAGGTCTTAAGATCATCGGTACTGAGCGTCATGAGTCAAGACGTATCGATAATCAGCTCCGCGGTCGTTCCGGACGTCAGGGAGACCCGGGTGAATCAAGATTCTATATTTCTCTTGAAGATGATCTGATGCGCCTGTTTGGATCAGAACGTCTGATGAGTGTATTCAATACACTTGGTGTTGAAGACGGTGAACAGATCGAGCATAAGATGCTTTCCAGCGCTATCGAGAAAGCACAGGAAAAGATTGAAAGCAATAACTTTGGAATTCGTAAAAACCTGCTTGAATATGATCAGGTAATGAATGAACAGCGTGAGATCATATACGAAGAGAGACGTCGTGTTCTCAATGGTGAGAACATGAGAGATTCGATCATTCATATGATCACAGAGTATGTAGAAAATCTTGTGGATACAGATATTTCGTCAGATATGGAACCGGAAGACTGGGATCTCACATCATTCAATATCAGTATGAATTCTGTGATTCCGATGAAACCGGTAACTCTGGATGAAGTGAAAGATATGAATCCAAAGGAACTGAAGCATATGCTTAAGGAACGTGCTGTGAAGCTTTATAAGGTGAAAGAAGCTGAGTTTGCCGATCCGGAGCAGATCCGTGAGATCGAACGAGTGATCCTTCTTAAAGTGATCGACAGAAAATGGATGGATCATATCGACGATATGGATCAGCTTCGTCAGGGTATCGGGCTTCAGGCATATGGTCAGAGAGATCCGAAGGTTGAATATAAGATGATCGGATATGAGATGTTCGAGGAGATGACAAATTCGATTTCTACAGACACGATCCGTCTGCTCTACCGTGTGAAGATTGAACAGAAAGTGGAACGGGAAGAAGTTGCGAAAGTGACAGGAACGAATAAGGATGACTCAGCTGTTCGCGCTCCGAAGAAGAGGGAAAACAAAAAAATATATCCAAACGATCCATGCCCGTGCGGAAGTGGAAAGAAATATAAACAGTGCTGTGGACGCAAATAATGATCTGCGCCCGGATTAAAATGAAAAGAGGTGACAGCGTGGTAGAACTTGATCAGTTTAAGAGTATGCTGAATGCATACGAGACTCCGCTCGCTGAAATGAGGGATTCACTTTGACATCCCTGGAAAAGAGCAGAGAATAGAAGAATTAGAAAATAAGATGCAGGAACCGGATTTCTGGGATGATCCTGAAAATTCCCAGAATATCATGAAAGAGGTCAAAAGCCTGAAGGATCAGGTTGAGACGATAGAGAATTTATACGGTACTTATGAAGATATCGGGCTTCTGATCGAAATGGCCTATGAGGAAGAAGATGCGACTGTGATCCCTGAGATTGAATCAGAAATGAAGGCTTTTGAAGAAACATATGAGGCACTTCGGATTCAGACACTTCTCTCCGGAGAATATGATAAATACAATGCGATCGTGACATTACATGCCGGAGAGGGCGGAACGGAATCCTGTGACTGGGCAAATATGCTGTATCGAATGTACAGCAGATTTGCAGAGAGAAAAGGTTTTGGACTGAAGGTGCTTGATTATCTGGAGGGAGATATCGCCGGCATCAAGGGCGTCACATTTGAAGTCAGCGGAGAAAATGCCTATGGTTATTTTAAATCAGAAAAAGGCGTACATCGGCTGGTGCGTATTTCTCCGTTTAATTCTGCAGGAAAAAGACAGACATCTTTTGCATCTTGTGATGTGATACCGGATATCGAGGACGATATCGATATCGAAATCTCTGATGACGAATTGAAGATAGATACGTACAGAGCATCCGGAGCCGGAGGGCAGCATGTCAATAAGACATCATCTGCGATTCGCATCACACATCTTCCTACAGGAATCGTGGTGCAGTGTCAGAATGAACGGTCACAGCACCATAACCGGGAAAAAGCGATGCAGATGCTCAAGGCCAAGCTTACACTTTTGAAGGAGCAGGAACAGGCTGAAAAAGTTTCGGATATCAGAGGTGAAGTAAAAGAGATCGGATTTGGGAGTCAGATCAGATCTTATGTAATGCAGCCGTATACAATGGTAAAAGACCGCCGGACCGGCGTGGAGATCGCAAATGTCGGGGCTGTTTTGGATGGAGCACTTGAACCATTTATCAATGCATACTTACAAGAACAACAAAAGAAAGGGTAAATAAAATGGTAAAGATTGCGGTACTTGGATATGGAACTGTTGGTTCCGGTGTGGTAGAAGTAATACGGACAAATCAGAAAGTGATAGGTGAGAGAGTAGGCGAAGAGCTGTCTGTCAAATATGTGCTGGATCTTCGCGATTTCCCGGGAGATCCTGTACAGGATGTGATCACTCACGACTTTGAAGATATTGTAAATGATGAAGAAGTGAAGATCGTAGTTGAAGTAATGGGCGGAATTGAGCCGGCATACACATTTGTTAAGAGATGTCTTCTTGCAGGAAAGAGTGTTGCTACTTCGAACAAAGCACTTGTTGCAGCTCATGGGTCAGAGCTTATCAGGATTGCGAAAGAGCAGGAAGTGAATTTCCTGTTTGAGGCAAGTGTTGGAGGCGGAATTCCGATTTTAAGACCACTTCATTCCTCCCTTACCGGAGATGTGATCGAAGAGATCATCGGTATTCTGAATGGAACAACAAACTATATGATGACAAAAATGTTCTATGAAGGAGCAGATTATGATGAAGTGCTGAAGGAAGCACAGGCAAACGGATATGCAGAGCGCAATCCGGAAGCAGATGTGGAAGGTCATGATGCCTGTCGTAAGATCGCGATCCTGTCATCTGTTATTTCGGGTAAACAGGTTGATTTTGAAGATATTTACTGCGAAGGAATCACAAAGATCACTGTGCAGGATATGCAGTATGCGAAGGCAATGGGCAAAACGATCAAACTTCTTGCAACATGTAAGAGAGATGGAGATTCGATCAGCGCGATGGTAAGCCCTTGTCTTTTGAGTGCAGATCATCCACTGTTCAGTGTAAATGGTGTATTCAATGCGATCTTTGTTCGTGGAAATATGCTTGGAGATGCAATGTTCTACGGAAGTGGAGCAGGAAAACTTCCTACTGCAAGTGCTGTTGTAGGTGATATTGTGGAAGCAGCTAAAAATCTTAACCGTAATCTCGGAAATGGCTGGATCGGTGAGAAGCTTGAACTCGAAAAGAAAGATAATGTTGAGCATCAGTTTTTCGTGAGAATGAAGGGTGACAGGGAAGCACTTCAGGAAAGCCTTGCTCAGAGCTTCGGTGATCTCGCTTATGTGGAAGTGCCGGGCATCGAAGGAGAGTTCGGTTTCGTTACGGAAGTTATGTCGGAGGGATTATTTGAACAAAAAGCAGCGGCATACGAAAAAGATATGATTGCGATGATTCGTGTAGAAGGATAAAATGCAGCAAATGGGAGGCAGCAATGTTAATAGTAAAAAAATTCGGCGGCAGTTCTGTTGCAAATAAGGAAAGAATCTTTAATGTGGCAAGCAGGTGCGTAGAAGATTATAAGGCAGGACATGATGTGGTTGTTGTTCTTTCCGCAATGGGAGATACAACGGATGAACTGATTGCGCTGGCGCAGGATATCAATCCTAATCCGAAAAAAAGAGAGCTTGATATGCTTATGGCGACTGGAGAACAGGTTTCAGTTTCTCTGATGGCAATGGCAATGCACAGCATGGATGTGCCGGCAGTATCACTCAATGCATTTCAGGTGCAGATGCATTCAACATCAAGATACGGCAATGCGAGATTTAAAAGAATTGACAAAGACCGTATCATGCATGAACTGGATTCCAGAAAGATCGTGATCGTAACCGGATTCCAGGGAATTAATAAATATGATGATGTCACGACGCTAGGTCGAGGCGGATCCGATACGACAGCAGTTGCGCTCGCGGCAGCATTACATGCGGATAAATGCGAGATCTATACAGATGTTGATGGTGTGTATACTGCAGATCCACGTGTTGTAAAGAATGCAATGAAACTAAACGAAGTGACATACGATGAGATGTTGGAACTTGCTTCATTAGGAGCGAAGGTACTTCATAACCGCTCCGTTGAGATGGCAAAGAAGTATGGTGTGGAACTCGTTGTTCGCTCCAGTTTGAATCGATCAGAAGGTACAGTAATCAAGGAGAAAGCTAAAATGGAAAAGATGTTAATTACAGGTGTTGCTGCCGATGTGAACACAGCACGTATTTCCGTAATCGGAGTAGAGGATAAGCCGGGAACTGCATTCAGGATTTTTAATACACTTGCAAAGAACAATATCAATGTAGATATTATTTTGCAGTCTGTCGGACGTGATGGTACAAAGGATATATCATTCACTGTTTCACAGGATGATCTTAAAGATGCGATGAATGTGCTGGAAGAGCACAAAGAGGCGCTGACGATCCAGCAGATCACAAACAATCCAAATGTTGCAAAGATTTCAGTGATCGGTGCCGGAATGATGAGCAATCCTGGTGTTGCTGCGAGAATGTTTGAATCATTATATAATTCAAGAATCAACATCAATATGATCTCTACATCAGAGATCCGTATCACAGTTCTTGTAGATGAAAAAGACGTTGATAAAGCAATGAACGCAGTTCATGATGGATTTATCATGACAGAATAGAAAAGGAGAATACATATGAATGTTGTCTGTTTAGATATGGAAGGTGTCCTTGTCCCGGAGATCTGGATCGCATTTGCAGAAGCAACAGGAATTCCGGAATTGAAGCGTACGACAAGAGACGAACCAGATTATGATAAACTTATGAGATTCCGACTCGATATTCTGAAAGAACACGGACTCGGATTAAAAGAAATTCAGGAGACGATTGCGACGATCGATCCTCTTCCGGGCGCAAAAGAGTTTCTTGACGAACTCAGAAGCATCACGCAGGTGATCATTCTCAGTGATACGTTTGATCAGTTTGCCATGCCGCTCATGAAGAAGCTCGGAATGCCGACGCTCTTCTGCAATACACTTGAAGTGGCACCGGACGGAGAGATCACAGGAATCAAAATGCGCTGCGAGAACTCCAAGCTGACAAGTGTGAAAGCACTGCAGTCGATGGGATTTGATACGATCGCAAGCGGAGACAGCTTCAATGACCTTGGCATGATCCAGGCAAGCAAGGCCGGCTTCCTCTTCCGCTCCACAGATGCGATCAAGGCACAGTTCCCGGAGATCCCTGCGTACGAGGAGTTCGGCGAATTACTGGCAGCGATCAAGGCAGCGCTGTAGATTATAAGAAAGAATTATAAATAGAAGAAGGCATATCTTCAAAACTGGAAAATTGCGTGCACTTCGCATCGGTTTTATTCGCCCGTACATCGTTCGCGATAGAAGCGTTTGCTCCTTGTACGGGCGTAAAACTCGCGAAGCTTCGCAATTGTTCCAATTGTTTTGTTCGATATGCCTTCTTCTGTTTTTCTCTTCGTTTTTTAATTATCAGCTATTATGAGGACATAATAATCAGAAAGGATTAAATTAAAGAAACAGAAAAGCTATATCAGTCAAAACGATAGGAAGATGAACCGAGCTTCACGAGTTTTGCACACGTACAAGGAGCAAACGCACTTATCGCGACGTTGTACGTGTGCGATAAAACCGAAGTGAAGCGAAGGGGAATCAACGTGTTTTGATGATATAGCTTTTCTGTTTTGTTGAATTTTTTAATCAAACTGAATATGAGTGAATGCTATGCCTGACTCAGCACACTGTTGTGGTACTTTGAAGAATAAGTCACATCCTCCCCGAACCACTCCGGTGGGATGAAAACGTTTGCAGCCTCTTCTGTCGGGAATTCCACCTCCGCCAGCATAAGAGGCTCCAGATCCCCGTGGAAGATATCCAGTTCGATTTTAAGCTCATCGTTCAGTGGGATCTCATATCGTGTCTTCGAGATGATGCGTCCGTCCACCTTTGTCCGCAGATGCTCATAAGCCTCTTGGGTGAGCGGCATATTGTATTCTTCCCGCGCCATGAGGCCTTTAGATTTATAAGTCAGTTCGTATTTATCATTGTCTTTTCTGATTCGGACAACAGGTTCTGTATTCAGATATCCCTGCTCGATCAGCCGCGTGTTTGTGATTGTCAGAGAGTCCGGAACTCTGCTGATCAGATATTTTCGTTCGATTTCCATATAAAAATCTCCTTTCTGTGTATTTTGTATTATTCTATAAAAAAACAATTCTATACATTTCCCGGAGAATATTGTATACTACTATTTGATTTTTTGAAAGTTGTTTGTTACTATTAAATGGAATGTATGCAGAAATAAATGATAGGAGGAGAGCTATGAAAAAAGTAGCAGTTCTTTTAGCTGATGGATTTGAGGAAATTGAAGCGTTAACTGCGGTGGACCTGCTTCGAAGAGCGAGTATATATGTTAATACAGTATCGATTACAGATGATTATATGGTGCATGGTGCCCATGGTATCAACGTTCATACAGAAGATCTTTTCGAAGAAGTAAATTTTGTCGGATATGATATGATCGTTCTGCCGGGGGGAATGCCGGGAACAAAAAATCTTGAAGAACATGCAGGCGTGCGCAGGGTGATCGCTGATTTTATGGAATCCGGGAAATATGTCGCAGCGATCTGTGCGGCACCAAGTATTCTTGGCGGCATGGGACTTCTGAAAGGAAAGAGAGCAACATGCTATCCATCTTTTGAAAGCAAACTGGCAGGTGCAGTGATCGGGAAGACACCTGTTGTGCACGACGGCAATCTTATCACAAGCAGAGGAATGGGAACGGCAATCGATTTTGCACTTAAATTAGTAGAAGTGATGACAGATAAAGTAAAAGCAGAAGAAATTGCAGCTTCCATTATATATATGAGATAAAAACAGCATGATAATTGCTGAAAATCAAGGCTAGTCAAGAGCTTGTCTTTATGTTATACTAGCTAAATGAGCGTATTGTAGAATGCTTGTTTTCCACCTACCGGAGAGCAAGATAGAAATAGGAGGAAACGTAAATGAGTTTACAGGTAGAAAAATTAGAAAAAAACATGGCAAAACTTACAATCGTAGTTCCGGCCAGTGAATTTGAAAAAGCACTTCAGAGTGCGTACAACAAACAGAAGAAAAATATCAATGTACCTGGATTCCGTAAAGGAAAAGTTCCGCGTGCATATATCGAGAAACTGTACGGTGCAGAGATTTTCTATGAAGAAGCAGCAAATCAGGTTATGCCGGCTGCATACGAGAATGAGCTGAAGGATTCTGACCTTCCGATCGTATCTCGTCCGGAAATCAACGTTGAACAGATCGAAAAAGGAAAAGACTTCATTTTCACTGCTATGGTTGCATTGAAACCAGAAGTAACTCTTGGTGAATACAAAGGAATGGAAGTAGACAAAGTTTCTACCCGTGTAACACAGAAAGAAGTTGAAGCCAAGATCCAGGAGGAAGCAGAGAAAAACGCAAGAAGCGTAGCTGTTGAAGGACGTCCGGTTGCAGAGAACGATGAAGTTGTTCTTGACTTTGAAGGATTTGTTGACGGAGTTCCATTCGAAGGCGGTAAGGGAGAGAACTACCCACTTACAATCGGTTCCGGTGCATTCATTCCGGGATTTGAAGAGCAGCTGATCGGTGTAAATGCGGAAGAAGAAGTTGAGATCCAGGTGAAATTCCCGGAGAACTACCACTCAGAAGATCTCAAGGGAAAAGATGCTACATTCAAATGTACAGTACATGAGATCAAAGTAAAAGAGATTCCGGAGATCGATGATGAATTTGCAGCAGAAGTATCGGAATTCGATACACTTGATGAGTACAAAGCTGATGTAAAAGCTCAGATCAAAGCTCAGAAAGAAGCTGAAGGAAACAGAAAGAAAGAAGATCAGGCAGTAGAGAAAGCTGTTGCAAATGCAACAATGGAAATTCCGGAGGCTATGATCGAGACTCAGACAGAAGATATGGTTCGTGAGTTTGCACAGAACATTCAGTACCAGGGCTTCACACTTGAGCAGTATTTCCAGATTACAGGACAGACAGAAGAGACAATGAAAGCTGAGATGCGCCCACAGGCTCAGAAGCGTATTGAGACAAGATTAGTTCTTGAAGCAATCGCAAAAGCTGAGAACATTGAGATCTCTGATGAGAAAGTTGACGAAGAACTTGCCAAGATGGCTGAAAGCTACCAGATGGAAGTTGAGAAACTCAAAGGATTCATGGGCGAAGCTGAAATGAAACAGATGAAAGAAGATATGGCTGTTCAGGAGGCTGTTACACTTCTTGTTGAGACAGCAGTAGAGAAATAATCAGTTCTCTGAAGATCCCCTGAACGTAAGTATATCAGGACAGGAGGCAGATTTATGAGTTTAGTACCTTATGTGATTGAACAGACAAGTCGTGGAGAGCGTTCGTATGATATCTACTCCAGATTGTTGAAAGACAGAATTATTTTCCTCGGCGAGGAAGTGACAGATGTTGCTGCAAATATTATCATAGCACAGCTTCTTTTCCTCGAGGCAGAAGATCCGGAAAAGGATATTCATATGTATATCAACAGTCCGGGTGGTTCTGTTACAGCAGGTCTTGCCATCTATGACACGATGCAGTACATCAAGTGTGATGTTGCTACATACTGTATGGGAATGGCAGCAAGTATGGGTTCATTCCTGCTGGCAGGAGGAGCAAAGGGCAAACGTTTTGCTATGCCGAATTCAGAAATTATGATTCATCAGCCATCAGGCGGTGCTCGGGGTCAGGCGACGGAGATTCAGATCGCTGCGGAGCATATCCTGAAGACACGTACAAGATTGAATCAGATTCTTTCGAAAAACACAGGACAGCCACTTGATGTTATCCGTATCGACACAGAACGTGATAACTTTATGTCAGCGGAAGAAGCAAAAGCATACGGATTGATCGATGAGGTAATCACAAACCGTAAATAATAAAGTAATGGAGGCGGGTAGGAAAGATTTTTCTACCTGTCTTGATTTATGTAGAGAGGTGAAGATATGGCAGGAAGAAATGATGGGGCCATTCGATGTTCGTTCTGTGGAAAAGAACAGGAACAGGTTCGCAAATTGATATCAGGACCAAGAGGTGCCTATATCTGCGATGAATGTATTGAAGTGTGTATGGAAATTTTGGATGAAGAACTGGAGTATGAAACACCGGATTCATCTCTGGAAGGAATCACACTGCATAAACCAAAGGAGATCAAAGCATTTTTGGACGACTATGTGATCGGTCAGGAAGAGGCAAAAAAAGTTTTGTCCGTTGCGGTTTATAATCATTATAAAAGAATTATGGCACAGAAGGATCTTGGAGTTGAACTCCAGAAGAGCAATATTCTTATGCTCGGTCCGACCGGATGTGGAAAAACGCTTCTTGCACAGTCACTAGCCAGGATTTTGAATGTTCCATTTGCGATTGCTGATGCGACGGCGCTCACAGAGGCAGGATATGTAGGAGAAGACGTGGAAAATATTCTTCTGAAGATCATTCAGGCGGCAGACGGAGATATTCAGCGTGCAGAGTATGGAATCATCTATATCGATGAGATTGATAAGATCACAAGAAAATCAGAGAATCCATCGATCACAAGAGATGTTTCCGGAGAAGGTGTACAGCAGGCACTTCTGAAAATTCTCGAAGGAACAGTAGCGAATGTTCCGCCGCAGGGTGGAAGAAAACATCCGCATCAGGAATTACTTCAGATCGATACGACCAATATTCTCTTTATCTGTGGAGGAGCTTTCGAGGGACTTGATAAGATCGTAGAAAGACGTATCGATAAGAAGTCGATGGGATTTAATGCAGAGATCGCTTCAAAGCATGAGAATAATGTTGACAGACTTTATAAACAGGTACTTCCACAGGACCTTGTCCGTTTCGGCATCATTCCGGAGCTGGTTGGGCGTGTTCCGGTGACAGTATCGTTGGAAATGCTCGATAAAGATGCGCTGCTTCGTATTCTCACAGAGCCTAAGAATGCGATCATCAAGCAGTATCAGAAGCTGCTTGAACTTGATGGCGTAAAACTTGGTTTTGACAGGGATGCGTTGGAAGAGATTGCAGATATTTCACTTAAGAGAAGAACCGGTGCAAGAGGACTGAGAGCGATCGTAGAAAATGTAATGATGGATACAATGTTCGCTGCTCCGTCAGAGGAAGACCTTGTGGAATGTCTGATCACAAAGAAGGCCGTAAAAGGCGAAGAAGCCCCGATTTATAAACGCAATGATCTGAAATCACAGAGTGCATAAGTAGGGACGAGAAATAGAAAATCGATCTAAAATGTGGAAAGATCAGGGGCGGAGGAATTATTACTCCGCCCTTTTGTACAGGAGAGAAATAAATGAGTTTACAAAGAAATATTCCTATGGTTGCGTTGCGCGGAATGACAGTACTCCCGGAAATGGTAGTCCATTTTGATGTGAGTAGGGAGGTATCGATTGAAGCAATTCAGGCAGCGATGGAAGAGGAAGGTCAGAAGATTTTTCTTGCAACACAAAAAGATATTGATATTGAAGAACCGGATTTCGACAGTGTATATCCGATCGGTACAGTTGCTTCGATCAAGCAGATCATCAAGCTGCCAAAGAACTATTTGAGAGTGCTGGTATCCGGAGAAAAGAGAGCACAGCTTGATGGTCTGGAGTATAATAAACCGTATTTGAGGGCAAATATCACTGAACTTGAAGACATTAATCGAATCGAAGAAACATTTGGAGAGAGTGAAAATAATCTGAATGTGAATGCGATGTGCAGAGGTTTGAAAGAAATATATATTGAGTATATCAAGCGGCATCCGAAATATCCGAAGGATATGCTCAGACAGATCAATGACTGCAGCGAACTTCCAAAGCTGATCGATACGATTTCTGCGAATGTGCCTCTTGATTATAAAGATCTTCAGGAGATCCTTGGAGAAACAGATGTATTGAATCGATATGATCTGCTGACATTTAAGATCATCAATGAAATGCAGATCATGGATATCAAAGAGGAGATTCAGGCCAAGGTAAAAGAGCGTGTTGATAAACATCAGAGAGATTATATTTTGCGTGAGCAGCTGAAACAGATCCGTGAAGAACTGGGAGAGGAAAATACGATTTCTGATGCAGAAGAATTCATGGAGAAAACGAATGAACTGACTGCTTCAGATGAAGTGAAGGAAAAACTTCAGAAAGAGATCGGAAGATTCAAAAGTTCTATGAACAGTCCTGCTGAGAGCGGAGTGATCCGCACTTACATTGAAACGATGCTTGAGATGCCGTGGGATAAGGTGGCAGAGGATTCTGAGGATATTGCATTTGCAAAAGAGATTCTTGATAAAGAGCATTATGGACTCGAAAAAGTGAAGGAAAGAGTTCTTGAATTTCTTGCAGTCCGGGCGCTTACAAAGAAGGGAGACAGTCCAATCCTCTGTCTTGTAGGCCCTCCGGGAACTGGTAAGACATCTATTGCAAAATCGCTTGCAAAGGCACTTCAGAAGCCGTATGTCCGTATTTCCCTCGGTGGTGTCCGCGACGAAGCGGAGATTCGCGGACATCGTAAAACATACGTAGGTGCAATGCCGGGACGTATCGCTAACGGGCTGAAATCAGCAGGTGTGAAGAATCCGCTGATGCTTCTGGATGAGATTGATAAAGTAAGTAATGACTACAAAGGTGATACATTCTCAGCACTTCTTGAAGTACTTGACAGTGAACAGAATGTGAAATTCCGTGATCACTATCTGGAAGTTCCGATAGATCTTTCAGAGGTATTGTTCGTGACAACAGCGAACTCACTTCAGACGATTCCAAGACCACTTCTTGATCGTATGGAAGTCATTGAGATCAGCAGTTATACAGAAAACGAAAAACTTCATATTGCGATGGAACATCTGATTCCAAAACAGCTTGAAAAGAACGGAATTAAACCGGAACAGCTATCCATCAGCAAGGGCGCTGTCTGGAAAATGGCAAGAAATTATACAAAGGAAGCCGGTGTGCGCCAGCTTGAAAGAAAGATCGGGGATATTTGCCGTAAAGCAGCCAGAGAGATTCTGGAAAGTGGTCTGTCCGAGAAAAAGAAAATCCGTGTAACAGAAACAAATCTGCACAAATATCTTGGAAAAGAGAAGTATTCTTATGAGATGGCAAATCTGACAGATGAAGTAGGAATTGTGCGCGGACTTGCATGGACGAGCGTAGGAGGAGATACACTACAGATAGAAGTAAATGTTATGCCTGGAAAAGGTGAGGTCATTCTTACCGGCCAGCTTGGAGATGTAATGAAAGAGTCCGCCAGAACAGGAATCAGCTATATCCGTTCTGTGGGACAGCTTTATCATATTGAAGATGATTTCTTCGCAAAACACGATATCCATATTCACATCCCGGAGGGAGCCGTGCCAAAGGACGGTCCCTCTGCCGGAATTACAATGGCGACAGCGATGCTTTCTGCCGTGACAGAACATAAAGTGCGGGCAGATGTTGCGATGACCGGAGAGATCACACTGAGAGGCCGCGTCCTGCCGATCGGAGGCTTGAAAGAAAAACTGCTTGCGGCGAAAGATGCAGGCATGAAAACGGTATTGATTCCGGAAAAGAATGTAAGAGATGTCGAAGAACTGTCAAGTGAGATTACAAAAGGGCTCGAGATCATTCCGGTTTCGAAGATGGAAGAGGTTCTGAAGGTCGCTTTTGTATCATAGGAGGATGAAGTTATGATTATTAAAAATATTGAGTTGGAGACAGTGTGCGGAATCGCGAGCACACTTCCTGAGAATACTCTCCCGGAAATCGCTTTCGCAGGAAAATCAAATGTTGGAAAATCATCACTTATCAATGCATTAATGAACCGCAAATCATTTGCGAGAACATCTGCAACACCTGGAAAGACGCAGACGATCAATTTTTACAATATCAACAGGGAATTGTATCTTGTAGATCTGCCTGGATATGGATATGCGAAAGTTTCGGAGCAGGAAAAACAGAAATGGGGAAAAATGATCGAGCGATATCTGAACAGCTCAAAACAGTTGAAGGCAGTATTTCTCCTGATCGATATCCGCCATGCTCCGTCGGCAAACGATAAAATGATGTATGAGTGGATCATCGAACAGGGATATCATCCGATCATCATTGCGACAAAGCTTGATAAGATCAAGAGGAGTCAGATTCAGAAGCAGGTGAAGGTCGTGAAGCAGGGGCTGAATCTTATTCCGGGTACGATCGTGATTCCTTTCTCATCTGTGACAAAACAGGGAAGAGATGAGATCTGGAGTATTGCAGAAGAAGTCTGTGGACTGACTGAAAAAGAAGAAGCATAATTCGTTGAGAGTGAGGAATATCACATTACGGCAGACTGAGGGGATTATATTGGACCATTAATAACAGAGGTGAAGTTTTATGAGCGTGAAGGAACAAATGGGAGACCATAGACCATACTGGAAGGTGGCGGTGAGCCTTCTTTTCAGCCTTGCAGCTACGG
Source organism: Eubacteriales bacterium (assembly GCA_030526265.1). Lineage (GTDB taxonomy): Bacteria > Bacillota > Clostridia > Lachnospirales > Lachnospiraceae > Claveliimonas. The sequence continues at coordinate 87,102 of JAUNDE010000001.1, read as the reverse complement.
TAATCTTTATTTATCTTGGTGTGAAAGCGGCATTTTTCTTTATGCCGTTTGTGATCGGATGGCTTCTGTCTGTGATAGCCGGACCGTTGGTCGTATTCCTGGAAAAAAGGCTGAAGATCATGAAGAAGCTTGGATCAGCGATAACTATTATTCTGGTTCTCGGTATCTGCATTGGAGCCATATATCTGATCGTCAGCAGGATGTGGGGAGAAATCATAACACTGACACGGAATTTTCCATCTATGTACAGGGATCTGGAAAGTGGATTTCACGAGATAGGAGAGAAGTGTTCTCAGATTTTTGCATTTCTTCCGTCACAGGCGCAGGAAAGCTGGAGTAACTTTATGGCGAACCTGGATGAGACAATGGGTTCACTTATTGGACAGATGAGCGAACCGACGATTGAAGTTGCAGGAAATATGGCAAAAAGAATTCCATCTGTACTGATCGGAACGATCGTTGCATTTGTTTCTGCATATTTCTTTGTCTCGGATAAGGAAATGCTGAGCGCGTGGGCAAAAAGGGTCGTGCCGGAGCCGATTACCAGCCGCATGACGATGGTGGCAGACAATCTGAAATATGCCCTGGGCGGTTATTTCAAAGCACAGTTCAAGATCATGACCGTAGTGTTTGCGATTCTGATGGTTGGATTTACGCTGCTTCAGATACATTTTTCAGTATTGCTGGCACTTGCCATCGCACTTCTGGATCTGCTTCCGTTTTTCGGAACAGGAACAGCGCTGATCCCATGGGCGATTTATAAATTTCTGGTCGGAAATTATAAAGTGGCGATCGCGCTGATCGTAATCTACGGCGTAACACAGCTCGTCAGACAGCTGATCCAGCCGAAACTGGTAGGCGACAGTATGGGACTGAATCCACTTTATACGCTGTTCCTTCTGTATCTGGGATACCGGCTTGGAAGTGTACTTGGAATGATCTTCGCGGTACCGATTGGGCTGATCGTGCTCAATCTGTATAAGGCAGGGGCGTTCGATTACATACTGGATGATGTGAAAATACTGGTGGAAGGAATCCTGAGTCTGAGAGACCGGGGATAGAAGAGAAAAGAAGTACAGAACAAACATTCGGTTGTTCTGTACTTTTATTTTATCTTTTGATATAATGAGTCATGCGGAGGTGTGCGCTGGCGGACACCGACATATAACGAATGGCCACAGCGAGGCATCAGCCGAGCTGATATAATGGCAACAGAAAATGCAGATAACAGATTCATAGGAGGATTTCATGGATCATTTTGAATTAGTATCAGAATACGCCCCGACCGGCGATCAGCCGCAGGCGATCGAACAATTGGTAAAAGGCTTTAAAGAAGGAAACCAGTGCCAGACACTTCTCGGTGTCACCGGCTCCGGTAAGACTTTTACGATGGCAAATGTTATCCAGCAATTGAATAAACCAACGCTGATCATAGCGCATAATAAGACCCTTGCAGCGCAGTTGTATGGTGAATTTAAAGAATTCTTCCCCAATAACGCAGTGGAGTATTTTGTGTCCTACTACGACTATTATCAGCCGGAAGCATATGTGCCGTCTTCCGATACTTATATAGCGAAAGATTCATCGATCAACGACGAGATCGATAAACTTCGCCACTCGGCTACGGCAGCACTTTCGGAACGAAGAGATGTCATCATCATAGCCAGTGTTTCCTGTATCTACGGACTTGGTTCTCCGATCGATTATCAGGACATGGTTATCTCGCTTCGTCCGGGAATGGAAAAGGACCGGGATGATGTGATCCGTAAGCTGATCGATATTCAGTACGACCGCAATGAGATGGATTTTCATCGTGGTACATTTCGTGTTCATGGAGATGTTCTGGAGGTGTTCCCTGCGGGATCTGGAGAATCTGCGATCCGTGTTGAATTTTTTGGTGATGAAGTGGACAGAATTACAGAGATAGATGTGTTGACCGGCGAGATCAAAGACGATCTGAAGCATGTTGCCATTTTCCCTGCATCGCATTATGTTGTTTCGAAAGAAAATATGAATCGCGCAATAAATGATATTGAAATAGAACTTGAGCAACAAATAAATTTCTTTAAACGAGAGGATAAACTGCTGGAAGCACAGCGCATATCTGAAAGAACGAATTTTGATATCGAGATGCTTCGAGAAACAGGATTCTGTTCCGGTATTGAGAATTATTCGAGACATCTGACCGGACTGGCTCCTGGGGAAGCACCGCATACACTGATCGATTATTTCCCGGACGATTTCATTCTGATGATCGATGAGTCTCATATGACGATTCCTCAGATCGGCGGAATGTATCATGGTGACCAGTCAAGAAAGCGGACACTCGTGAATTATGGGTTTCGTCTGCCGTCGGCGCTGGATAACCGTCCACTCAGTTTTGGTGAATTTGAGAGCAAGATCAATCAGGTCCTTTTCGTATCTGCGACACCGGGACCATATGAAGAGCGCAATGAACTTCTGCGCACTGAGCAGGTGATCAGACCGACAGGGCTTCTGGATCCGGAGATTGAAGTGAGACCGGTTCATGGACAGATCGATGATCTGATCGGGGAAGTGAACAAAGAGATCGCGAAGAAAAACAAGATATTGATTACAACTCTGACGAAACGAATGGCAGAAGACCTGACTGATTACATGCGCGAGGTCGGTATCAGAGTTCGATATCTTCATTCAGATATTGACACACTGGAACGAGCTGAGATCGTGCGCGATATGCGTCTGGATGTATTTGACGTTCTTGTCGGAATCAATCTTTTGAGAGAAGGACTTGATATCCCGGAGATCTCGCTTGTTGTGATCCTCGATGCAGATAAAGAAGGGTTCCTTCGTTCTGCCACTTCCTTGATCCAGACGGTAGGACGTGCTGCCAGAAATGCAGAAGGACATGTTATCATGTATGCAGATACGATCACGGATTCCATGAAACAGACGCTCGATGAGACGAAACGTCGTCGCGAGATTCAGATGAAATACAATGAGGAACATGGCATCACGCCGCAGTCGATCCGTAAATCGGTAAGGGATCTGATCACGATTTCGAGAAAAGTTGCTGCAGAAGAGCTTCGTATGGAGAAGGATCCTGAGTCTATGAGCAGAGAAGAACTGGAGAAGCTGATAAAAGATATCACAAAACAGATGAAGAAGGCTGCGGCAGAGCTTAACTTCGAGGCGGCGGCTGAATTGCGTGATAAGATGACGGAATTAAAGAAACAATTACAGGAATTATAATTCATGAGATTTGCGGCTCACAGGAGCTGTTTTTCTCTTAGAATGGAATAGGCAAAAAACAGGAGATAGGTAGTACTTATTAGAAGGGAAACTGAATGAACAAAGTAAAAGACACAAAGAATTATATTAAGATCCGCGGGGCAAATGAGCACAATCTGAAAAATGTCAGCCTGAATATTCCGAGAGATGAACTGGTCGTTCTTACCGGACTATCCGGCTCCGGTAAATCATCTCTTGCATTTGATACGATCTATGCAGAGGGACAGCGCAGATATATGGAATCGCTTTCTTCCTATGCAAGAATGTTCCTTGGACAGATGGAAAAACCAAATGTCGAGAGCATTGAAGGACTGTCACCTGCAATTTCGATCGATCAGAAATCTACGAATAAAAATCCAAGATCAACAGTTGGTACAGTGACAGAAATTTATGATTATATGCGTCTGCTGTATGCAAGGATCGGCATTCCACATTGTCCGAACTGTGGAAAGGAAATTCATAAACAGACAGTAGACCAGATGGTTGATCAGATACTGGAGCTGGAAGAAGGAAGCAGAATTCAACTTCTTGCCCCGGTTGTAAGAGGGCGGAAAGGAACGCATGCGAAGCTTCTGGAACGAACGAAGAAAAGCGGATATGTCCGCGTCAGAATCGATGGAAACATGTATGAACTATCTGAAGAGATCAATCTGGACAAGAATATCAAGCACAATATCGAGGTTGTTGTTGACCGTTTGAAAGTAAAGCCAGGCATTGAAAAACGTCTGACAGACTCGGTGGAGAATGTACTGCATCTCGCAGAAGGACTTATGATCGTAGATGTCATTGGCGGTGAGCCCGTGAACTTCAGTCAGAGCTTTTCGTGTCCTGACTGTGGGATCAGCATTGAGGAGATCGAACCGAGAAGTTTCTCATTCAACAATCCGTTTGGCGCGTGTCCGGATTGCTTCGGTCTAGGATACAAGATGGAATTTGATGAAGACCTGATTATTCCTGATAAGAGTCTCAGCATCAATCAGGGAGCGATCGCTGTAATGGGATGGCAGTCTGCAAATAAAGAGGGAAGTTTTACAAGAGCAATACTAGAAGCGCTGAGTAAAGAATATAATTTCTCTTTGGACACGCCGTTTGAAGAGTATTCGAAGGAAATTCATGATGTTTTGATTCATGGGACGAATGGGAAAACAATAAATGTCCATTATGTCGGTCAGCGCGGAGAGGGGTTTTATGATGTTGAATTTGAAGGCATCATAAAAAATGTAGAGCGCAGGTACAGGGAGACATATTCCGAGTCTTCAAAGGCGGAGTATGAAGAATATATGAGATTCACACCGTGTCGTACATGTAAGGGCCAGCGTTTAAAGACGAATTCGCTTGCAGTTACAGTCGGCGACCGTAATATCGCAGAAGTGACAAATTATTCGATCGGGAAGGTGTTAAACTTCTTCAATGATCTGGAGCTGACGAATCAGCAGCATCTGATCGGTGACCAGATCCTGAAGGAGATCAAGGCAAGGCTTCAGTTTCTGTTAGATGTTGGCCTTGATTACCTGACTCTTTCAAGAGCAACGGGAACGCTGTCTGGAGGAGAGGCGCAGCGAATCCGTCTTGCCACCCAGATTGGCTCCGGGCTCGTTGGTGTGGCATATATTCTGGATGAGCCAAGCATTGGCCTTCATCAGAGAGATAATGATAAGCTGCTTGGAACATTGATGCATCTGCGCGATCTTGGCAATACAGTGATCGTTGTCGAACATGATGAGGACACCATGTTTGCAGCAGATCATATCGTTGATATCGGTCCGGGCGCGGGAGAACACGGTGGAGAGATCATTGCACAGGGAACTGCACAGGAGATCATGGCGTGCGAAGATTCCATCACAGGTGCATACCTGAGCGGTAAGATCTGCATTCCGGTTCCGAAAGAACGAAGACAGCCTAATGGCTGGCTGAAAGTCTTTGGCGCAAGAGAAAACAATCTGAAGAATATCGACGTGGAATTCCCTCTTGGTGTGATGACGTGCGTTACAGGTGTGTCCGGGTCCGGAAAAAGCTCACTTGTAAATGAAATTCTTTACAAGTATCTTGCAAAGAAGCTGAACCGTGCAAGGACAATACCGGGTAAACATACAAAGATAGAAGGAACCGAGCAGCTGGATAAGATCATTGCGATCGACCAGTCACCGATCGGGCGTACGCCGAGATCGAACCCGGCAACATATACAGGAGTATTTGATCAGATTCGTGATCTGTTCGCTGCGACGCAGGATGCAAAGGAACGCGGATACAAAAAAGGACGTTTCAGCTTTAATGTAAAAGGTGGAAGATGTGAGGCATGTTCCGGAGACGGTATCATAAAGATCGAGATGCATTTCCTGCCTGATGTTTATGTGCCTTGTGAAGTTTGTGGAGGAAAAAGGTATAATCGAGAGACTTTGGAAGTACATTACAAAGGGAAAAGTATCTACGACGTATTAAACATGACTGTGGAAGAGGCGCTGGAGTTCTTTGAGAATGTACCTTCCATCCGAAGAAAGATCGAGACATTATATGATGTCGGCCTTTCTTATCTCAAACTTGGACAGCCGTCAACGACATTGTCCGGCGGAGAGGCGCAGAGAATCAAGCTTGCGACAGAGCTCAGCAAACGAAGTACAGGAAAGACAATCTACATTCTGGATGAACCTACGACCGGTCTTCATTTTGCGGATGTACACAAGCTGACGGAGATTTTGAAACGTCTTGCATCAGATGGCAATACCGTTGTCGTGATCGAGCATAATCTGGATGTCATCAAGACAGCTGATTATATCATTGATATCGGACCGGAAGGCGGAGACGGAGGAGGTATCGTGATCGCTAAGGGTACGCCGGAGGAAGTCGCCGCGAACCCGGTATCTTACACCGGAAAATATATCGACATGGTACTAAAAAAGCCTTTTCATAAGTCATAAAGTTTAATATAATGAGAGATACTACCTACGAAGGGGGAGCATGTAAAAATGGCAGTTGATATTGGAATAGATTTGGGAACAGCCAGTGTTCTCGTGTATGTCAAAGGAAAAGGTGTTATTTTGAAAGAACCTTCAGTGGTTGCCTTTGACAGAGATTTGAATACGATCAAGGCGATCGGTGAAGAGGCAAGACTGATGCTCGGAAGAACACCGGGAAATATTATCGCAGTACGGCCTTTGAGACAGGGTGTGATCTCTGATTATACAGTTACAGAAAAAATGATCAAATATTTTGTTCAGAAATCTCTGGGCAGAAGGACGTTCAGCAAGCCACGTATCAGTATCTGTGTGCCAAGTGGTGTGACAGAGGTGGAAAGAAAAGCTGTCGAAGAAGCAACCTATGCGGCAGGCGCCAGAGAAGTACGTCTGATCGAAGAGCCGGTTGCGGCAGCGATCGGAGCGGGGATCGATATCTCAAAACCATGCGGCAATATGATCGTTGATATCGGGGGAGGAACTACAGATGTTGCAGTTATTTCTCTTGGAGGGACGGTTGTAAATAAGTCGATCAAGATCGCAGGAGACAATTTTGATGATGCGATCGTTCGATATGTCAGAAAAAAACATAATCTTCTCATCGGGGAACGGACAGCAGAAGATATCAAGATCAAGATCGGGACAACATATCCGCTGATTGAAGAAGAAGTGATGGAAGTGCGCGGCCGAGATCTTATGACCGGACTTCCGAAAACAATTACGATCACGTCGTCGGAGACAGAGTCGGCTCTTCGCGAGACGACAGGTCAGATCGTGGAAGCGGTTATGAGTGTACTGGAAAAAACACCGCCGGAACTTTCGGCAGATATCCTTGACAGAGGAATCGTTCTGACCGGAGGTGGCGCAATGCTTCGCGGTCTTGAGGAACTGATTGAGGAAAGAACCGGGATCAATACGATGACGGCGGAGAATCCAATGAATGTTGTGGCGATAGGAACCGGTCAATTCGTAGAATTTATGAGTGGAAGAAAAGAGAGTTAATGGAAGAAATCAAAGGATACGTAGAACATATCGTTTTTCGAAATGAAGATAACGGGTACACTGTGTTCCACCTGAATAATGAAGATGGGGATCTTACCTGTGTAGGATCCTTTCTCTATATCGAGGAAGGAGAGCTCCTGAAATTAGAGGGAGAGTATGTCAATCATTCTCTGTATGGGATGCAGTTTTCTGTGTCGTCAAGTGAAGTCTGTGATCCGGAAGATCTGATGTCCATCGAACGATATCTTGGATCGGGTGCAATACGTGGCGTGGGCGTGGCACTTGCAGGACGTATCGTCCGCAAATTTAAAGAAGATACATTCCGCATCATTGAGGAAGAACCGGAACGACTGGCAGAAGTGAAGGGGATCAGTGAGCGTAAAGCAAGAGAGATCGCCGAGCAGGTAGAAGAGAAAAAAGACATGCGAAAAGCATTGATCTATCTTCAGAAATTTGGCATTTCGACAACACTGGCAGCAAAGATCTATCAGTATTACGGGAATAGGGTATACCGCGTTTTGGAAGAAAATCCATACCGGATGGCAGATGAGGTCAGTGGTATCGGATTCCGCACAGCGGATGAGATTGCAAAGCGTATCGGAATTCATACGGATTCGGACTATCGGATCCGAAGCGGCATCTTCTACACACTTCTGCAGGGAGTCAATGCCGGACACATATTTCTTCATGAAAGTATGCTGGCCCGCAAGGCGGGTGAACTTCTGGAAGTAGAGATTACACATATCGAAAAGTATCTGATGGATCTGTCGATGGAGCGAAAGATCATCATCAAAGAAGCAGAAGGAGTCCGCCGAATCTATCCATCCAATTATTACTATATGGAGTTGAATACGGCGAAGATGCTGCATGACCTGAATGTGAATCTGGATGTTACTGAGACGGAAGTGCTTCACCGATTGCATCAGATCGAGCAGAACATGGAGCTTCCGCTTGATGCGATGCAGCGCGAAGCCGTAGTGCAGTCTGCAATGCATGGAATCACAGTGGTCACAGGTGGACCGGGTACCGGAAAGACGACAACGATCAATGCAATGATCCGGTATTTTGAAAGTGAAGGGATGGACCTGTATCTTGCCGCACCGACCGGCCGTGCTGCGAAACGCATGACAGAGACGACCGGATATGAGGCACAGACGATCCATAGATTGCTGGAAGTGAATGGGAATCCGGAAGAGGGAGATCAGAAAAGTGGATTTGGAAGGAACAGAGAGAATCCGCTTGAGGCAGATGTGATCATTATCGATGAGATGTCAATGGTAGATCTTCCCCTCATGCATGCCCTTTTGAGCGCTGTGCTGGTCGGAACGAGACTGGTACTGGTCGGAGACAGGAATCAGCTTCCGTCTGTCGGACCGGGACGCGTACTTAAGGACATCATTGACTCGAAGTGTTTCCCGGTTGTTATGCTTACGAAAATCTTCCGTCAGGCAGGAGAGAGTGATATTGTCGTCAATGCACATAAGATCAATAATGGAGAACCGGTCGTGCTGGACAACCGCAGCAAAGACTTTTTCTTTCTCAGGAGACAGGATGCCAATACGATCATAAGTGTTGTGCTTGCGCTGATTCAGAAAAAGCTTCCGAAATATGTGAATGCAGATCCATATGATATTCAGGTGCTGACGCCGATGAGGAAGGGACTTCTTGGTGTGGAACGGCTGAATGTGATCCTTCAGGAATATCTGAATCCACCTTCCTCAGGAAAGAAAGAAGTGGAACGTGCGAATCGTAAATTCCGTGAGGGCGATAAAGTCATGCAGATCAAAAACAATTATCAGCTGGAATGGGAGATCTGCACAAAGTATGGAATGACGATCGATAAAGGACTTGGGATCTTCAACGGAGATATGGGGATTGTGCGCGAGATCAATACATATTCCGAGACAGTAAAAGTTGAGTTTGATGAAAAACGAATCGTTACATACGAATTTAATATGCTGGAAGAACTGGAACTTGCATATGCAGTCACGATCCACAAATCGCAGGGAAGCGAATACCCGGCAGTCGTGATCCCGCTCTTGCAGGGGCCAAGACAGCTATACACACGAAATCTGATCTATACAGCTGTCACAAGAGCGAAAAAGTGTGTGACACTTGTCGGAAGTGATCTTGTTTTTGAATCGATGATTGAAAACAATACAGAACAGAACAGAAACACAAGCCTAGAAGATCAGATCAGGGAGTTTTGCCTATGATAAGATCAAATAAAAAATACTCATACATACCACAAAAGGAACCGTCAAAGTTCCCGGTGGTGTGTATGAAGATAATGGAAAATGTACTCTCTCTTCTGTATCCCGATACCTGTCCTGTGTGCGGCCGGATAACAGAGGAAGGCATATGTCAGGAATGCAGGGAAAAGCTTCAATATATAGACGAGCCAAGATGCATGCGATGCGGGAAACCGATGGAAGATGAGACAAGAGAGTATTGTTATGACTGTGAGCATCACAGGCATTTCTATGAGAGAGGATATTCACTCTGGGTACACAAAGATGCGGTGAAGTATTCTGTCTATCAGTTTAAATTTCACAACAGACGAATCTATGGCAGTTTTTTTGCAAATGAACTGCTGTCACGATATGGGAAATCCATCATAAGATGGAAGATTTCTTTGATCATACCAATTCCATTAAGCAGAAAGAAACAAAAGAAAAGAGGATACAATCAGGCAGAACTGATCGCTGTTTCACTTGGAAGAGCAATGCACATTCCTGTATGTACAAATGGGCTCAGGAGAGTGAAAGATACAAAACCTCAGAAACAGTTGAGCATGAGAGAAAGACGAACGAATCTAAGAGACGCGTTTCGATGGGAGAAAGCATCGATCAATGGCGAGAACATTTTACTGATCGATGACATTTATACGACCGGAAATACGATCGATTCTGCTGCAACAGAACTGAAGAGAGCGGGTGGCTCTAAAGTGTATTTTTTAACGATAAGTATTGGACAAGGAAGTTGATATTTGCTATACTTAATAACGATGGGTAACTATATGAACAGGAGATTTTGAGGTGGAATATGATCAATGAAAAGAAAGTGAAGCTGATGACCAGAATGGCTTCTTATGAACAAAAGGAAGGAAAAGAAGATCTGAAAATCGGTTCTTACTATCAGAAAGATTATGTCAGTATGCATGTCGTGGGTGGCTTTATCTGGACTACGATAGGGTACGCTTGTCTGATAGCACTGATCGCAATCAGTTCCTTTGATAAATTGTTAGGCTCCATGTCGATGGGAATGATGTTCACACTTCTCGGTGGTGTTGTAATCGGTTATCTGGCAGTTGTGATAACATATTCCGTGATTACACACATGATCTATAAGAGAAAATATCAAAGTGCCAGAATGCGCATAAAAAAATATAATCATGACCTGTCAAGATTATTAAAGCTTTATGAAAAGGAGAATCGATAATTATGGATGGCATTTTAACATTAAAGGTACAATTACAGAATATATATGCGAATTATTCAAAGATCATAGATAAAGCAGTTCGATTTGTGCTGGCGTTTATTACATTCTTTGCGATCAGCAAAAATATTGGCTATATGCATGTGCTGACCAATCCGGTAATTACATTGGGACTTTCCCTTGTATGTGCATTTTTGCCTGATATATTTACGGTGCTTGCGGCAGCAGTCTTAGTCCTGGCACACATTTACGCTGTCTCTTTAGGGAATGTGATCGTTGCGGCGTTTGTGTTTTTTCTGATGTTTGTTTTCTATTTGAGACTTGCACCAAAAACAGCGATTGCAGTGATCCTTATGCCAGTGGCATTTATGTTGAAGATCCCGACTGTTGTACCGGTTGGATTTGCACTTGTCTGTGCGCCGTCTTACGCTGTTTCGGTTGGACTTGGAACAATTGCTTATTACATAATCGGAGCTGTGAAAAAGTCAGCAGCTGCGACACAGGCCGCAGAAGAAGCAAAGCTTATGACAGACCTTATGGGATCTGTGAAACAGATTTTCCAGAATAAAGAAATGTGGATCATGGTCGCTGCAGCTATCATTTGTATGTTGGCTGTATATGGAATTAAAAAAGCAGCGATCGCACATGCCTGGAAGGTTGCAAGTGCAGCGGGTGCAGCGCTTTATCTTATCGTTGCTGTAGCAGGTGGTACAGTGTTCGGATGTAAAGTATCAATGACATCCCTGGCAATCGGTGCAGTTGCCGCAGTTATCGCTGGATGTGTATTAGAAATTCTGTTCTTCTGTGTCGATTATTCAAAATGTGAAAACCTTCAATTTGAAGACGATGAATATTTCTATTATGTAAAAGCAGTTCCGAAAGTTGGTGTTGCAGCACCTCAGAAAGAAGTGAAGGAAATCAACCGGAGAGGCGAATTCCGCGAGGAGGCAGAAGTGATCGATGCGGAAGAACTTCGCAAGAGACCAAAGAAAGAGCCGGGCAAGCCTTCCGCATCAAAGAATGCTATAAAGAAGAAACCGGTGCAGCAGGGGAAAAGACCTAAGGGAACACCGAAGAAGCAGCCGATAAAGAGAAAATCTGATCTTGACAATGCGGATCAGTTATTGCTCACGCAGAGTCTGAAAAAAGATTTGAACTTAGATGATAAATAAATTGTTTTGGAAATGGAAAAGGAGGTGACAAGATGGAACAGGGAATAGCACAGTTTTTTGAACGTTATCTCAGAGGACTATATTTTCCGGATGTATCATTCACTGATATACTGGAAATATTGATCATTACATTTTTGGTCTATCAGATCATGGTCTGGATCAAGAATACGAAAGCATGGATGCTCATGAGAGGCCTTATGATCCTTGGAGGTTTCATTCTTGTCGCTGCTTTGCTCCAGATGCACACGATCCTTTTCCTTGCGAGATATGTTGCCACGGTGCTCGCGACAGCAGTGATCGTCGTATTCCAGCCGGAACTTCGACGTGGTCTGGAAAAGATCGGGCAGCGCTCTGTAATTGGATCGGTTATGCCGTTTGAAGTCAGAGAAAAGACCAGATTCAGTTCCGACACAATTGATGGGATCGTTCGTGCTTCTTTCGATATGGGAAGAGTAAAGACCGGTGCGCTGATCGTAGTCGAGAGAAATATTCAGCTGAGTGAGTATGAAAGTACCGGGATTAAACTGGATTGTCTTGTGTCCAGTCAGGTCCTGATCAATATTTTTGAACATAATACGCCGCTTCATGATGGTGCGATCATAGTAAGAAATGACCGTATTGTTGCAGCGACCTGTTATCTTCCGTTGTCGGATAATATGGAACTCAGCAAAGATCTGGGAACAAGACATCGCGCTGCAGTCGGAATGAGTGAAGTGAGTGATGCGTTAGTGATCGTTGTTTCGGAGGAGACCGGTTATGTATCGATCGCCGAAGGCGGAAAGCTCAGAAGAAATATTGGAGAGAAAGAACTTAGAGAAAAATTAGAAGAGATGCAGAATAGATCGCAGGGAGCAAAGGGCTTCTTTGGAAAATGGAAAGGAAGGCTTGAAAATGAGAGATAGATTAAAGTACAATCTCGGTCTTAAGCTGCTGTCCTTTTTAATCGCATTTTTATTATGGCTGATAGTGGTAAATATCGATGATCCGATTATTTCTAAGACATACTCAAATATTCCGGTTACCGTGGAGCATGCAGAGATACTGTCAGAGAAACAGAAAACATATCAGATCGTGGATGATACACAAACCGTAAATGTAACCGTATCTGCGAAGAGGCGAGTACTGAGTAAGATCAAACAGGAAGACATTATTGTCACAGCAGATATTAAAGAACTTTATCTGGATTCTCAGATCCCGCTTGAAGTGAAGATCAGTGGATATGAAGGCTCATATGAGAATGCAGTGACATCGCCGAGAAATCTGCAGGTTAAGATTGAAGACAATATCAGCAAGACGTGCAATATAACACCGATTGCACTTGGTACAGTGAGAGACGGATATGTTCTTGGGAAGCTGAATACACAGCCGGAGAACATCACGATCAACGGACCGGAGTCGCAGGTGAAGAAGATCAGTAAAGTAACAGCAGAAGTAGATATAGCCGGACTTTCAGAAAATACGACACTGGAAGCAAATCTCTTCTTCTATGATGCAAATGGAGAAGAGATCGATCAGTCAAGACTTGGAAATAACCTCGGAAACTTTGGCGTTAAAGTGGAAGCAATCCTTTATAAGACTAAAATGGTTCCGATCACGGTGGATGTATCACACGTTCAGGTGGCTGATGGATATTCAATCTCAGCGGTGAAATTAACACCTGATGAGATAGAAGTCGCAGGACCGAAAGAAATATTAGATCAATTTGACATGATTCAGATACCGGCATCAGAATTGTACGGAGAGGATGTTTCCGGAAAAACAGATTTTACTGTAGATATGACAAATTATCTGCCAACAGAAATCCAGCTTGCAGATGATCATGCGAACAATGTGGTCGTATCGGTGTTGGTAGAAAAAGACGGAACGAAAAATTATGAGCTTCCGGTAGGCTCCATTGCAGTGAAGAATCTGGATGAAGATCTTCGCCTGACCTACCAGGATACAAATGACCTGGAAGTTCATGTGAAAGGAAGTTCAGAAGTATTGTCGAAACTGAACATCAATAAAGCTGCTTCGATTGATCTGGAAGAGTATACGAAAGCAGGAACATACACCGTGCCGGTGAAATTTGAACTGCCGGAAGGATGTGTGCTGGAAACAGAAATTTCAGTCGAAATTGTACTGGAAGAGAAGTGATATGGAGGTTGAGTACAGATGGTAAGACAAAAAGTAACAATCATTAATCCGACAGGACTGCATTTGAGACCTGCCGGAATCTTCTGCAACACAGCAGTTCGGTATGATAGTAAAATCATCTTTTATTACGGAGAGGAATCATTTGCAAACGCAAAAAGCGTACTTAGCGTACTGGGAGCCTGTGTAAAAAAAGGCGATGAGATCGAATTTGTGTGCGAGGGTCCGGATGAGGAGGAAGCTTTGAAGGCAATGGTCGATGCTGTTGAGTCGGGACTTGGCGAGTAAAACATTATTGATGAAATTGTATTGAAAAGAGGAGTACAAAAGATGGGAAAAGCAACACTTGTAATTATGGCAGCAGGTATTGGCAGCAGATTTGGTGGAGGAATCAAGCAGCTTGAGGCCGTAGGACCAAGCGGAGAAATCATTATGGATTATTCAATCTTTGATGCGATGGATGCAGGCTTTGATAAAGTGGTGTTCGTGATCCGCAGAGATCTGGAGAAAGATTTCAAAGAAATCATCGGAGAGCGAATCGAGAAGATCATTGATGTGGAGTATGCGTATCAGGAACTCCTGGATATTCCGGAAAAGTATAAGCATAAGGCGAAAAACAGAAAAAAACCATGGGGGACAGGACAGGCGATCCTTTGCTGTAAAGATGTTGTACATGAACCGTTCCTCGTGATCAACGCAGACGATTATTATGGAAAATCAGCATATAAAAAAGCATTTGAATATCTGACTTCACATCCGGATAACAGTGGATATCAGGGATGCATGGTGGGATTTGTTCTTGGAAATACACTGAGCGATAATGGTGGTGTGACAAGAGGTGTATGTAAGGTAGATGAACACCGAATGCTGACTGAGATTGTAGAGACGCATAATATTGTAAAGACATCCGAAGGTGCTGCGGTTAAGAAAGAAGATGCATTGATCCCGATCGCACTGGATTCAGAAGTATCTATGAATATGTGGGGGCTTTCACCTGAATTTATTGATATTCTGGAAGAGGGGTTCGATGTCTATCTGGACAATATTGATGAGGAAGATCCAAAAGGAGAGTATCTGCTTCCTACGATCATTGGTGACCTGCTTGAAAAAGGTAAGATGAGTGTCAAGGTACTGAATTCCACAGATGAATGGTTTGGCGTGACATATAAAGAAGACAAAGATTCTGTTGTGAATGCAATTCGCGGTTTGATTGCTGATGGGATTTATGAAGAAAAGTTATTTAAAAATAAGAGCATCTGTGTGAGATGAGAATAAATGCCGGCAGGTTGTCCTGTCGGCATTAATTATGTCTTATGCGATTTCCGTATGAATATTCGTCCTTTCTGATTGTTTGATGATCTTTGTTAATTCAACATCACTAATATCTGGTAATTCATCCTGTGTATAGCACTGTGCTCGTCTGCGTCTTGCAAGAATGTATTTGCGCTTCCTCTCCCTCTGTAATCTGACGTAAAAAAGATAACATCCGGTTGATATGAGAAACACGAACAATAGGAGCGGCACTATCGACAAAAGCTCCATATGCGGTTGATTAGAGGAAACAGATGGTGCCGATACAGGTGCAGCAGGAGCGACACTTGTACTTTTGTTGAAAAATGTTTTGGTCGGATGAAACAGGTACGGGATTCCAACCTGATAAAATCGAAGACATCTGCTGCCATCTTCTTTCGTGACATTCACAGCAGACAGAAAGACTCCGGGGCTTATCTCACACAAAGATTCCGGCTCGTCCGAGGTGACGTCTTCAAAATGAAAATCAATGGACGGGTCTGCGATCATCTGCCGTTCCGAAATAGAGTACACGTGAAGAAAATCGCCCATTCCGGAAAACAGCGTAAGTGGAAAGTTTAATATATAGTCCCCGCACACGGTCAGATCCTGGAAATTTTCTGTTTTGGCAGTTGAGGCATATTCTCCCAAATCTTCAACGACCTGGAAATTCTCATCTAACAGCTTAAAACTGTATCCGCCCTCTGCATTTGTCTGGATAACATACTGATCAGTATCTTCTTTGTAGCCGATTCCCAGAATGTTGTAATCATCCGATATTTTGATACTTCTCTTGAATTCCAGCGTGTCAGGGTCCATTACATACAGACAGCCACGGTTTTCAGGAATAGAGTTTGTGTAAAGTGAGACATAGATCTCATTTGTATTCGGATTGTAAGCCATTCCATTACAGTGTTCCCAGCAAGTGTTGCTTGCTCGTCTGGCAAGACTATATCTGGTAACAGGATTACCGGATTCATCTGTGTCATTCTTGTAATATGCAGATATAATATCTGCATCATATGGATTATCTGAGACGTTTTCCATACAGATAATGTAATCGTCAGTAGCACAAATAGACTGTACGACTCCGCCTGGTGTCTGTAATACCTCTTCATGGACAAAATCCCAGTTCAGATTTTGAAACACATCTTCCCTGTCTGCTTCAGCCTGAGAGACCATTCCAGGCGTTAAAAGACTGAATACTAACAGAGGAAGACCCAAACACTTCCGTAATTTCATTATTTCCCCTCATTTATTTGTATTATTTATCCCCTGAATAACATCATACCACCTGTGCAGCAAAGAGAGCAATGAAAATACGTAAAAAGTCTAAGATTATTTGACAGAGCATGATGTTTTCAGTATGATAAATTACGTGAATTTTATCAGAATTTCAATAATAAAAGAGTCTTTTTGTATCAAAGAAGGGAATGGATAGAGTGAAGCTATGATAAAGAAAGTAGTATGTAAAATCCTTGTCAGTATTGGGACGCTGCTGACACTATTGATAACTTTTTTGGCAACCTTGTTATTTTTTGCGATCAGGTGGATGTTTGACACATGGAATAATCTCTCGATGGATGAGCTTGTTTATCATCTGACAACACCGTTAGATGGTGCAGATTCAGGACTGGTCATGGAATTCATGGGTGAGTGCATGGCACCGGCAGTGATAGTTCTGTTCCTTTTGATGTTTGTCTATCTTGGATTGCGCGGAAAGAAAAAGTATTATATCGTAATGGCAATCGCGGCAATTATTCCATGTGTGGTGGCACGGAATGAAGTTGCAAGTGCGTGTGATACACTGGATGCAGAGAACTTTGTGAAATCGAAAGGCACAGAATCTACATTTATCGAGGATTATTATGTAAGTCCTGCAGATGTGGCACTGGAATTTCCGGAGCAGGAGCGTAATCTCATCTATATCTATCTGGAGTCTATGGAAACGACATACGCAGATCAGGAAAATGGCGGTGCATTTGATGTGAATGTGATTCCGGAACTCACGAAACTGGCGCAGGAGAACGAGGACTTCTCAGGTACTGATAAGCAGTTGAATGGCGGGTATTCTTTGACCGGAACGACATGGACGATGGGCGGATTGTTTGCACAGACTTCCGGGCTGCCGCTTGAGATTTCAGTTCAGGGAAATAACATGGACACACAGGACAGTTTCTTTTCGGGTATTATCACACTTGGAGATATCTTGAACGAAGCGGGATATAAGCAGATGCTGATGATCGGATCGGATGCGACATTTGGAGGACGAAGACTCTATTTTACCGAACATGGCAATTATGAGATGTGTGACTACTTTGATGCGATTGAAAAGGGACGAATTCCTGAAGATTATCATGTTTTCTGGGGGTATGAGGATCAGAGATTGTTCGCCAACGCAAAGGAAGAACTGATAAAGCTGGCTTCTCAGGATCAGCCTTTCAACTTTACAATGCTGACTGTAGATACACATTTTGAAGATGGATGGGTATGTGAATTGTGTCCGGATACATACGGTGATAATCAGTATGCAAATGTCATGGCATGTTCCAGTGCTCAGGTGGCGGACTTTGTCGAATGGATCCGTCAGCAGGATTTCTATGAGAACACAACGATTGTGATCAGTGGTGATCATCCGACGATGGATAAAAACTTCTGCGAGAATATTGATTCGGAATACGACAGAAAAACATATACAGCTTATATTAATTCAGCAGTGACACCGGTGAATAATCAGAGAAGAGTTTTCGCAACACTGGACCAGTTTCCGACAACGCTTGCCGCTATGGGAGTGAACATTGAAGGAAATCGACTGGGGCTTGGGACAAATCTTTTTTCAGATCGTCCAACAATATCAGAGGAGATCGGGTTGGATAATGAAGATGAAGAGCTCGGTAAGAAGTCTGTCTTTATGGAAAACCTGGCAAATATCAATGAGAAGAGTGAACTCCTTTTGAAACGTCAGGGTATTTATCCAGCTGCACAATTTGTGACCAGTGCATATGACTACAACAATGGATACTTCTATTTGGAACTATCAGATATTTCAAACGTGAATATCGTAGATTCTGTGAGAGCTGCAGTTTGGAAGGCAGAAGATCAGAGTGATCTGGTGTGGATAGATCTGGAACCTGGAGAAGACGGCATCTTTCGTGCTGCGGCGGATGTTGCTTCCTTTGGATATGAGCAGGGAGAGTATCATATGCAGGCATATGTGACAGATGGTGATGGCGATGAGTATATGGTAGGCGAAGTGAGTGGTATGCTTTGGTAGGAATTTGCAGAAGAAATTGTTGAGATAAAACCAATGAACTGGTATGATAAATATGGGAAAGGGAAAAGGTCCAACGGGCCTTTTTTCTCTATATAAAGTACCTTGCTTCATATCGTATCTGGTAATGGAAGAGGGATTGGTTATGAAAAGAAAAATTGCAACTGTTTTATGTATGATCATGTTATCGATTCCGCTCTGTGGATATGGAGATCCGAAAACAAACGCTCAAACACTGGAAAACAGTACTTTGAATGAAGAAAATGAAGAACTATTATCTGCGGATGGACACCTCCCGGATTATACAGAAATGTATGGACTTGAACCTGCTTTACCGACAGACGGGACGAAAATGATAGGTCTTGACAGACAGATGTTTGGTGCGAGGCAGATGCAACAGACTTTTCAATACATAGCTGTTTTTATTGAATTCCCGGATATGGAAGATTATCATCTGGATACACAGGATTGTGTTGCAAATGCGGAAAAATATTTCAATGCATCAGAGGGAACTGCAACTGCAGTGAATGGGAGCGGGGTCACAGTACCGGTCACTTCTTTGAAAAACTATATTGAAAAATACAGTTATGGAAAATGCAGTGTAGATGTCTCGATATTTCCTGAGAATGAAAATGGAAATGTTGTCTCTTATATGAGCAGTCATCCTAGAAGTTACTATCTGGAGTATGATGCAGAAAATAATACGGATGGATATCAGGGGATCACGCAGCAGAATCAAAGGGAGATGGAACTGATCAATGAAGTTGTTGCAGGTGTGAAAGGACAGATCCTGAGTCAGTATGACATTAGTCAGCTTGATATGAATAGGGATGGAATCATGGATGCAATCTCATTTTTTGTGGAGTCAGAAGAACAGGGAGCTGCACCGATTGCCTGGAGTGATCTGCTGTGGTCACACAAGTTAAGCGGTGCCGGTATCAGCGTGGTGGATGGACTATTGGTAGACACTTATAATCTTATCAACTGTTACGATTATACGCAAAGGGGAGGAATGTTTTCTTCTATCAGACCTGCTTACGGGACGATTATCCACGAGTACATCCATACACTGGGATTTCCGGATCTCTATCGATATTACGCATCCGGAGAACCGGTGGGTCTGTACGATTTGATGGCGACCACTGATAAAATAACGCCACAAGGACTCTTGACTTATATGATCAGTGAACATAATTCTGTGGGATGGCATAATGCTTTGAATGAAATTACCTCTTCGACAGAGGGGATTACCCTGAAAAAGGCAGAATACACAGATCCGTCAGAATCATGTGCGATAAAGATACGATCACCGTTAAATGAAAATGAATTTTTTGTGGTTGAATACTTTTCCGCACGCGAAAATACATATGTGACACCCGACAGGAATGGTTTGATTGTTTATCGTGTGAATAATGAATATGAGGATAATGGTAATCAATTAGGCGGTTATCATGGCGAACAGGACTATATTTATATATTCAGAGAAGGTGATTCTTCAGCTAATGAAGGGAACATTGATAATATGTCGCTTCAGAAGGCAACATTGAATTTATCCAGACCGGAAAAAGGAAAGACACTGGGTTCTGAGAGCGCAGCATTTGATCCGGATACACTTTATTTCACAGATGGGACAAATTCCGGTATCTGCCTGAAGGTCACTTCTGAAACAGACGATACGATCACTTTTGACGTGACAGTATCGAATGTTGAGGGAACAGGGACAGAGAATGATCCATATCTCATCAATACTGCAAGAGACTTTATTTCTATATTGAAAGTAAATCCTGGCAGATACTATAGAATTACAGCAGATCTCGATTTTAGCGAAATAAGAGATTACACCGGATTTGATTTTGAAGGAAATCTAGATGGAGACGGGCACACGATCAAAAATGTAACGGCAGAGGGGACCGGTCTGTTTAATGGTATTGGTATATCGAGCCAGTCAACAGTTCGCAACCTGTGTCTGGAGAATATTTCCGCAAAGGGAAATGGTGATTATACGGGCGCATTTGCATCCGTGATACAGAATGCGAGTATTCAAAATGTAGTTGTATCTTCAGGAACAGTAACAAATTGTACTGGAATGAATTCCCTGACATCGACAGGTGGATTTGCGGGGAATGCATCGTCAGAGGCTGTGATTGAAGATTGTTATTCAAATGCTAATGTGCAAAGTGGACCAAATGTCGGAGGATTCATTGGAATGAATCAGAGCGCGCTTATTCAGAATTGTTTCGCTTCAGGTTCCCTTTCAAATGGGAATGATGAGTCTTGCGGAAATGTTCTGGGGGGATTCATTGGTCTTCAATATAACATGAACAGCACGTATACAGTGCCTGTGAATACCTATTATAATGTGAATAGTACACAGACAGAGAAAATGGTTGGTGCAAAAGACAATGCTGATCATACATCTACAAATGATGGGATCATTGGAGTTTCTGCTCCTGACGAAATAAAACTGGTGGAATCAAAGTCTGCTGCTTATAAGATCACAACTGTTCCTGCAGGAAAGAGTGTATCCTATAGTGTGACGAGTAGAGATTCAGGTGTTGTGACATATAATAATGACTCGGGGCAGATTACAGGAAAGAGTGTTGGAAGCGCTGTTCTTGAAACGGTAATTCCTGTCGGAAGTCACCGGATGATATTGACGACGAATGTGACTGTGGAAGAAGAAGATGTGAAAGAAGAAGCTTTACCTTCCGTGTATTATTCAACTCACGTGCAGAACTATGGCTGGCAGACATACCGTAAAGATGGACAAATGAGCGGAACAAGCGGACAGTCCAAGCGACTGGAAGCAATTAAGATCTATTTGTCAGGTAGTAATTATTCCGGCGGAATCGAGTACTGCACACATGTACAGACATATGGGTGGCAGTCGTACAAATGTGATAATGCTATGAGCGGAACAAGTGGACAAAGCAAACGTCTGGAGGCGATCCGCATTCGCCTTACAGGTGAACTTGCACAGCATTATGACGTTTATTACCGGGTTCATGCACAGACATTTGGCTGGCTTGGATGGGCAAAAAATGGAGAAAGTGCGGGATCACAGGGATATGCGAAGAGACTGGAGGGCATTGAGATAATGCTCGTTAAGAAAGGAAATGCGGCTCCGGGAACAACAGAAAATGCATTCCGGAGTACAAAGATTTCTTACCGTACTCATGTGCAAAGCTACGGATGGCAGTCATATGTATATGATGGAAGTTCAAGTGGAACAATCGGTCAGTCGAAGCGTCTGGAAGCAATTCAGATAAAAAAGGCAAATAACGAATGTTCAGGAAGTATCGAATACCGGACGCACATTCAGACATATGGCTGGGAAAATACCTGGAAATGTGATGGACAGATAAGCGGAACAAGTGGTCAGTCGAAGCGTCTGGAAGCAATCCAGATCCGTCTGACAGGAGAAATGGGCGAGAAATACGATGTATATTATCGAGTTCATGCGCAGACATATGGCTGGCTCGGCTGGGCAAAAAATGGTGAAGAAGCAGGAACGCAGGGACAGGCAAAGCGTCTGGAAGCGATAGAGATTGTTTTGGTGGAAAAAGGAGGAAAGACGCCTGTTAGCAATATCAGACCATTTGTGAAGTAGAAGAGGGAGATAGAGTTTTATCGGAGATAGAACTCTGTCTCCTTTTTGTGTAAATATGACTGATTACCATAATATGGAACGATTTCCTTTTTGGTTGAAAAGAGAGGAACAAAATAGTATAATAAACTATGTATATCGTTTGCTAAGTAATAGGGAGGGAATAAACTAATGAAGAAGATAATTGCCTTTGGCTTATCTTTGGTGTTGTTCTGTGGCAGCTGTTTTGTGCCAGCGATACAGAGTAATGCGGAAGAGATAAATCAATTCGTCGTGCAAGAAGAGACGAATGAAACTGGTGAAGGTACAGAATCAGATGATTTGGAATCAGTTGATGAAGCTGGAAAACAGATGGAGAATATAGAAAATCCGGATGAGAACAGTATGAATGCTGAAACATTGAATGAGTCAGATGAATATGTCCCATCTGTTACATATACAACACATGTGCAGCGTATCGGATGGCAGGATCCGGTTCGTGATGGACAGATGGCAGGTACAAGTGGCCAATCTCTTCGAATGGAAGGAATCATCATTAATCTGGAAAATGTGCCGGAAGGAAAAGGAAGTATTGAGTATTGTGCGCATGTGCAGCGCATTGGATGGCAGCCGTATGTGAATGCTGGAGAAATGGCCGGAACATCAGGCAGAAGTCTCCGGGTAGAGGCATTTAAACTTCGCTTAACAGGCGAACTTGCGGAAAGTTATGACATATATTACCGTACACATATTCAAAGCTATGGCTGGCTAGGATGGGCGAAAAACGGAGCCGGATCAGGAAGCATGGGACAAAGCAAGCGAATGGAAGCAGTTGAGATTCGTATTGTGAAAAAGGGAGAAGCGGCACCGGGTGATGAAACAAATAGTTATATAAATAACAGAATTGCATATGAAGCACATTCTCAGTCTTATGGTTGGCTTGGTACCGTATATGACGATAAGGTAGGTGGAGTGACCGGTAGATCAAAGCGTTTGGAAGCATTGAAAATCAGTATTCCGGATCAGGAATATGAGGGAGATGTTGAATATAGAGCATTTGTACAGGGAATTGGCTGGCAGAATTGGGTGAAAAATGGTGAAATTGCCGGAACTGTCGGAGCGTCAAAGCGAATCGAAGCTTTGGAAGTACGACTGACAGGAGAAATCGCAGAGCATTACAGTGTCTATTATCGGGTACATATGGCGAAAGTCGGTTGGAGCGGATATGCAAAGGATGGTGCTACTGCGGGAAGCACTGATCTGAGCAAGCGTATTGAAGCAGTTCAGATAAAGCTTGTAAAGAATGGAGAGACGGTACCGGATACGAGTGGTGTTACCTATATTAAAGGATTGACGAATACAGAATTGTATTACCATGGAAAGATTCAGGACATAGGAGAAAGTGGAAATGTCACATCAGGAAATACGCTTGGAGTGACAGGTCAGTCAAAGCGCTTGGAGAATTTGACGATTTGTCTTGACAATACAAAAGAATACCAACCATCTGGTGACATCGTTTATGCGACACATTTGTCTCAGATTGGATGGCAGAGTGAGACAGGTACCGGAACAGTCAATGGATGTACTGATGGCAGCTATGGAATCGAGGCAGTCAAATTATCGCTGACAGGAGATCTGGAAAAGTATTACAATATTTATTATCGTGCTCATATTGAAAAGTATGGCTGGCTTGGCTGGGCAAAGAATGGTCAGACAGCCGGAAGCACCGGGATTGGATATCGGATGGAGGCACTTCAGATTCAATTAGTGTCTAAGGATGCATCGGCACCTGGAGCGAACAGTAACTATTATAAAGATATGAAATATCGAAGATACCAGAATCCGAGTCAGTATTATCAGATTAAAGATAAGATCACACTGAGCGGCGGAGGATACAACCTCTCTGTTGGATATGAAGGAATCAAAGTACGTAAAGTGATTCAGAGACTCGGACTTGGCAATGGCGTCGGAATGGGTGGCGCCTATTACAGTACTTCCGTTCAGAATGCGGTGAAAGATTTCCAGAGGAAGAACGGACTTCCGCAGACAGGTGTTGTTGATTATATGACCTGGGTCAGAATGGGATTTAACGAAGTACAGTGGAATTCTTACGGAGCTTACGTAAGCCCACTTCGTGTAAACGAGAGCAGCAGCCGGGCAGATCATATCGAGGCAATGATCAGCAGAGCTTATGATTATCTGGGAAATGATTATGTGATCGGGGCTTCCGGAGCTCCGGGACTTGGAATCGACTGCAGCGGACTTGTTATGCAGGCATTGTATGCGGCAGGACTGGATCTTGAGACGATCACTCCTGTCACACATGCTATGCCGGGACATGAATATGAATCCCGCAACATGTGGAATTCTCCAAAATTCAAACATGTTTCATATGGGGAGAGAAAAAGAGGAGATTTGATTTTCTATCAGAGCAGTTCGGGAGTTGTAATTCATGTTGCCATATACCTTGGAAACGATCAGGTGATTGAGGCATGGCCAAATAAAGTTGTAGTATGGCCAATTAAAAATGGAGCAAGGTCAAATATTAAGGGAGTTGTAAGACCTTTTGTATAGAAGTTGCCGGCCCAATAAAACAGGAGGTACAATATGAAGAAAAACATGAAAAGAACGATTGCTTTGATGATGTGTTTATGCCTGGTTATGGGAAGCAGCCATATCGTTTATGCAGAAGAGATGACAGAACAGCAATCGGATGAAGCATCTGTTATATCTGATCTGAATGAGAATGAGACGGAGGAGACGGATGCATCTGAGAGTAATCAGACGGAAGACGATGGATCAGAGCAGACTTCAGAGGATACCGTTAGAAAATTTGTGACCATGGATGGAACTCGCGAGACAGAAGAGTTATATGGTATCAATGAGGATGGAAGCATGTATCTTATGGAAGAAGATGAAGATGCAGCTATTGATATAGGGAGCGAAGGTAAACAGCGTGTATATGCATCAGATGTGAAAATCGTGAATTTCCGTGCGGATGCCAATGGAAGTTCTGTCAGCAGTACCTCAACTACAGAGTACACAGAATATGGCACAGGAGCTGCGGGATATGTATGTGGAGCATATGGAGCAGACGCAGCATATTTAGGAACATCCGGAGGAAAGGTTAAGTTTATGATTTCCGGTGTCGTCGGAATGGTGGATGCATCGAAAGTTCAGGTTGCGAATTTGAGCAGTGCAAAGAGTTACAGCTGCTACAAAGCAGACGGAACGAACCTTTATCACTATATTACGACCAATATGGCATACACTGGTTGGGGCAGTGTGATCAATGTGGGAAGACAGCCGGGGTATCTTTCGGCAAATACTACATATTACAGCTATGACGGACACTATTTTTATCTTGATTATGAGACAATGATTTCGGACTATCAGTCGAACACACGGAATCATGCGGTGAATACATCAGAGCCTTATTACAATTATTATCAGTATCTTCCGCTTCGAAGTGAGTGTAAATACTCTGGCAGTGAATTGAATTCTCTGATCAGTAAGTATACGTCAAGTGGAAGCAAGATGAATAATACAGGAACCGATTTTGTGACAAATCAGAATTCATATGGAACAAATGCGATTCTGGTGGCAGGTCTGGCAGCAAATGAAAGTGGCTGGGGAAGCAGTAATCTCGCACAAACAAAAAACAATCTGTTTGGACTTGATGCAGTTGATTCCAATCCGAATAACGCAGCTTTTTTCTCAAGCATTACGCAGTGCATCAAAGAATTTTCTGAGACATGGTGCTCGAAACGATATCTGAGACCGGGGTATACCTATTACCATGGAGCGTTTCTCGGAGATAAAGCAAGTGGAATGAATGTCAGCTATGCATCAGATCCATATTGGGGCGAGAAGGCAGCGTGCCACGCCTGGAATATGGATAAAAACGGAGGAAGTAAAGACAGTTATCGGTATACGATTGGAATCAAGGACGTGATCAATACGTCGCATACGACGGTGAATGTCAGAAAAGAGAACAGTGTGTCCGGTACAAAGTTATATGATACAGGTTCGGTTTCAAACTATGCGGTGCTGATCCGTGGATTATCAGGAAACTTTTATGAAATTCAGAGTGATGGAGTGCTGAATTCCGAAAGGACATCCATCAATAAAGACTCCGGAGCCTACTCAATGGAAAAGATGTATGCATACATCAGCGCGGACTATGTGAAGGTTGTTTCCGGATACAATGATCTGATTGATGATTCAAAAGAGGGCGTGTCCTATTCTGTACATGCTCAGACATATGGATGGATGGATGAGCGTATGGATGGACAGACAGCTGGAACAAGCGGTGAATCCAAGCGTCTGGAAGCATTGAAGCTTCGTCTCAGAAATCCATCTGCAGACGGAACGATCAGATACCGCACGCATTGTCAGACATATGGATGGCTTGACTGGGTAGAGGATGGTGCAGTATCAGGTACATCCGGAGAGTCAAAGCGAATGGAGGCTATTCAGATCAAACTGACCGGAGAGATGAAAGAGCGTTATGATATTTACTACCGCGTGCACTGTCAGACATACGGATGGCTTGACTGGGCAAAAAATGGAGAAATTGCAGGAACGTCCGGTTATGGAAAACGTATGGAAGCGATCCAGATCAAATTGGTCGAAAAGAATGGAGCAGCTCCGGGAGCAACCGATCGGCCTAATGTATTGTCACACGTGACATACCGTACGCATGTGCAGACGTATGGCTGGCAGGACTGGAAGACCGAAGGTGTGACATCAGGAACATCCGGTGAGTCAAAACGTCTGGAGAGTATTCAGATTCAACTTACAAATCTGGATGTGGATGGTTCAGTGGAGTATCGCACCCATGTGCAGACGTATGGCTGGCAGGACTGGAAAACGGACGGACAGGAGGCAGGAACATCTGGTGAATCCAAACGTCTGGAATCAATCCAGATCCGACTGACAGGAGAAGCGGCCGAGAAATACGATGTGTATTACCGGGTTCATGCGCAGACATATGGCTGGCTAGATTGGGCTATGAATGGTGAGATCGCAGGAACAACAGATCTGTCAAAACGATTGGAAGCGATAGAAATTCGGCTGATCGAGAAAGGCGAAGAGGCACCGGGATCTACGGTACGTCCATATGTTCAGCCTATGCTCGAATATAAGACATATGTTCAGAATACAGGTTGGCAGACTGCCGTACAGGGCGGAGCGATAGCCGGTACGATCGGTGAATCGAAGGCTGTTGAGGCACTGCAGGTATCTCTTCAAAATGCAAAGTATTCAGGAAGTGTTGAATATAAAGTATATATGAAAGACTCCGGCTGGAGAAATTATGTGAATAATGGAGCAACAGCGGGAGTAACGGGACAGTCCAAGCAGATCGAAGCGGTTCGCATTCAGCTGACAGGACAAATGGCAAATCATTATGATATTTATTATCGTGTGCACAGTCAGGGATATGGCTGGCTTGGATGGGCAAAGAATGGAGAAGCTGCCGGAACAGAAGGTCTGGATAAGAGGGTGGAAGCAATTCAGATTATCCTTATGGATAGGGGACAGGATGCTCCGGGAACTACAGAAGAGCCATTTATCAGTACAACAGTGCAGTGAATACTGGCATAAGATGATGAGGAGAGCATACAAATGAAACAATGGAAGAAATTCACTGCCTTACTGCTCGCGGCAATCTTGATTTCGGGAAGTTTAAATATGATTCTTTTCGAGGCGGAAGCTTCTGATATTGAAGAAGGATATGAAGTGACGGAAACCGATGAGACCGAGCCGGATACAGAGGCAGAAGAGATGGCTTCACAGACAGAGGAATCAACTACAGAAGAAGCCGGTCAGAGCTATGAGGGGCAGGATCTCGGGGCAAACAGCTGGAGATTTCAGAATGGTATTCCGGATAATCTCAATGCTGTAATGGGTGCGTCCAGATCATATGCTCCGTCGAATGCCTGGACAAAGGTCAATGGGCAGTATATCAGCAGTGATGGATCCGTGATACAGGGGGCAAGCCTGAAGGGAATTGATGTCAGTTCCTGGAACGGAAACATCGACTGGAACAAAGTGAAGGCAGATGGAATTGATTTTGCGATCATAAGATGTGCAACAGGATATAATGCCAATTCCTATGATGACAGCTGTTGGGAATACAATGCGTCAGAGTGTGAGCGGCTTGGAATTCCATATGGAGTGTATTTTTACTCTTATGCAACGAGTGTAGAAGCTGCAGAAAGTGAGGCGGATCATACGCTTCGTCTGCTGAAGGGACATCATCCGACACTCTCGGTGTACTACGATCTGGAAGATAATACAGTTTTAAGCACAGGAAATACGTTGATCGGTCAGATGGCTCAGGCATATTGTGATAAGATATTGGCAGCCGGATACCGTGTCGGAATCTATGCAAATCTGAACTGGTGGAATAATTATCTGACCAGTCCGGTGTTTTCGAATCCTTCCTGGTCCAAATGGGTGGCTCAATACTATAAGAAATGCAGTTATGGAGGAGTCTACGATATCTGGCAGTGTACTTCTGAAGGAAGGGTAAACGGGATCGACGGAAATGTGGATCTGAATTTCTGGATGAATGGATCTATTGAAGAGCTGCCGGTGGATGTAGAAGAGCGGGAAATCATAAACTATCAGGCACACATGCAGACATATGGCTGGATGAGTTCCATGGCGAACGGCTATCAGATGGGCGTGACAGGATTCTCTAAACGACTGGAAGCATTTAGGATCAATGTCGGACAGGAATATGGGAATCTGGGTGTTGAGTATACTGCACGTGTGCAGGGAATCGGCTGGCAGGATTTTGTGTCTGCCGGAGAGACCGCAGGAACGACTGGAAGCGGAAAATGGATCGAGGCCGTAAAGATCAGGCTGACAGGTTCGGCGGCATCAAACTATGATATTTATTATCGTGTTCATTCACAAAGCTATGGATGGCTTGGATGGACATCGAATGGAAATCCGGCAGGAACACAGGGTTATGATAAGAGAATAGAAGCGATGCAGATTGCGGTACTTCCAAAAGGAAGTCCGGCTCCCGGAAGTACAGAGAAATCTTTTGTGAAAGAGCCGACGTATGTTATGTATCAGACTTACGTTAATGGAAGTGGATGGCAAAGTAATGTCAGAAACGGACAGACATCCGGAACTGTCGGTGCTTCCAAGCTCTTGGAGGGCATGAAGATCACGGTTGGAAGCTCTGATTATCAGGGGGATATCGTCTATAATGCATATATGCAGGGAAAAGGCTGGACCGGTGAGAAGTCAAACATGGCTGAAGCCGGGTTGCCTGGAAGCGGTAAGCGGATGGAGGCGATCCAGATAAAACTGACCGGAGAGCTTGCTGATCACTATGATATTTATTACCGGGCACATTGTCAGAGTTATGGCTGGCTTGGCTGGGCGAAAAATGGAGAGACAGCAGGTTCAATTGATTATGCAAAGCGTATGGAAGCAATGGAAATCCGCTTAGTCGAAAAAGGCGGAGCTGCACCAGGAGATACTTCTACTCCGTGTAAACAGGCTAGAATTAAGTATATGACTCATGTGCAGACGTATGGTTGGCAGAATTGGAACTATGATGGGGCATCTGCCGGTACGACCGGACAATCGAAACGACTGGAAGCGATCCGTATTTCGTTTCCGGATTCGTCAATGAATCAGTATCTGAGCTATAAAACACATGTGCAGACGTACGGCTGGCAGAACTGGGTGACCGGAGGCAATACATCGGGGACATCCGGGCAGTCGAAGCGTCTGGAGGCAATTCAAATAAAGCTTGAAGGGAGAATGGCAGAACAGTACGACATCTATTACCGTGTACATTCTCAAACATATGGATGGCTTGACTGGGCGAAAAATGGAGAAAGCGCAGGTACTGCAGGATTGGCCAAACGTCTGGAATCGATTCAGATCGTACTTGTCGAAAAAGGTGGGGCGGCACCAGGAAGTACAGAAAGACCTTTTATCAGTAAATAATGTTATCTGGGAGGATATTTAGAAAATGAAAAATAAGCGAAGATGGCTGGCAATGATCGTATGTTTTGCTGTGATCATTACAGGTTCCCTTTCGGGAATCACAGCACGTGCGGAAGAACTGAATTCTTCGAACGCCCTTGCGGAAGACAGTCAGGAAAATCAGGATATACAGGAAGAAAATGATTCAGTTGAGATCATTTCAGAAGAGAATACAGAAGAAAATCTTCCGACAGTCAGGTCTGAGGAGCCTGATGAAGGTGAAGCTGAATCTGAAACGGAGACTGAAACGGAGCAGGAAGTCGGCATCGAATATCAGGCACATGTTCAGACATATGGCTGGCAGAAGTCTGTCAAAGGCGGAGAAACTGCAGGTACTTCCGGACAGTCGAAACGAATTGAGGCGATCAAGATTTCGCTCAATAATCTGCCTGAACAATATGCGGACAGTGGAATTGAGTATCAGGTTCATGTACAGACATATGGCTGGCAGAATGCAGTGAAAGACGGAGAACTTGCAGGTACTACTGGCAAGTCAAAGCGTCTGGAAGCGATATCTATTCGATTGACGGGTTCCATTGCAAATGACTATAGTGTTTATTACAGGACGCACGTACAGACCTTTGGATGGTTAGGATGGGCGTGTGACGGAGCAAAAGCCGGAAGTGCAGCCTATTCCAAAAGAATGGAGGCTGTGGAAATCGTACTGGTGAAAAAAGATGAAGTAATACCTCCGGTTAATGAAAGTGGCGTAGAATCCTATAAATATCCAAAAGTACAGTATCAGGCACATGTACAATCATATGGATGGCTTTCAAAAGTAACAGATGGAGCTATTGGTGGAGTAACTGGTAAGAGCAAACGTATTGAAGCATTGACGATCAGTCTCCCTGAAACGGAGTATTCCGGTGGAATTACTTATCGTGCTTATGTACAGGGAAGTGGCTGGCAGGAATGGAAAAACGATGGACAGCTTGCAGGTACAACTGGACAGAGTAAGCGTGTTGAAGCTATGGAAATAACGCTCACAGGTGATGTGGCGAACTATTATGATGTTTATTATAGTGTCCATATGGCGAAGATAGGATGGACTGATTATGCATGTAATGGAGAAACAGCTGGCTCATCAGGCTTAAGCAAACGAATCGAGGCAGTACGAATCCAATTGGTTAAAAAAGGTGAAGCTGCTCCGAGTACAAGCGGTTTGAAATATGTTCAGGGATATGCGGACAGTGACTTTTATTATACTGGTGTTCCGATGGGTGAGAGTGTCAGTGGAAATATTGCTCAGGGACAGACAGTAGGAACAACTGGACAGAGTAAGGCTCTTACAGGAATTACATTGTATCTGAATCAGGACAGCAGTAATCCGTTTGTTCCGACAGGGACGATTCAGTATGCGACACACCTTTCTTCGACGGGATGGACAGACTGGTCGACGCAGGGAAATTTCTCCGGTTCAGCGGACGGGTCTAAAGGAATGGAAGCTGTGAAAATAAAGCTTTCCGGAGATATCGCTAAGTACTATGATATATATTATCGTACATCTGTACAGAAATACGGTTGGCTTGGATGGGCTAAGAATGGTCAGGCAGCCGGAACAACAAAGGTGGGTTATCGACTTGAGGCGATGCAGATCCGCTTGGTATCTAAGGATGCATCTGCACCGGGAAGAAATTCTGGTTATTATACAGAGAATAAGTATGAGATTGGTCCAGATGCTGCGATGTATGCGCGCGCAAATATGTACAGCAGTTCTACGCCATACATTATTATGGTGGATCGAAGTACGCATAGAGTAGGAATCTATCAAGGAAGCAGAGGCTTCTGGCGTAATGTGAAGTATTGGGCGTGTTCAGACGGAGCGCCAAGTACACCGACAGTAACTGGAGTTTTCCGAGTGGGAAGTAAAGGTTATTATTTTGACTCGGGAAATTTACGATGTTTTTATTTCACCCAGTTCTATGGAGATTATCTATTCCATTCTGTACCATATCTTAGATCTGGAGGACTTGCAGATGGACGATTGGGGATGCCGCTGTCACATGGATGTGTCAGACTTGCTACGGATAATGCAAAGTGGATTTATAACACGATTCCGGGAGGAACAACGGTTGTAGTTTATAATTAATATATAATACAATTTTCCAAATGGATATATATAATGATAATATATGTGAAAATGTAAAAGCTTCTGGCTGTAGCCAGAAGCTTTTATAATGTCAGGAAAAAAGAGTTGCTGGAAAATTGGAGACAGCATGACTTGATTTGATTATTGAATGTATGATATCATAACTAAGTTATAGTAAATTACTTGAAATAAGGATTAGAATTATGAAATATAAGAAGATACTTGCAGTTTTATTGATATTAACACTCACATGCATGACAGGAAATAGTTATGTTTATGCGGAAGAATTTTTGCAGGAGGAAACACCAGAAGAGACTTATGATGAATCTGGGAGTATGGATGAAAGTGAGGATGCGGAAAATTCGTTAACGGATGGTGAAAATAGCGATGAGGAAATAATAGAGGATCAAATTTATGAGACGGATGAAATCGTCAGTGAACAAAGAAGCGAGATTCGGTTTGAACAGGCTGGAGAAGATGCACCATATGATATGAAGATTAACCTTCTTTCTAACCCTTATGGTGTGACAAAAGAGAAAATGTCATTCTCATGGAAAGATTCAAATATAAATGGCATGCAGAAGCAGACCGCATATCGAATTGTTGTATCTGGCAGAATAGAGAATATTCGCAGAAGTCAGTACCTTTATGACACTGGATGGATTAGCTCTGCCCAAAATATATCTGTACAGTATGATTTGTCAGGTACTTTACAGGATAATGAATTATATTATTGGCAGGTACAGATAAAGAATACAGATGGAGTAGAAAGTTCACTGTCAGAACCGCAGGCATTTACCACAGCGGTTGGATCCAATTGGGTGAATAAAGATGGAATCTGGGGATCATCAGATCAGAAAACGGTTATGATGAGACATGAGATTGAGAAAATGGAGAATGTTGAAAAAGCGGTTATCAGTGTAACTGCATCGTCGACGATTCCAACATGTCAGTATGTATACAGTCTATATGTGAATGGAGAAGAAATCGGGGTTGGACCAGCCCGTCAGAATGGATCTGTATTGTATTACAATACTTATGATGTGACAGATGTACTGAAGGAAGGAAAGAATACTGTTGGGGCAATATGCTATTCAGAGTCAAATTCTGCATTCTTGTGTCAGATTACGTATTATTATTCTGATGGAAGCAGCCAGGTGATCACTAACAGTGGACGTGACAGTGGGGCATGGAAAGTACTTGATGCAGACAATATTTATATTGGAAATGATACGACTTCCATTGGTACATCATATTATACAGCCAGACGGGATAATCTGAATGGAACTGTATACCCGGCTGGATGGACACAGGCAGGGTATAATGCCAGCGCATGGAGTGTACCGACAAAAAACAGTGTTTTTAGCAGGACTGTTTTTGAATCGGTACAGATAGAAAATATGAAGCATTATGAAGTGATTCCTCAGTCTGTAACGAAATCCGGGAGTGGAAATTATCTGATCGATTTCGGAAAAGAGTTTGTTGGTTCACTTCAATTGAGTGGAGATTTCAGCAAGAATACATCGATCACAATTGAGTATGGAGAAGAACTAAATTCAGATGGAAGTGTGAAATACAATCTGAATACAGGGAATAAGTATCAGGAAAAATGGACTTTGAAAGCAGGAAATCAGACACTGGCGGGTATCGGTATGAAAACATTTCGTTATGTGATGATCAGAGGTCTGTATTCGGATATTTCTGTAGACAATATCAGAGGTTTGTCGCTTCGACAGGAGTTCAATGATGAAAAATCAGATTTTGATTCTTCCAATTCTGTATTGAATGATTTGTATGATATGGTAAAACATACGAGCAAAGTTACGAACCAGGATGTTTATGTAGATACGCAGAACAGAGAACGCAGACCTTATGAGGGAGATGCTTTTATTACTGCTTTAACCAGTTACAGTTTTTCAGATGCGTCACCGTCTGCAAAGTTTTCGGCGGAGTATTTGCTTAATAATACCACATGGCCGGCAGAATATTCTATTTATAATATTATGCTGGTCTATGAAAATTATCTGTATACAGGCGATATCCGTGATCTGGAGGAGTCTTATCAACTATTAAAGAAAAAAACTCTGGAACAGTATTATGATTCATCACAGGGATTGATGAAAACAGTCAGCGTAGGAGATGCTTCAGGACAGAGAATTATGGTCGACTGGCCGAATTCAGAGATTGATGGATACAGAATTTCGGATTCTTATTATAACACAGTATTTAATGCAGTGTGTGTGGGCGGGTATGCTGATATGGCTGAGATTGCAAAGGTGTTGGGTCATACTCAGGAGAGCAGTTATTATCAGAATCTATCAGACACAATAAAGAAAAACATGATTCAAAAAATGTATAATTCGAGTACAGGAGAATTCTATGACGGATTAGACAGCGGAGGATATATCGTGGAACATTCTGCACAGCATGCAACAGCGTATGCAATGGCTTTTGGAGTGTATGCAGATCAGGCAATGGCTGATGCTATGTACGCTTCGATTGAATCTGACGGAGAAGTAAAAATGAGTGTCTACGGTACGTATTTCCTTCTTCAGGGATTATATCGAACAAACCACGGAGAATTGGCAAGACAGATTATGAGTAACTCTGAAGACGTCAAAGGAGTAAAAAGCTGGGGCTATATGATGTATGGTCTGGGAGCAACAACTACTTCAGAGGCATGGAACAGTTCTCTTAAAGCAAATATGAGTCTGTGTCATCCATGGGGATCAGTGCCGGCAAGTATGCTGATCCGGGGAATGTTTGGAATTCGTCCTACAACAGCAGGATTTGATACATTTCAGGTGAAATTACAGCCGGGTGGACTGAGCAGTGCTTCGACGAAAGTTCCGACTTTGAAAGGGACAATCGAAGTGTCATATTCGTTAAATGGGAATGGAGAGATTGCAGGAAATATTACTGTTCCGCCTAATTCAACAGGAACGCTTTTGATTCCGGTTAGTAATCAGGCTGATACGATTATGATTGATGGATGCCAGACTGAAACGCAGAAAGAAGCTGGCTATCTGAGCTGTCAGTTGCAATCAGGAACATACAGCTTTTCTGTAAATTCAGGAATTTTACAGGATAATTCGGAATGGTTGAAAGAGGACGTTGTATATAGCACTTATGCGAATTCGTGTTGGGCAGAAAATGTGACCAATGAATTGGAGTCGGGAAAGTCATCGGATAACAAGATTGAAGCAATTCGAATTGGGATTAGAAATCAGAAAACACCCGGTGGTATTGAGTATTCCGCTTACATGCAGAGTTATGGATGGCAGAACTGGTGCAGTACTTCACAGGAGAGCGGAATGGCAGGTTCGGGTAAGCGACTGGAAGCTTTTAGGATTCGATTAACCGGAGAACTGGCTAAAGTGTGCGATATTTACTACAGAGCTTATGTCCAGGGAATTGGCTGGCTTGACTGGGCAGAAAATGGAGAGCCTGCCGGTACATCGGGTTATTCTAAAGAAGTTTCAATGATTCAAATATCTCTTCGTGAAAAGGGAACAGAAGTACCTGGTGACATGGCAGAAGCATACAGGTCAAAAGACGAAAAGCAATTGGTATATTCTACACATGTACAGAGTTTCGGCTGGCAGCAGACATGTGGAGATGGAGAAATATCAGGTACGGTTGGAAGTGCCAAGCGATTGGAAGGAATTAAGATTTCAGTTCAAAATGTAGATGTGTCAGGGGGAATTACTTACCAAACACATGTACAAAGTTATGGCTGGCAGGATTGGAAATCTGATGGACAGATAGCAGGTACAACAGGACAAGCCAAGAGATTAGAGGCTATTAAAATTAAACTCACGGGCAATTTGGAAAAACAATATGATGTCTATTACCGCGTTCATGTGCAAACATTTGGCTGGCTTGGCTGGGCGAAAAACGGGGAATCAGCTGGCAGTGAAGGGTATGCAAAACGATTGGAGGCGATTCAGATAAAGCTGGTTCGCAAAGGAAACACAGCTCCGGGAACAACGAACGATGCATTCCGAAAAGCTGCGATTGGGTATCGAACCCATGTGCAGAGTTATGGATGGCAGTCTTATGTATATGATGGAGCGATGTCCGGCACTACTGGAGAAGCGAAACGATTGGAAGCGATTCAGATAGAGAATATGGATTCAAGTGTATCAGGAAGCGTTCAGTACAGAACACATATTCAATCTTATGGATGGGAATCCGGATGGAAAAGCAATGGACAGATGTCTGGAACCAGCGGAAAAGCGAAACGATTGGAGGCAATCCAGATTCGATTGACGGGAGAAATGTCAGAAAAATATGATATTTATTACCGCGTTCATGCACAGACTTACGGCTGGCTTGGCTGGGCAAAGAATGGTGAATCAGCAGGTACAGAAGGACTGGCAAAGCGGCTGGAAGGCATTGAAATTGTATTAGTAGAAAAAGACGGAAAAGCACCGGGAAGCGTGGAAAATGCGTTTTTGAAGGCAAGGTAATGTCTGAAGATAGGCACGTTGCCTGTAAGTCAAAAGAATGCTATAATATTATATCTGAAGAGGTTATATGGAAACTAAGAAAAAGCAGAAGTCGATTACGGTTAATTTAATAGCAAATGGTATTAAAACATTAATGAGCGTGCTGTTTCCTTTGATTACCTTTCCTTATGCGTCCAGAATTTTGGGAACGGCAGGTATTGGAAAAGTAAATTATGCAAGTTCTATTATCTCATATTTTGCCATGTTTGCAGCGCTGGGTATCAATACATATGCAGTCAGGGAAGGTGCCAGAATTCGTGATGACAAGGAGAAGTTCAGCAAATTTGCGCAGGAAATACTGAATATAAATCTGGTCACCACAGTAGTTTCCTATATGGCTTTGTTTGTGTTTTTGCGATTTCCGGTTTTAGACGGATATAAAAAGTTACTGATTATCTGCAGCGTGGGAATCGTGTTCACAACAATCGGAATGGAATGGCTCTTTGTTATTAAAGAAGAATATGCATATATAACAAAAAGAGCAGTATTATTTCAGTTTATATCGTTATGTCTGCTATTCTTGATGGTTAAGAGCAAGGATGATTATTGTAAATATGCAGCATTATCTGTGATATCATCCGGTGGCTCGGCAATTTTGAATTTGTGGCATTCTAGAAAGATTGTTGACTGGAGGATGAGCTGTTTACACGAATACAAAAAACACCTGATGCCTATATTGCTCATCTTTGGTACAAGTGTGGCATCCAGCATTTATATGACAATGGATACGACGATGCTTGGTGCTATGCGAGGAGATGATGCAACAGGTATATATACAGCAGCGGTGAAAATTAATTCTGTCGTTAGTACATTGATAGGTACCGTGTCGTCGACGATTCTTCCACGAGTTTCATATTATATCGGAAATGGATTGAAAAAAGAGTATGAAAGATTGATGAAATCATCGGTTGATATGCTTCTTATGATTGCAATGCCAACATCAATTGGTATGATGTGTACAAGCGATATTTTAATTCTGCTCTTTAGTGGAAGTGAGTTCCTTGCAGGAAGTCTCGCAGCTAAAATTTTGTCGGCTAAGGTTGTGATCGGAGCGGTTAATCGTATTTTGGCATATCAGATTTGTATTCCGCACAAGAAGGATAAGGATGTATTGATATCCACCATATGTGGCGCGGTGTTTAATTTGATTGCAAATGCAATTCTCATTCCTCGATTCGGAGTAACCGGGGCGTCTGTTGCAACATTATTTTCGGAAGTTGTTGTACTTATTGTTCTGACATATTACTCAAGTCGTTTTTTTGCAACGAGAAGCCTTTATACAAGGGGACCTGTCTATTTACTGGCCAGTGTTTGGTTTTTTGCCGTAAGATATATGATGGATTGTTTCATGAGCAGCATTCCGTTAATACTTATTAATACAGTGCTGATTTGTATAGTTGGTTATTTTGTGATATTGATTCTTATAAAAGATCCATATTTAAAAGGATTAATGGAGCAGTTTTTTCAGCGTTTAGAGAAAATAAAGAAGAAATGAGGAAAACAGGTATGAAGATCATAATAGCAGGAATGGGATATGTAGGGCTTGCAAATGCAATCTTGCTGTCACAGCATAACGAGGTATTTGCATATGACATTTCAAAAGATAGGGTTGAAATGGTAAATCATCATTGCTCACCTATTAAAGATAGAGAAATCGAAGAATATCTGCAGGAGAAAGCATTGCATTTGCGTTGTGGTATTGAGCTTGAACCAGAGCTCATGGATGCAGATTATGTTGTCATATCAACACCGACGAATTATGATCCGGATTTGAATTACTTTGACACATCATCTGTTGAGGATGTTATCAAAAAAATAAATGAGAATAATCCTTCCATTACAATTGTCGTAAAATCAACAGTGCCGGTAGGATATACAGAAAACCTTGTGGAAAAATATCCAAATTGTCATTTCCTTTTTTCTCCTGAATTTTTAAGAGAAGGAAAAGCCCTGTATGATAATCTGTATCCATCGAGAATCGTAGTGGGTTCTCCAAAGGGGAATGAGATAATGCATGACAAGGCAAAGGAATTTTCTGAACTTTTGAAAAATGGTGCAAAAAAAGAAGACGTTCCAGTACTTTTGACTGATGCTACAGAGGCAGAAGCGATCAAGCTTTTTGCCAATACATACCTTGCGCTTCGGGTAGCATATTTTAATGAACTGGACACTTATGCTGAAATGAAAGGTCTTGACACAAGGCAGATCATAGAAGGTGTTGGACTTGATCCAAGAATAGGAACTCATTATAATAATCCATCATTTGGCTATGGGGGATACTGTCTTCCAAAGGATACTAAGCAATTACTTGCAAATTACCAGGATGTTCCTAATGAAATTATGGGGGCTATTGTTGAGGCGAATCGAACAAGGAAGGATTTTATTGCTTCACAGGTGCTGAAAAGGAACCCAAAGGTGGTTGGAGTTTATAGATTAGCAATGAAGTTTAATTCAGATAACTTCAGACAGTCTTCTATTCAGGGAGTGATGAAACGATTGAGAGGAGAAGGGGTTGAGATTATTATTTTCGAACCAACATTGAAGGAAAAAGAGTTTCAAAGGTATAGTGTGATAAATGAATTAAAAGTGTTCAAAGATAAAGCAGATGTAATTATTGCTAATCGGTATGATAATGAATTAGATGATGTACAAGAAAAAGTATATACAAGAGATGTTTTTTTCAGAGATTAAGTAAAAAAGGAACGGTAAGATATTTTGGAAAGAAAAGGATGCTTAATTAGTTTTGTAATATTGCATTATAATGCGATAGAGGAAACTATCAATTGTGTGAATTCAATAAAAGAAAAAATTGACACTGCCAATTTTCGAATAGTCATAGTAGATAATGCATCTCCTAATCATACGGGAGAAGTATTAAAAAAAAGGTACATTGCAGATGAGAAAATTGTAGTAATAATAAATGATACAAACTTTGGATTTGCAAAAGGTAATAATGTCGGTTATAAATATGCAGTGGAAGATTTGAAGTCTGATTTTGTGTGTGTCATGAATAATGATACTTTGCTTGTTCAAGACGACTTTTTTGACGTTATTCAGAAAGAATATGAGA
Source organism: Eubacteriales bacterium (assembly GCA_030526265.1). GTDB lineage: Bacteria > Bacillota > Clostridia > Lachnospirales > Lachnospiraceae > Claveliimonas. The sequence goes on along the minus strand of JAUNDE010000001.1, from coordinate 47,300 downwards.
CAAGTAACTTCGGAGTCATGGGTCCTAAAATAATATTAAAAAACGGCAAAATAAATGTGATTATGAGACTGCTTCCGGATGTTACTTTTTTTGAAAATGAAATAAGGTTTCATCAGAAAGAAATGAGATTTGAAAAGATGCATTTGCATTATGTTGTTTCGGCAATAAGGCTGGCGAAAATATTGATTTGCAAATGCTTGAGAATCAAGCCTGACAATCGTTATAGTGAATATGAGACGTCAGACCATTTGGATGAGCGTCATGAAAATATCATTTTGCATGGTTGCTGCCTTGTGTTTTCACCCCATTATATACAGTTATATAGAGAAGCATTTCATCCAGATACATTTTTGTATAAAGAAGAGGAACTTTTATTTCTCAGATGTCAAAAAAAAGAATTGGTAACAGTATACAACCCCAAATTACTCATTAAGCATTTAGAAGATGTTGCGACGAACTCAGTTACAAGAAAAAGGAAAGAAAAACGCATTGCCTGGCATAGGTATCAAATTGATTCGTTAAAAGTATTAGTGAAAGAGTTGGGTATAGATAATATATAGAAAGGAATATGATGTAAATACATCGGGAAAGTATATGTTAATATCAGTGATTATTCCGGTATACAATAGAGAAAAAACAGTAAAAAAGGCTATAGAAAGTGTGTTAAACCAATCATATAAAGATATAGAGGTACTGATTGTGGATGATTGTTCAACTGATAAGTCAGTTGAAATTGTAAAGAGCATAAAAGATGATCGTATAAAAATAATCACATGCGAAAAGAATGGAGGGGCTTGTAAAGCTAGAAACATTGGGATTGAAAAGGCAAAAGGGACGATTATTGCATTTCACGATAGCGATGATTGTTGGCATGAGGATAAGTTGAAAAAATCTATTGATGCACTAGAAAGAGAAGAAGCAGATATGGTTTTTTCGGCGTTAAATAGAACGGAAAACAATAGATGTACAATAGTACCCAAAATAAATCTGAATTCTGAGAAAGATAAATTAGGAAAATTATTAGAATGCAACTGTGTGAGTACACAGACAATCGTACTTAAAAAGAAAGTGGTAGAAGAAATACGGTTTGATGAACGCTTACCAAGATTTCAAGATTGGGATTTTGCATTACAGATATTACAAAAAGGATATAAAATTTATTTTATTGAGGAACCGTTAGTCGATTGCTGGGTTCTGGGAGATAGTATTACGTCAAATATAGAAAAGGGAATCCAAGCATATAAGATTCTTGAAAAAAAATATGAAACTGATTTTAAGCATAGAAAAAAGGCACTATATGAGCATTATTATCATAGAGCAACTTTTTTGGAAAAAGGTGGACGAAATGGCGCAGATAGTTTTAAGAAAGCGTATGATGTTGCATTTACAAAGCAGATGAAAAGGGCAATGCTTTTCAGATATGTACTTGCAAAAGTAAGAATGTATAAGTTTATGAGTATGGTTTTTGAAACACTAAAGTTTAACAAGGAGCAGCGCTGATGAAAAAAGTACATATTTTACTGTCTACATATAATGGCGAAAAATATATAGCAGACCAAATGGAAAGCTTGCTTAAACAAGAATACAGTAATTTTAAAATTATTATTCGAGATGATGGTTCATCAGATGAAACGGTATCTATTTTAAGCGAATATCAAGAAAAATATCCGGAGAAGATAGTAGTACATGAAGGCGTAAATGTTGGGTGGATGAAAAGCTTTCAGTGGTTGATAAAGAATGCCGGAGAAGCAGATTACTATGCATTTTGTGATCAGGATGATGTATGGGGAAATAATAAAATTAAGCATGCAGTAGATGAATTATCAAAAGTGGATAAGTCCATTCCTGCGTTGTATTTAAGTGATTTTGTATGGTGTGATGGAGATATGAATCGCAAAAAGAGAAATGCCGCATATCTGCAAAATCATACACTTGTGAAATATATTACACTGGGAGATAACAATATACTTGGCTTTACGGAAACTTTCAATAAAGCGGCATTAGATGGTGTGAAAAATAAGAAATGCCTGGCTGGTGGCTGTCCACACGATGATGTGTTGTATTTGTATTGCCTTCTGAAGGGGGTTACAATATGGGGAGTACATTGTGACGCGGCATATAGACGACATGGAGACAATGCTTCAACTCAAGATTTAAGAGGTGGAAATTATTTATCTCATTTTTTATGGCGGATTTCCTATTTTATTCTTGAAGATCATAGGGAAGAAATGTACAAGAGATTTCGAAATTTTTATTGTGACTTTTTGAGTGAATTAACAGATGAACAGAAAAAAATTTTTAAGTTATATTTAGGAAAAAAGGGACGGATAAAAAAAACACTACAAAAGTGTAGGTATAAAGATAAATGGACTGATGAGATGTTCATCCGTATTCTCTTTTTATTAGGAAAAGCATAACAGTAAGTTGTGAATTGGGAGAAAAAATGGAAATTAGAAAAAAAAATAAAAAGATGGAATTTAAAGAATATGATTCAGAAACACTGCAGAAGATTCAACAGCTGGAATTAGAAATTCTGAAAGATTTCATGGATATCTGTGATCGACATGGATTAACCTATTTTGGAATAGCGGGGACTGGTATTGGTGCTTTACGCCATCAGGGATTTATTCCTTGGGATGATGATATTGACGTGGCAATGCCAAGAGATGATTTTGAAAAGTTACTTTGCCTGGTTGAACAGGAAATGGGTGAAAAATATCTTATCATGAACACAGAGCATTATCCGGATTATCCGTTGATGACAACTCGTTTGACTATGCGTGGTACGAAATTTAAAGAGGAAGCATTGAAAAACATTGATGCCCCAATGGGGATCTTCTTGGATTTGTATCCGCTAGATAAGGTGAGCGATAATCCAAAGGAAGCAAGACGACAGGCGAGGGATGCCTGGTTTTGGAGTAAAATACTGATTCTTAGGGGAATTCCGTTTCCTATGGTTGGATGTTCGGGGTGGAAGAAAAAAGTAGTTCATGCCATTTGTGGCATGGCACATTTGTTTTTGAAGATATGCCATGTGTCTAAGCTGTGGATATATAGAAAGGCATATGAAGCGGAGACGAGATACAATCACTATGATAAAACGAAAAGACTAGATTTCTTCTGTGATACAACACCATATATGAATTTATATTATGTGAAAGATATTTATCCTTTGCGTAAATTACCTTTTGAAGACACACAGTTGAATTTTCCGTGTAATATTCATAGAAACCTTACAGCGATGTATGGAGATTACATGCAGTTGCCACCAGAAGATAAGAGAAAAAATCATTATCCATATGAATTAGAGTTTCCAGGGAGATAAGAAAAATGATTAATTTTACAGTGGGACCAGTACAGTCGAGTGATCTGGTAAGAAGTATCGGTGGAGAACAGGTTCCGTATTTCCGTACGGCAGAGTTTTCAAAAATCATGTTAGAGAACGAAGAATTAATGAAGAAGTTTTCAGGAGCTGAAGATGAAGCAAGAGTAATATTTATTACCGGATCAGGTACTGCTTCGATGGAAGCTGTAGTTGCCAATACCTTGACAGAACAGGATAAAGTGCTGATTGTCAATGGAGGAAGCTTTGGACAACGATTTGTTCAGCTTTGTGAAATATATGGGATTTCATATTCAGAAATCAAATTGGATGTGGGTAAGGCATTAACTGAGAAACATTTGCAAGCATACGAGAATCAGGGGTTCACAGCATTTATGGTTAATGTACATGAGACTTCTACAGGGGTTCACTATGATCTTCATATGATTAGTGAATTTTGTAAAAGGAATCAGATGTTCCTTGTTGTGGATGCAATCAGTTCGTTCCTTGCAGACGAATTTGATATGAAAGAGTTTGGAGTAGACGTGATGATAACAGGTTCTCAGAAAGCGTTGGCTTGCCCTCCGGGAATATCGATGATTGTATTGTCTGTTAAGGCGGTTGAGCGTGTGGAATCAAACCGACCGAAGTGTATGTATCTGGATTTGAAAAGTGCATTAAAAAATGGAGAAAGAGGGCAGACACCTTTTACTCCGGCAGTTGGTATCTTGAGGCAAATTCATGCAAGATTAAAAGAAATTGAATCTGCAGGTGGTGTTGAAACAGAAATAAAAAAAATTGGAATTCTTGCTGAGGATTTTCGGAACAAAATCAAAGAACTGCCATTTGATATTGTTTCAGAAAGTATGTCCAATGCAGTGACACCGTTACATCCGCTTACTGCATCAGCAAATGATATTTTCCTTACATTAAAAGATGAGTATGGTATATGGGTATGCCCAAATGGTGGTGAATTGAAAGATGCGGTATTTAGAGTAGGACATATTGGCAATCTGACTACAGAAGATAATGATAAATTGATTGATGCATTGAAAGATATGCAGAAGAGAGGATTGATTTAATCAAAGCGGAAAGGGAGCGCAGTCACAGTATGAAAAAGGTAATAACTTATGGTACATATGATCTTTTACATTACGGGCACATTCGTTTATTGGAACGTGCAAAAGCGTTGGGAGACTATCTGATCGTTGGTGTAACCGCAGATGACTTTGATAAGACAAGAGGTAAGATCAATGTTCAGCAGTCATTAATGGAGCGGATTGAAGGAGTAAGAGCGACAGGAATAGCAGATGAAATTATCGTTGAAGAATATGAAGGTCAGAAGATCGATGATATTCGCAGATATGGAGCAGATATCTTTACGGTTGGTGATGATTGGGTTGGCAAGTTTGATTACTTAAATGAGTATTGTGAGGTAGTATACTTATCCAGAACGCAGGGCGTTTCCAGCAGTGAGCTTCGTCAAAAGAATAGGAATCTGCGTCTGGGACTTGTGGGAGAATCTGATATTTTAAGAAAAGTATCAAATGAAAGCAAGTATGTAAATGGAATACAGATATCTGGTGTATATGGGGAGGACAAAAAAACTGTTAAGGAACTTCTGGATGATGTATCCGTATATGATGAATATGATGACTTACTGAATGATTCGGATGCAGTGTATATTATTACGAGTCCAAAGCATCATTATCAGGATATTAAACATGCTTTGGAAAAGAAAAAACACGTATTGTGTGAATCACCGATTGCACTTTCCAGGAAAGAGTGTGAAGAGTTGTTTGCGTTGGCAAAAGAAAATGGTTGTGTGCTGATGGATGCGATTAAGACAGCATATTCGACAGCATATCACAGGATGCTTCTTCAGGTGAAGACCGGGAAAATTGGAACACCAAAGTTGATCGAAGCAACTTGTACCAGCATTCGGGAAATTGATTCGACAAATCCTGAAAAAATGGAACGAAGCTGGAATAGTATCAGTGCATGGGGACCAACGGCATTGCTTCCAGTGTTGCAGATATTTGGAACAGATTATAAAGACAGGCGAATTGTAACATGGTTGGATAATGAAAAATATCATTATGATGCCTTTACTAAGATTGATTTCTGTTATCCGGATTCCGTTGCATCTATTAAAGTAGGACAGGGTGTAAAATCAGAAGGTGAATTGATTATATCTGGAACAAAAGGATACATCTATGTGCCGGCACCATGGTGGAAGACTGAATATTTTGAAGTTCGTTATGAGAGGCAGGAGATATTTCTATCAGTTGGATGGAGAAGGAATTCGTTATGAGCTGGTTTCTTTCGTGCGCTCTATTGAATCAGGAAAATGCACATCGAATGTAGAAGAAAATGTATCTTGTGATATCGCAGGAATTATGGAACAATTTATGAACGGTGACGTTATGAAGATTAGTTAGGAATAATGTGATAGGTAATTAAATGGAATGGTAACGGCATTTATCCTAAATAATATATGGAGGCGTTATTGTAAGTTCGATTTTATTATCGTTATTTGTTCAAACAATAATTAAATTATTAGAAAGAATTAATGGCAAAATCAAAGTGAAATAAGAATGCGGAGAAGAAAAATGTATAAAACAGCAATTTCAATTATTATGCCAGCATATAATGCTGAAAAATATTTGCGTGAAACACTGGACTCTATTATAAATCAGAGCTTTGAAAATTATGAGATTATTTTGATCAATGACGGATCAAAGGATGGGACTCAAAAGATCATAGATGAATATCAAGCAAGATACTCTGATAAAATATGTGCTTATAGTCAGGAAAACCGCGGACAATCAGCTACTAGAAATAGAGCATTGGAGTATGTACAAGGAAAATATATTGCGTTTGTTGATGCTGACGATATCCTAAAGAAAGACTATCTGGAAACATTATATTCAGCATGTGAAAAAGAACAAGCGGATATAGCAATTGGCGGATATAAGAAATTTGTATCGGGAAGAGATGAAATTGTATATTCCCGTAATGCAAAAGATTGGGATGTTGAATTTGATGAAGGAATACATCATGTGTTTCAGTATTCACCTTGTGGGAAACTTTATTTGACAAAATTTATTATGGATCATGGTTTTGTGTTTAGTGAAGGCGAGCAATTGGAAGATGGACCGTATGGCGTTATGACACATATTGTGGCGGATAAAGTAGTTGTATTGCCATATCAGGGATATCTTTATAGAATTCATAGTGAATCAACTATGGGAAATGTCAGAAAAAAAGAAGCAAAACCAAAAGTTCCATATAGAGGAATTGAAACTGCAATTAAACAAGTAAGAAAGTACAAAAAAGATCCGACAACAGACAAAGTATTGGAGTATTGTATTATCAAAGTACTTGCTGGATTAACAACGAATATGTATAAAAGTTGCGACAAAGAAACTAGAAAAAAAGTATGTAGATATTGTTATTATATTTTGGGTAAGTATTTTCCAGAAGCCAGACATAATCAATATACGAAAGTATTTCGATTAAAAAAAATACCATTTGTGCATAGGATGGCAGTTAAATTATTTTTAATAGCATATAGATTACATGTATTATTTCCATTTTCCTTGGTTGTAAGTAAGTTTATTAAAGAATAATGGAACAAAAAAGATTATCTGTATTTGCCAATATTATATGGAATTCAATCGGATCATTTACTTATCTGGCATGTCAATGGTTATTAACGCTGATTGTAGTGAGAGAATTTAATGATTTCGGATATGCAGGGAATTTTGCGTTGGCGATTTCAGTTACAAATATATTTTACAATTTTGCTTGTTTTAATGTGAGACCTTATCTGGTTTCAGATTTGAATGAAAAATATTCATCTAAACAGTATTGTACATTTAGATTATATACATGTATATGTGCATTTGTGTTGTGTCTATGTTATGCAATGACCTGGAAATATGGAATGCAACAAATTATGTGTATTGTGGCATATATGGTATATAAAGAAACAGAAGCCTGGACAGACCTGCTGCATGCATTTGAACAACGACAGGAAAGAATGGATATCGGCGGGATATCCTTGTTTATTAGAGGCATTTTGTCATTGATATGTTTTTACGTCGGCATTAGGATAACGAATGATTTGTTCTGGGCTATTGTATTTATGACTTGTACTGTGATAGTGTTTATTATTTGCTACGATTACCCAAGAGCAAAAAAAATAGCAGATATCTCTATCGATAATGATATATATATCATGCGAAAAATGCTGTCAGATTTTTTGCCACTGACGATAGGAACGATATTAGGCGTAATAGGGACAACATTACCAAAACAGATTTTACAGGATATATATGGAAGTTCAATATTGGGAATATATAATACGGTGGCTACACCAGCGGTTCTGGTTCAGGTGGTAGCATCTTATATTTTCAATCCAATGTTAGTTGAATTTGCAAGGTTATATCGAGAAAAAAATAAGCAAAAGTTAATAAAAAATATATTGATGGTCTGTATTGTTTTAATAGTATTAATTGCCATTTGCTTTGTTGGAGCGAAAGCTTTAGGAAAAGCTGCTCTTACTTTTTTATATGGAAATAAGGTTGCTGAGTATTCGTCTATTTTACTATTGCTTATCTTGTTCACTGGATTGAATGCGTTTGTGTGGTTCTTTTGGAACATATTGATATTGATGAGAAAACAAAAACAGCTGCTATATATCAATTTGTTCGGAGTTATTATAGGGTATTTAATAATGACACCTCTGATTTCCAAGTATGAAATGAATGGTGTGAGTTATGTATTGACTGTGTACTCCATAATATTGATTGTTATGATGATAAATGCTATGATTAGGGAGTTAAAGACTATAGTTTAATCAAGATATTAAAAAGTGAGTGAAATACTATTATGGAGAATCATACATTTGTTATATGCGCATATAAAAAAAGTCAATATTTGGAAGCTTGTATTAAATCATTGAAGAAGCAGACGGTTAAGTCTAATATCATTATTGTGACATCAACACCTAATTCATTTATTTCTGATATGGCCGATAAATACAATCTGCCATTTTTTGTGAATCCAGGAGAAGGTGGAATAACACAGGATTGGAATTTTGGATATAAATGTGCAAAAGAAAGTTTTCAAAGCAGATATATTACCATCGCACATCAAGATGATGTGTATGAAAAGGATTATCTGGCAGCTATTCAACATTACGAAAAAAAAGCAAAACATCCATTAATTTTATTTACTGATTATTTTGAAATAAGAAATGAAAAACGAGTTTCAAATAATAAGATCCTTTCAGTAAAACGAATTATGCTAGTGCCACTGAGATGTTCATGGTTATGGAATTCTAGGTGGACAAGGAGAAGAATTTTGTCGATGGGATCACCAATATGTTGCCCATCCGTGACTTTTGCAGTGGAGAATCTTCCGGATGTAATATTTGATAATCACTATCGCGCATGTGAAGATTGGGAAGCGTGGGAAAAGTTATCGAAATCTAAAGGCGCATTTGTGTATATTCCCAAGATGCTTATGGGACATCGAATTCATGATGAATCAGAGACTACGGCAGCAATTATTGATAATACAAGAACAAAAGAAGAATTTGAAATGTTTTGCAAGTTTTGGCCAAAAAGTATTGCTAAATTAATACTGCATGAATATTCAAAAGGTCAGCAGTCTAATCAGGTATAAACAGGAGATATATCAAATATGAAGAAACTAATAATAATACCGGCGTTTAATGAAGAGAGTAATATTGAAAAAACTGTTTCAGCTATTCAAAAAAACGCACAGGGTTTTGACTATGTGATTATTAATGATTGTTCTGTGGATCATACAAGACAGATTTGTGAAGAACAAGGATATAACATTGTGAATTTACCAATTAATTTAGGAATTGGTGGGGCGGTGCAGACAGGATATAAGTATGCACTGGAAAATGGTTATGATGTGGCGGTACAAGTGGATGGGGATGGTCAGCATGATCCGGAATTTCTTACCACTATGGCAGAACATCTTATGAATAACGGTTTGGATATGGTTATTGGTTCGAGATTTATCGAAAAAGAAGGTTTTCAATCTTCTGCATTAAGACGGATAGGAATTGTATTTTTTTCCAGGCTGATTTATGTGCTGACAGGCAAAAAGATTACAGATCCTACTTCTGGTCTTAGGATGATTGGAAGAAATGCAATGGCGTTGTTTGCAGCCGATTATCCGAGAGATTACCCGGAGCCGGAAAGTGTTGTCGCTGTTCTGCGCCGCGGAATGAAGGTGGAAGAAATTCCGGTTATTATGAAAGAACGAGAAGGCGGAGTTTCTTCTATTTCAATGAAAAAATCTGTCTATTATATGATAAAAGTAACTTTGGCTATTTTAATTGAACGAATCAGGAAATATTAGGTGGTGTTAGTATGAATTTGAAATTTCAGATTATTGTTGCAGCAATTATTTTAGTTGCTTTGTGTGTAATTATAAATATGATTCGTGCAAAACGATTAGAACTACGATATGCCTTGGCATGGTTAATTGTAGGGGTGGGGACATTGATACTGGATTTCTTTCCAAGTATGATGAATTGGTTGGCATATAAGCTTGGAATCGCAAGTCCTGTGAATATGCTGTTCTTCTTTGGATTTTGTTTCTCATTAATCATTATTTTTGTGCTAACAATTGCGGTGTCGAGAATGTCGATCAGGATAAAAGAATTGGCACAACAATTGGCTTTACATGAAAAACGCAGCCAGAAAGAATAAATTATTAAGATTAAATAAAAGGATGGGATAATCAATGTTTGATTATATAAGTTGTACCGTTTTTTGGTTGATATTTACCGGAATGTTATGTTTAATTGGAAGGCAGATATGTAAAAAAGAGTCATTTTCAGAAGCATTTATATCTGGATACCTCTTTTATAGCTTTTTTGTAGCAATTGGAGGAATAGTTGTACAGGTATTTAATTTGCCGTGGATTTACTTCGCTGTTTTTATGGGAATTCTATGGTGTGTGTTCACAGTTCTTATTGCTATTTCTTTCAAAAAGAAGAAGATATCTTTATCTGCCCTTGATGTCAAGCAGTATTTAAAAAACAACTGGGTAATCTATTTGACACTTTTCATTTTGGTGGGAATAACATTTTTATACTATGCAGGATTTTGGTTAGGAAATCATCAGGATGATGGTTATTATATTACTAAAGTTGCGGCACTGCCATATACTCAGACTGGAGGCAGTTTTGTATATGCTGTAGGAAAAGCTATTGAATCATTTAATACGTATATTGTTAATACATGGGAAATTGAGGCTTCGGTCTATGTGAAAGCGTTAGGTGTTAGCCCGACATTATATCTTAGATTATTTCAATCCTCTTTTCTCTTTTTTTTGTATTTAAATTTAATAAAAGTTTTAGCTGAAAAAATATACAGGAATTCGGGATTAAAGGTAAAAGAGTCTCTCGCACAACTCCCGGTAATTATTGTGCTTCTGTTTGATGCACATTATTTGTTTTTATCTGACACCTATTTGTTTAGACTTAGAGATATGTTTATGGTAAACACTGGAATGTTTTTAGGGAATAGTATTGTAAGGATGCTGGGGATTCTTTTGTTATTATATGCTTTTGTCGACTTGGAAAAAATAACGACTAAGATGATCATTGGTGTTTTGATGATTTCGGTTGTTTTAATGTCGAAATCAACAATAGCATTGCCGATGATATTAATTACATCAGTTGCTTCGTTGGTGTCGTGGCTTTGGTTAGATTATGGTAAAAGGGGAAAATACATTGCGGTAGTATTTTCAATCGTATATGTGATTAGTTCGGTTATTCTTTCAAATAAACCGGAAATTCAGAGTGTTGTATGGGATGACGTAATGAATGCATTGCGTTCCCCTGTGATTTGGGCATGTGCAGTAGTTTTTTTGTGCAGTTTTGCGTTAAAAAGCAAGATAATATATCGCATCAACATAATATTGTGTGTAATGGGTTCGCTATTTGTCTTTCCGGAGTTGAATGATGTATTTGAACATTTTTCAATATTTAATTTTGTCGGAGGAAGAACCGTTACTGCCTGGATGTACTTTTTTGTAATCATAAACATTATTTATTTTGTTTTAATACTTACTAAACTTGGAATGGAGGCATATAAGATACGCTCTCTTTATTTTCTATTTGCAATTTCGTTGACAGTCATCTCATTAATTGGATTTAAACTGTTTGGCGGAGGGCTTATTTTGGATCAGCCAAGAGTGGGGGCGAGTATTAAGAATTCAATCAAGATTTTAAAAGATAATCCATATTTTATGCCTTCTGCAACAATAGAACTTGGAAATAAATTGAATTTTCTTTCCAAAGAATACCCTGAACAACTTAGAGTAGTATCGCCTAAAATGATAATGGAAGATAGTGCACTGCACCCTGTGGCGATTTTTTTGAGAATATATGCGCCAGATGTCATATCGTTGTCTGCAGTTGAAAGGTATCAAATACACGATGGAACAGAACTTTCAAAATATACTCAGCATTATTATGAGGCTTTTGATAGTTCACCGTCAGATGAAACTGCAGAAGCATTTTGGGAGGAAATTCAGGAACTTGATGTAAATTGTATTGTTGTACAGAATGCTGACTGCGCACCATGGCTTGAAGAGAAAGGTTATGAATTATATGATGAGGTAGAAGGATCTTATTTTATTTGGTCTAGGAAATAGGAAATTGTATACGAGGGAGCTGTTGATTCATGAATAATAAATTCTATGTGCGAAAATATAGATTTCATATCAAAAATAATCATATTGTTGGCTTTTTTGGAATCTTTAAGCAAAAAGAGGTGAAAGATGAGCATTTCTTTGCAGTATTGGATGGCCGAAAAGTGAAATGTCAGCTGCAGGAGTGGGAATACAGAGAAGAAAAATTCGATGTCGGGGGCGAAACGAGAATCAGGCATGAATATTGTGTGTGGGTAAAGCTGCCGGAAGGATGGGAGAAGCAGAAGAGACTTGATTTGATACAGTGTAATAAAGAAGAAAAAAAATGTATTAAAACAGTTTCTGTCGAGAATCTTCTTGTTCTGCGTGACAAGATCCCTGTTAATATTGATTTCGCGGGAAGACAAAACGGAGAAGGCCTTGTTACCGGATGGTATCTGTGTGATCAGGAGGCAGAACTGATTCTTGAGGATTCTGAAAATGTACTTGATTATCAGGTAAAAGCTGTTCTTAGAAGTGATGTCGGAAGAGTACTTCCGGAAGGAAAAGGAAAGGGTGTACATGGATTTTCGATTAAGATCAAAGGAGAACTTCCAAAGCAGGTCATGCTTACGATTGAGTCAGCAGATAAATCGACGATATGCCTGATCGATACAAATAAATATTCTGTTCGAAATATTATTTCGAAAGTCATGGATGTTACAGAAAAGACGAATGCCTTTTATTTTCAAAATGGTGCAGTGAAAACTGTGCAAAAACTGGTGGAAGAAATCAATAGAAAGAACATGCCTTTGGATGTGAACTATTCTGAATGGTTTAAAAAGCAATACCCATCAAATGATGCTTTGAAAAAGCAAAGGGAGACAAGATTTCCTGATTCTCCGAAAATATCAATTGTTGTACCTTTGTATCGTACTCCTGAGAAGTATCTGAAAGAAATGATCCAGTCGGTAATGAATCAGTCTTATAATAACTGGGAACTTTGTCTTTCAGATGGAAGTGGAGAAAATTCTCCGATTCATTCTGTCCTTAAATCGTACGAAAAAGCAGATAAGAGAATAAAGGTTGTATATAATGACGAGCAGCTTCAAATTTCTCAAAATACAAACAGAGCATTAGAAAGTGCGACAGGAGATTATATTGCATTTGCAGATCATGATGATTTATTAATGCCAAATGCATTAATTGAATGTGTTCAGGCAATCAATGAGAATCCAGATGCAGAGCTGATTTATTCAGACGAAGACAAAGTGTCCATGGATGGGAAAGAGCATTTTGCCCCTCATTTTAAATCGGATTATAATCCGGACATGCTGTTGGGCGTGAACTATATCTGTCATCTGTGTGTGGTGAAAAGATCGCTGTATGAAAAGGTCGGTGGATTGAATCCGGAATTTGATGGTGCGCAGGATTTTGATTTTGTGCTTCGGGCAACAGAGTATGTTGAAGACAGTGCGAATATTGTTCATATTCCGAAGATTCTGTATCACTGGAGAGCTCATAAGGATTCTACCGCAGAAAATCCGGAGAGTAAGAATTATGCATTCGAGGCAGGCAGACGTGCGATAGAAGCCAGTCTGCAGAGACAGGGGATTGATGGAATAGTTCTGGAAACAGAGTATAAGGGATTCTACCGCGTAAAACGTACGGTTAAAGAAAACCCATTGATTTCCGTAATTATTCCGACAAAGGATCACATTGATGATTTGGAGAAATGTTTAAAATCGCTTGAAGAAGTGAATACATATGGAAATATGGAATATATCATTGTTGAAAATAACAGTGAGAAAGAGGAAACTTTCCAATATTATGAACGTATTCAGAAAGAGATGCCAAAAGCAAAGGTCGTCTACTGGAAAGAAAAAGGGTTTAATTATCCGGCGATCAATAATTTTGGTGTAGAGCATTCCGAAGGTGATTATCTTCTTTTCCTGAATAATGATACAGAAGTCATAAATTCAGACTGTATCGAAGAGATGTTAAGTCAGTGTCAGAGGCCGGAGGTAGGTGCTGTAGGTGCCAGACTGTATTACGAAGACGGAACGATTCAGCATGCAGGAGTTGTTGTTGGAGTATGCGGAGTGGCTGGTCATGGTTTTGTCGGATTCCCTCATGAAAGTCCTGGATATATGGGCAGAGTAATATTAATTCATAACTGCAGCGCAGTGACAGCAGCATGTCTGATGATGAGAAGAGAAGTGTTTGATGAAATCGGTCAGTTTGATGAGCGCTATGCGGTTGCATTTAATGATATTGATTTGTGTATGAAAGTTCGAAAGGCAGGCTATTTGATTGTATATAATCCATATGCAGAATTGAATCATTACGAATCCAAATCAAGAGGATACGAAGATACGGATGAAAAGATCCAAAGATTCAGTGCTGAGATCGAACAATTCAAAATAGAGTGGAGGGAGCAATTGCTCAAGGGTGATCCGTATTATAATCCAAATCTGACTTTGGCGAAACTTGATTTTAGTCTGAATAATCGTATGTAGTATGTGGTTCTGACCACTTTATGCCGTTGCGAAAGGATCTGTTTTATGAAAGCGAAATTGAAACGTCTGGCAAAGTCAGTAGTTCAAAAAGGAATTACAGAAACAGCCGATTACTATATCAATTGTAATCGTCGATCAAGAGATCGTCTGGATTTGATTCGGAAATATCATTTATATCCGGGGAAATATCAGCAAGAAGAGGTGGAATTATCATATCATCCTCTGATCAGTATCATTACGCCTCTGTATAATACAAAAGAGTGCTACTTGTGGGAACTGATTGATTCAGTAAGAAATCAGACATATCAGAACTGGGAACTTTGTCTGGCAGACGGCAGTGATGCGGATCACGCTTATATTGAAGATATTTGTGATGAATATGGTGATGATAGAATCAAATATCACAGGCTTGACAAGAATGAAGGGATTGTCGGAAATACAAACTGGTGTATTTCTTTTGCCAACGGACAGTATTACGGATTGCTGGATCATGACGATGTACTGCACCCAATGGCACTCTATGAATGTGTAAAAGCAATCAATCAGGGCGCTGATTTTATCTATACGGATGAAATGAAGTTCAGCGGTCAAATAGAAGATTCCGTGGATATTGTATGCAAAAATGACTTCAGTAAATATGAACTCAGATCGCATAATTATATCTGTCACTTTGTCGTATTTAAAGCACAGCTGTTAGATGATCTGGAAGAATTGTATCGTACGAAGTGTGAGGGAAGCCAGGATTATGACATGGTGCTTCGCCTGACTGAAAAAGCAGAAAAGATTGTGCACATTCCAAAGATTTTATACTACTGGCGTGTACACGAAGGTTCCGTTGCAATGGATCTGTCAGTGAAACAATATGCTGTGGATGCAGCAAAGATTGCGATTTCAGATCATCTGATGAGGTGTGGCGATAAAGGAAGCGTCGAGTGTAACTATCCGTATGAGACAATCTATCGACTGACGTATGATATGGAAACGTTTCCAACTGTTTCGATTATCTGGAATGGAAATATTTCTGTCAGATGGCAAAGAAAATATCTGGATCAGATGATAAAATGTACAGAGTATCCATCCATGGAGATTATCTGCAGAGGACAGGAAGAAAAGAATCTTTCAGCCCGTAATATTAAATTGAAGGTGATGAAGGAGCAAAATCTTCACAGATATGTATGGGCAGATCAGATGAGCGAAAAGGCAGGCGGAGAGATTCTTTTGTTTATGGATTGCACATGCATCCCGCAGAGCAGAGAATGGCTGAAGGAGCTTGTCATGTACGCTGTGAAAAATGATGTGGGTGCGGTCGGACCATTTGTGACGGTTCGTCTAAAGAGAACTGTTTCAGCGGGATCTATGCTGGATTCGGAGAGTGAGAGCGGTATTGTGAATCTGAATCAGGGAATGGATATTGCAGAGCAGGGATATGAGGCCAATATGAAGCATGTGCGTGGAGTGGCATCGCTTCCTGGTTTCTGTATGATGGTTTCAAAGAAGAAATACGAAAATGCGGGTGGTTTTGATGCATCAATGGGTGATTATGCAGATGCTGATTTTTGCCTCAGATTAAAGGAAGCCGGAATGGAGAATATCTGGACTCCGTTTTCTGTCGTCTTATCTGCCAAAAAAGTGAAATACTGGGAAGAAGAGAATCTGACATTTGTGGACAAATGGATCTGTAAACAGACAGATGCAAGCGACAGATCAGGATACTGGTGTCATCCGCTGTTAAAATCACTGCATGATATCTGATATAAATCGCTTCGAATCACTTGACTTTTCCTTGTGTTTTCTATTAAAATTAACAGGTTACAGGTGTATCGACATTGTGAAGATGATAAATGTCTGCTTTTTTCAGTGAAGGAATATAAATGGAGGACAGGTTTTGACCACATATATACAGAATTTTTTGAAGTTCCAATCGCTTTTGATTGAATTGGTTGGACGGGATATTAAAATTAAATACAGAAGATCAGTACTCGGTGTTCTGTGGACATTGTTAAATCCGTTATTGATGATGATCGTTTTATCGGTTGTTTTCTCAAACTTATTTAAGTTTGATGTGGAGAATTTTCCGTTGTACTTGTTGAGTGGACAGGTTATCTTTAACTTTTTCTCTGACTCTACGACAAGCTCCATGAGTGCAATTGTTCAAAATGCTCCGCTGATCAAAAAAATATATATTCCAAAATATTTGTTTGTACTCGCAAGGATTGCGTCCAGTTCGATCAATCTGATGGCTTCATTTACAGCGCTTTTGCTTGTGATGATCGCGATGCGTGTCGAACTGCATTATATGGTGATCTTTGTGTTCGTTCCAATTGTACTTCTGGTGACTTTTTCATTGGGAATCGGACTGATCCTGTCAGCACTTGTTGTGAAGTTCAGAGATATCATGCATCTGTATTCGGTATTTACGACGGCATTGATG
Source organism: Eubacteriales bacterium (assembly GCA_030526265.1). Lineage (GTDB taxonomy): Bacteria > Bacillota > Clostridia > Lachnospirales > Lachnospiraceae > Claveliimonas. Next base: position 30,340 of record JAUNDE010000001.1, on the reverse strand, counting down.
TATCTGACACCGGTTATTTATCCATTGACGATTTTGCCGAACTGGATCAGAACCATTGTAATGATTAATCCGATCACGAATTATCTGATCATGTTCAGAAATGTAATGTTATACAATAAGTTCCTTGGATGGGGCAATCTGGCACTGGGCATTGTCGAGGCTGGTCTGGCATTGGCGCTTGGCTTGTATGTATTCTATAAAAATCAGGACGAATTTATTTTGAATATTTAGGGGATTGGATATGGAAGAGCAGATGATGGTTGTTGCGGAGCATGTTTCAATGAGATTCAACATGTCTTCGGAGAAGTTTGACAGCTTTAAAGAATATGTGATCAAAAGTATTAAGAAACAGGTATCGTTTAATGAGTTTTGGGCGCTGAATGACGTCTCTTTCAGCTTGAAAAAGGGTGATTCTCTTGGATTGATCGGTCTGAACGGAAGTGGAAAGAGTACGATGCTGAAAACAATCGCAGGCGTTTTGAAACCTACGAAGGGAAGCGTGAAGGTGTTCGGGTCGGTTGCACCGCTGATTGAGCTGGGTGCCGGCTTCGATATGGACCTGACTGCAAGAGAAAATGTATTCTTAAATGGCGCATTGCTTGGCTACAAAAGAAAAGAGATGGAAGAATTCTACGATGATATTGTGGAATTTTCCGAACTCGGCAATTTCATGAATATTCCGGTCAAAAATTTCTCATCCGGTATGATTTCCAGACTTGCGTTTGCGATCGCTACGATCGGAACGCCGGATATTCTGATCGTCGATGAAGTTCTGTCTGTTGGTGACTTCAGATTTCAGAATAAATGTGAAGAAAGAATCCAGAAGATGATCGATGGCGGAACAACGATTTTGTTTGTTTCCCACAGCATTGAACAGGTGAAGAAGATCTGTAATAAGATCCTCTGGCTGGATCACGGAAATGTAAAAATGTTTGGCGATGCGGATGAGGTCTGCGACATTTACAGCAAAGCTTAATTGGAGATTTAGAATGAAAAACATGAAAAAGATAAGTGTAAAAACAGTAGTTATTTGTGTCGTGATTTTGATCTGCGCGTATTTCTATGCGTATATTGATAAGATGCATCCGCTTTTTGATCCGGATGTTCCGACTTCTGAATATATCTCAACGGGAGTTCTGTATGACGGAACGATTGAACAGACATTTACGATGAAAGAGAACATGCTTGATGGAATGTATGTGAAATGTCAGATTGCGGATCAGGCAGATGATGTTGAGATCATGTATGAGCTCGTTGATATGGAGTCGGATCAGATCGTGGCAAAGGGAAGTATGCCGGGATCAAAGCTTAAGAATAATCAGTTCACAAAGCTTCGGTTCGAAGAAACGATCGAGAATTGTAATGGCAAAACATATACATTCATCCTGCAGGAAAAGGGTGCTTCTGAGTTGAAGGGAGTAGGCTTTTTCTATGAGTTGAAACAGGAAAAAGGTACTGAAATGTCATTGCGGGGAGAAAAGACAGATGGTACAATGATTGCAAAGACGATGAGTCACCGGTTTGATCTTGAAACATTTATTGTTTTGATGGGATTTATTGCGTTCATTGGAATCTTTTTCCGAATCTTATACAATTTATTTAAATGATGACAGTAAAGGAAATCGGCGAAATGAGCTGGTTTCCTTTCTTTACAATAGTACAAAAGGTGGTATCAATATGGCAAATTTGTTTGATAAGACAGTTACAGCATTAAAGCAGGAAGGTATAAAGCAGACAATTGGAAAGACGAAAAAGTATGTCGCGAAACAGATTGACAGGCAGAAGGCGAAAAGAGAAAACTGTTTTAAGGATGTCCTTTTTATCAATGGATGCGGACCGGAAGTGCCGCATCCGGCGAGATATCGTGTGACACATCAGAGAGAACAGCTCAGTGCGGCAAATATTTCAAGCAGCGAAGTGTTCTATCTTGATCTGGATCTGAAACAGGTCCGTCTTTACCGCACGTTTGTATTCTTCCGCTGCCCATGTACAGAGACGATTGAGAGCTTTATCAAAATCGCGAAGAAACTGAATAAGACGGTAATCTTTGATATTGATGACCTCGTGATCGATACGAAATACACGGATCTGATCCCGTATCTGGATACGATGTCTGCTGAGGAACGCGCTGCGTATGATGCCGGAGTCAATGCGATGAAAAAGACACTTCTGATGAGTGATTATGCGATCACGACGACCGAGCGGCTTGCAGAAGAATTATCAGGTTATGTGAAAAAGGTATTCATCAATCGGAATACGGCATCGGAGGAGATGGTGCTTCTTTCGGAACAGGCTCTGAAAGAGAAGAGCGTTCATGACAAAGTGAAGATTGGTTACTTCAGCGGAAGTATCACGCACAATGACGATGTCGAGATGCTGCTTCCTGTCCTGAATCAGATCATGGAAAAATATGAGGATGTGGAACTGCACCTTGTCGGGGAGATCACGGTGCCGGATGAGCTCGCTGCCTTTGAGAATCGAATTGTATTTCATCCGTTTATGGACTGGAAGAAGCTTCCGAAGCTGATCTCAGAAGTGGATATTAATCTGGCTCCATTGACGGATACGATCTTCAATGAAGCAAAGTCTGAGAATAAATGGGTTGAGGCTGCGCTTGTGAAGGTGCCTACGATCGCAAGCAATCTCGGTGCATTTGCGCGCATGATGGAGCATGAGAAGACAGGACTTCTCTGCTTAACGGCAGAAGAATGGCTCGATGCGATCGAACGGCTCATTACGGATACAGCATTGAGAACGAAGCTTGCAGAAAACGCATACAGATTCTGCAAAAAGAACTGCGTGACGTTCTATCAGAGCCAGAATCTAAGAAGGATCTTAGAGGAAATCATGAATCCGAATGTGATGTTCGTCCTTCCTTCTTTGCAGATCAGTGGAGGAATCCGTGTCGCCATGGAACATATGGCGGTACTTCAGAAAAAGGGTGTGGATGTCTCTATCATCAATATTATCGGCAATGATAAGAGGAAATGGATCTCTTACCGAGGAGCTAAGATTCCGATCGCATTGTATGAATCAGAGCGCATGGACGTAAGCATTGACAAAGCAGTTGCAACGATGTGGTCAACTGTTCAGGTGCTGGAGGAATACGCCAATATCAGACAGAGATATTATCTTGTTCAGAATTATGAGACGGACTTCTATAAACCTTGTGAGGAATTCCGCATGCGTGCGAATAACAGCTATTATCCGAAAGTGCCGGTACAGTTTTTGACGATCTCGAAGTGGTGTCAGTCATGGCTTGCGGAAAGCTATGGTCATGACTCAGGATATGTGGAAAATGGCATTGAGATGAAACGGTTCCGTGAATGTGAGCGTGATTTCAGCGGGAAGATCCGTATCCTGATCGAAGGAGACTGTAGTGTCGATTATAAAAATGTTGATGAGAGCTTCCGTATCGTTGAAGCACTCGATAAGGACAAGTATGAGATCTGGTACATGTCGTACAATGCACAGCCGAAAGAGTGGTATCGTGTGGATAAGTTCCTGCATAAAGTGCCGTTTGAAGAGGTCGGAGATGTCTATGCACAGTGTCACATCCTTCTGAAAACGAGTCTTCTGGAGAGCTTTTCTTATCCGCCGCTTGAGATGATGGCGACAGGTGGATATAATGTTGTGATTTTAAATGATGGAAATCAGGAATATCTTAGGCATGGAGAGAACTGCCTGACCTTTGAATCGGGAGATATGAAAGGCGCTGTGGCTGCGATTGATCAGATCGTAAGTGACGAATCGCTGAGAGAAAAGCTCCGCACATGCGGAATCAAGACGGCGAGAGTCCGCGACTGGAAACTGCTTGAAGATAAAATATATGATTTGTACATGGAGAAGAATCAGGGGTAACCGTTATGAAGAAAATAAATAAACTGACCGATTATATCCAAAAATACGGTATTCGATTATTTGTCTATAAAGTAATGCATAAGCTGACAAAGAAAAAGAGCAGTCCCGAAGAATCTCAGTTTGAGATACCGGAATATGTGAACGATTTTGTCCTGGAAAATACGGATATGAAGTTCAGTATTCTTGTTCCTGCGTATCACACGCCGGAGAAATTCCTGCGGGAAATGCTTTCCTCTGTCGTGGAACAGACGTATCCGAACTGGGAACTCTGCATTGCAGACGGAAGTTCCGACGATTCTGTCTGGAATGTCGTGAAACAATATGATGATTCCAGGATCATTTATAAGAAACTAAAGGAGAATAAAGGGATTTCTGAAAATACAAATGCTGCGCTTGAATTTGCAACGGGAGACTTTATTGGATTATTAGATCATGACGATATACTTGAAAAAGATGCTCTGGAGTGCGTGGCGAAAGAAATCGGAAGACATCCGAAAGCGGACGTGCTTTATTCAGATGAGGATAAGGTGAGCTGGAATACAGAGAGATATTTTGAGCCACATTACAAGACAGATTTTGATCTGATGATGCTTCGGGAGAATAATTATATCTGTCATTTCTTCGTTGTGAAAAAGAGTATCCTTGATCTGGTGGGAGGCTTTCGGAAAGAATACGATGGTGCGCAGGATTATGACCTGATCCTCAGGTGTGTGGAGCAGGCAGAGGAAGTGCGGCATATCAGTAAAGTGCTCTATCACTGGCGCGTGCATGAACAGTCGACTGCAATGGACCCGGAGAGCAAAATGTATGCTTACGAAGCCGGAAAGAATGCGATTCTTGCTCATCTGGAGAGAATGCATGAATCGGGTGAGGTGAGACTGTCAGAGTATCCGGGTTTTTACGAACTTGATTATCAGGTAGAAGGTAATCCAAATGTTGTGATTGCGGTCACAGGGAATGTTCAGAAGAAGAATTTCCTGAAGATCAAGAAAACGATGGGGTATGAGAATGTCCGTTTTATCCGCGGATACGACCATGCAGAAGTGATGAAAAAAGTCAGAGAAACGGATGACTATATCGTACTGATCGACGGTGCAGTTCAGGTGAGAGGAAATGGCTGGCTGCGTCAGATCCTGGGCTGTGTACAGAGGAAAGATGTCGATGTGGTTGTCGGCAGACTGTTTGATAAAAAAGAATCTGTACTTTATGCCGGAGTCAAAGATGGAAAGAGAGCTTATCAGGGCATTTCCAAAGTGGAGTGTGGATATTTCCACAGAGAAGTGCTTCAGCAGACGCTCGACAGTTATGAGAATGATATGTTGATTATGTCGGCAAAAGAATTTTTACATGGAGCTTCCCGTGAGAAAATGATCGTTTTATTCCCGAGATGGGAGGGAAAACGACTGTCTGTGTAACGTAAGGAGTATCGTGATCATGAAGAAAAATGGTTATTATTCATCCGGAGAGTTCGCCCGTATGGCGGGTGTGACGCTTCGCACGATCCGCTACTATGACAAACAGAATATCTTAAAGCCGTCCTTTGTGACAGAAGCCGGTGCTCGTTTCTATACGGAAGAGGACTTTGCGATGCTTCAGCAGATACTTCTTTTGAAATATCTCGGATTTTCTCTCGATGATATCCGGGAGATGATCATCCACGATACGGATTACCGGTTTATGGAGAATTCTCTGAACATACAGCTAAAACTCGTAAGAGACCGTATAGAACAGTTGCAGCTTGTCGAGCATACGATTCAGGATACTGCGGAAGCAATCCGAAATGAGAAGACGATCGACTGGAGTGATATGGTCAAACTGATTCGTCTGACTGGCTTTGAGAAGAGCCTGAAAAACCAGTATCAGGATGCGTCGAACATCTCCGCAAGGATTCATCTTCACAGCCTGTATTCGAAGAATAAACAGGGATGGTTTCCATGGATCTTTGAGAAGATGAAGGTGCATTCCGGAATGCGTATTCTGGAGATCGGATGTGGAGACGGAGAGCTTTGGGTCGAGAATATGCAGTTGCTTCCGGACGATCTTGATGTTGTGCTGTCAGATATTTCGGACGGTATGGTCCGGGATGCGAGAAGAAAGATCGGTCATATGGATGAGAGATTCCGGTATCGTGTGTTCGACTGTAAAGAAATACCGTTTGAGGATGGTTCATTCGACCTTGTCATCGCAAACCATATGCTGTTCTATTGTGAAGACATCGGGCAGGTGTGTGAAGAGGTGAGAAGAGTTCTGAGACCAGGTGGGCGCTTCCTCTGTGGAACATATGGGCAGGAACATATGAAAGAGATCAGCCATCTTGTTCAGAAATTTGATGAAAGGATCACATTGTCAGCAGAGAAGCTGTATGAAAGCTTTGGAAAAGAGAATGGAAAAGAGATTCTTGAGCCGTTTTTTGATTCTGTGGAATGGATTCAGTTCGAAGACGAACTTGTTGTTATGGATTTTGAACCGCTCATTTCGTATGTTTTATCGTGTCACGGAAATCAGGGACAGTATATTCCGGACCGTTACAGTGAATTCCGGGCATATGTAAAGAGACTGACAAAGAATGGATTTCATATTACGAAGGATGCGGGAGTATTCATTGCTGTGAAGTCGTGAAAAAAGGAACATGAGAAACAGGAAATATGAAACGCAGACGCTGGCGTGTCGGCATAAAAATACGGAAGGCTACCTGAGGCAGTCTTCCGTATTTTTTTTGTTATGGCGACGAGGCAAGTGACATCGTGCTTGCACGAAATGGCATTTGCCGACCGCTAATCAGAGACGAGATGCGCAGAGCGTATCTCGTCTCTGTCCTGATAGGAACTGTAGAAATATTCACTGACGTCTTCCCCATTATCCGCTTTTGTCATGATATCACAAAATACATTTGAGAATGCCTCGGCACCGGCATTGTTCAGGTGCGCTTCATCATAGAATGAACCCTGATCATGGAATAATTCGGTTTTGTTTTTCAGGAGATTGAAATCGTAATATTCGATATTTCGTTCTCTTGCCAGGTCACTGTAATAGTGATAAAAATCATCAAGATTTGTACAGCGATATATCGTGAACTCTGAAAGTGGTGTGGTGACAAGGATCACTTTCGTGCCGTATTCTTCGCAAAGATCCAGTGTCTTGTTCAGGTATTCTTCGTTATAATCGTTGACAGTCGTGTCAAAGGTATCACTGTCATACAGCTCCTTCGTAAGCTCCGGAACACCCTGATCAGGCTCTGAATACGGGAAATATCCGCGGATCGTTGATGCCTGCTGCAGCTGTAATTTCCCGGTCAGCATACAGATGACTCCGTAGCAGCCGCGGGAAACCGTGTCGTAATACATATTTGGATACTCTGAAAGATAAAAGCTTGAAAAGAAGAATTTCAGCCGGTTTGAGATCCCGTTCAATCTTCCGAGTACATAGATATCGCCCTCCGGGCCTTCTTCCTTGCGATTGCGGGACATCGAATCATAGGATAATTCGATCACAACGGTTTGAATCGGATTCCTAGCCAGTTCTTCTTTCAGAATGTCGTAACGGCCCTTCATCGTCATACGGGAACTGCACAGATTGTAGCTGCTCACATTTAGATTTTCATTGATGCGTTCAGCGTTGAAGGCGCGCATTCCGTGTGATGCACCTGATATTGCATAGTCGATCGTACCTGCGAATTCTTCACGAATGTCGCCGTCCTGATAATAATAGTTCGTTGACCGGAAGTAGAATTCCATCAGTCCAAAGCTGATAACGGCAATGGTCAGGAGGAAACAAAAGGTCGTTTTAAAAGCCTGTTTAAAATTGTGCATACATAAAACCTCCTGCTTTCCCGGAGGCCGGAACTCCGTAATACATGATCAGGAAAAATAAAATACAGTAAATGAGAATGCGAACCGGATAGCTCGTTTTCTGCTCAAGCCATGCCCGGATCGGTAGTTTTCTCTGAATCAGGCTTGTCACAAATACAAGAACAAGACCAAGGATAATGACAAGCAGCTCCAGATCGCTCGTTACAAACGGAAGAAGTTCCCCATAAGATGCCGGAATATGGTGGTTTGTGAAGACCTGTTTCCACAGACCGAATCCATCGGAGAGTGTTCCGACTTCAGGCAATACTTTGATGAATGTCACGAGGATAAACGTACGAATCGTCTGGAATGCTCTCCAAAGCCAGGTGCTTTCGTTGATGCGAAGAACCTTTTTCCATTTCTCATAAATATGCTCCATCCACATGGAGAAAATGATGAACAGACCGTTCACTCCGCCCCAGGCAATATAAGCCCAGCTCGCTCCGTGCCAGAGACCGGTTGCCAGCCAGACAACGACAAGGGCAACGGATGCAGGAAGATAATTTCCAAATGATTTTCCAAGTTTTTCTTTTGCGAGTCTTCCAAGCTTCTGGTTCCATTTTGCCATTGCCATCGGATAGTAAATATAGTTCTTAAACCATGCTCCCAGACTGATGTGCCATCTGCGCCAGTATTCAGCGATCGATTTCGAGAAATACGGCCGTTCGAAGTTTTCAGTCAGCCGGATTCCGAGGATCTCACACAGACCGCACATGATATCCATATATCCGGAGAAGTCTGTATAGATCTGGGCGCTGTACATGAAGGCGCCGATCAGAGTCGTGATTCCGGAATACTGGGAATAGTTAGCAAAAACATCCTGAACGAAGACAGAAAGCATATTTGCAAGTACCATTTTCTTGAAAAAGCCCCAGATCATACGCTGGGCACCCCATGAATAATTGTGATAATCAAAGGAATGCTCTTTGAATAGTTCACCGCTTAACTGGTTAAAGTTACTGATCGGACCCTGTGTGATCTGCGGGAAGAATGAAGTGAATAACAATACTTTCAGGTAATTCTTCTCTGCAGTACACTTGTTCCAGTAAACATCCAGAAGATATCCCATAGACTGGAATGTGTAGAATGAGATACCGAGCGGGATGATCCAGCGGAAAGAATTGTCTATGCCGGAATTCCCGAGTACATTCGCAATCGTGTTGATCTGATCGATCGCGAAATGGATGTATTTAAAGGAACAGAGAATTCCAAAGTTTAAAACAAGAGTCAGGATAAGAATGCGTTTTCGTTTCTTTTTTTCCATTGCCTTGAACTCGTTCTTTTCTTCTTTGGAAAGCTCGGATTTGTGCTCTTTTATGTATTTTTTTTGATGATCGTTGTTCTGCTGAATGTACCTGGCAGCTCCGTAGGTAGAGGAAGCTGTGATCAGGATAAAGAGTACACTCTTGATGCCGCCCAGACAGTAGAAAAACATACTGAACAGAAGCAGTATGATCCACTGATATTTTTTCGGAAAAGCATAATACAATACGATCAGCAGGACCGTAAACATCAGAAAGCCGAATGATAGTATATCCATAGATTATTCGCCTTCCTCCTGTATACGCTGAATCATTTCCCACATCGCCTGTGCACTGTTGAAGTTTTCCGGAATCAGGTGTTCCGGTCCGAGTTCAATGTCAAATTCATCTGAGATATTGGAGATCAGAGTGATGATGCTGAATGAATCATACACCTTTCCATCAATCAGATTGTCTTCTGTTTCATAATCCACGTCCGGATTAATATCATTTAAAATCTCAAGTAATTCTTCCATGTTGTTTCCCTCACATTTTTTCCTTTAGTAGTGTTCGATTGATTTTACCATTTGCATTGAATGGCATCTGTTCCAGCAGATTGATCCGCGATGGAACCATGTAGTCAGAAAGCTTCTCTCTGAGCATGCTCTGTATCTCTTTTCCGGTGATGGTGCTGTCCGAAACCAGTTCGCAGAAGAGCTCGATTCTTTTCTTCCTGTCATTGTACAGGCAGCAGCAGCGCTGGATGTCCCGGATCGAATCGGCGGCCGTCTCGATCTCGCCGAGTTCAATTCTTCTTCCCATATGTTTGATCTGAAAATCCTTTCTCGAAACAAAAACAAGATTTCCGTTCTCGTCATACTGAGCGAGATCTCCGGTCTTTAAGATCCTTCCTGTATTTCCGTCCGGAAGAAGTGCATCTGTGAAAACGCGGGCTGTCTTTTCCGGGTCGTGATAATATTCGAGAGCAAGCGCATCACCTGCGATACATACTTCACCGATCTGATTCGGAGCATCGATGATCCCGTCTTCATTCTGCAGAAATACTGTGCAATTTGACAATGCTTTTCCCATCGGCAGACGGTCGAGTGTCTCCGGCAGCTCTTGAATCTCATAGTAACAGCAGATCCCGGCAATCTCAGAGGAACCATACAGATTCACATATGTGATATTCGGAAGGGCAGCGAACCATTTGCGAAGCTGCTTCATCGGAAATACCTCTCCGACAAACAGTACCTTTTTTAAATACTCAGGCACGACCTTTTTGAACGTATTCATCTGTGTTACGAGAGAAAGCGCTGTCGGAACCCAGCATACATAGGAGATTCTGCGCTCATTCATATACTCCACAAGTGTGACAGGGAAAATAAACTTCGCTGACGGGATGATCTCGAGTGTTGCGCCGGTATACATCATCAGATACAGATCTTTTGCTGAAGCATCGAAGAAAAAAGGATTCTGATTTCCGATGATCTCGGAGTCGTTCAGATCGAACGTCTCTGCAAATGCCCGGATGAAGCTTTTGACCGCGCCGTGGCTTTTCAGAACTCCCTTTGGCTTTCCGGTAGACCCAGAAGTATATACCATATAAAGCGGTGTATCGGCAGACACTTCCTCATAATCGCATGTGCAGTCGTCCGCGTCGTTCAGCGTGAAAAAATCTGCCTTACAGTTCAAAGCTTCGATCAATGGAGCATTTTGCTCATCCCCAAGTATGAGAGATGGGTCTGAATCTTCAAGAATCGAGTGGATCTTCGAATGAGGCATTTCCGGATCGACCGGTATGTAATAATTCCCACTGTAGATGACACTGAGAAACAGTATCAACGTCTCGGCATCGCGATTTACGATCACGGCAACCGGGTGGCTTCGGCCACATTTTTTCCGGATCGAAGAGCCGAGGAGTCTTGCCTTATCTTTTAATTCCATAAAAGAATAGCGGTGGTTTTCGTATGCGATCGCTGTCTTGTTCGGAAAACGGTCAACGGTCGCTTCAAATAGCTGTAAAATATTACTCATTAGGTGCTCCTGTTTTCTCTAAAATCGGTTAGTAGACATTATTTTTATTATATCGGTTTGGGTATTGGGCGTCAAGGTGAATGGGGGATGCAGATTATCTGAACAAAATATTTGTTACAAAAATGTTACAAAAATGACAATTTTCCTTGTAAAAACTCTTTGTTTTCGTTTATAATGAATTAGTTAAAGTGATTATAATTAAAAGATATGTAATTAGGAGAAGAGAGTAATGAAAAAACGACTGTTAGCGGGGTTGCTGATTATTACGATAGCAATCAGCAATTCTGCTATTGCTTTTGCGTCTGAAAGCGAACAAAATCCGGAAGAGACGAATATTATCCCGGATACAGAGACAGATATGAATGAAGTGTCAGTACCTGACACGGAGGAACCTGGTGAGCAGGAGATTAACGCTGACGAACAGAATGGTGATGAAATTGAGGGTTCTGTTTTGAGAGAAAATGATTCTCCTCAGGAAGAGGCTAAGATGCCGGAACTGTCTTACCGTGTACATGTACAGACATATGGTTGGCAGGATTTTAAGAAAACAGGAGAAATGGCAGGTACATCTGGACAGTCAAAACGATTAGAAGCAATTGAGCTGAGTGTGGGGGAAAGTACATATGCTGGTGGAATACGTTATCGCACTCATGTACAGACATATGGCTGGCAGGATTGGGTCGCTGATGGAGCAATGAGCGGAACTTCTGGACAGGCAAAGCGTTTAGAGGCGATTCAAATTGAACTGACGGATGAATTAAAGGCTCACTATGATATTTATTACCGTGTGCATGCGCAGTCATTCGGATGGCTCGGATGGGCGAAAAACGGAGAAAAAGCCGGAACGGCAAGTTATGCCAAACGTCTGGAGGCGATTGAAGTTGTCCTGACAGAGAAAGGGCAGTCTGCACCTGATACAGAAGGGCAGGAAGCGTATATAGCGCCTAAGCTGCAGTACTGCACCCATGTGCAGAGCTATGGCTGGCAAAGTACGGTGTCTGACGGAGCACTGAGCGGAACAACCGGAATAGGTAAGCGTCTGGAAGGAATTAAGATCAATCTTTATGATACAGAAGACCTTGGCTACGAGGGTGGAATCAGATATCGTACCCATGTGCAGAGCTATGGTTGGATGGACTGGGCTTATGATGGGACGTTGAGTGGTACAACTGGAAAATCAAAACGTTTAGAGGCAATCCGGATCGAATTAACCGGAGAACTAGGGAATCATTACAGTGTATTCTACCGTGTTCACAGTCAGACAAAAGGCTGGCTTGGCTGGGCAAAGGATGGAGAGAATGCAGGAACAGAAGGATTTTCCAAGCGTCTGGAAGCGATTGAGATAAAGATCCTGCCGAAGGATTCTGCAGATTGTCCGGACACTTCAGCGCAGGCTTATCTCACGACATATAAGGATGAAGATCTATCTTTGAATGGATATGTGACAGAGAAGAGAGTGATCGAAGAAACGGTTGATGAAAGCGAGTCGGAAGACAGCGAAGAGATAAAAGAAGAATTCATCGAGACAGAAGTATTTTCAAATGGAAATAATCAGGTACTAGGGCTTGATTACAAAGAGGGAAGAATCCTCGAAAGTTTTGGCATCACCCTGGATCAGAGCAATCCGAATGTGCCGAAAGGAACGATAGAATATTCTGCTCACTGTCAGTCATATGGATGGATGGACTGGAAAACAGGAGGAGAACTGGCAGGAACATCCGGGGAATATAAGCGTCTGGAAGCGATAAAAGTCCGTTTGACGGGAGATCTTGCTCAGTTTTATGATGTATATTATCGTTCAAATATAAGCATGTATGGCTGGCTTGGATGGGCAAAGAACGGAGATGCGTCCGGAAGCCAGGGATATTCGATTCCGATCAATTTCATTCAGGTTCGACTGGTTCCAAAGAATCAGAGTGGTCCTATAGCAGGTGGAGCGTATGTCAGATCATCAGGAAAAGGCATTCTTCTACCTCCGATTAGAAAGGCTGTGATCAGTGACTATTTTGGCCCGAGAGTTGCGCCAACTGCAGGTGCATCAACAAATCACAAAGGAATTGATTATGCAGCATTCTTAAATGAGCCGATTTTCGCATCTAAGTCCGGAAAAGTCGTAGAAGTGGCATATAATTATGCACGTGGAAAGTATGTGAAAATTGATCATGGGATGGGGCTATTGACACTATACCAGCATTGCAATTCGATTAGCGTGCAAAAAGGGCAGACTGTAAGTACTGGTCAGGAAATCGCAAAGGTCGGTTCGACAGGTATTTCAACAGGTCCTCATCTCCATTTTGAGGTGTGGGAGAACGGAGTTCCTGTAGATCCGTTAAAATATTTATAAATACAAATATAGATGAAAATTTTATGAAATATTGATTTTTCTACTTGAAGGTGACGTAACGTCACCTTTTATAATGTAAATAACAGTGAATTCCATGATAAAAAGTCATGATTTCGCCAAAGTTGAAGAAGAGTGATTAAATAGGAGGATCTATTAATGAAAGGTATTATTTTAGCAGGCGGTTCAGGCACACGTCTTTATCCTTTGACAAGAGTAACATCAAAGCAGTTATTACCAATTTATGATAAACCGATGATCTATTATCCGATGTCTGTCCTTATGAATGCAGGTATCCGTGATATTCTGATCATTTCTACACCACAGGATACACCGAGATTTCAGGAACTGCTCGGAGACGGACACCAGTTCGGTGTGAATCTTTCGTATGCAGTTCAGCCAAGCCCGGACGGACTTGCTCAGGCATTTATCATTGGCGCTGACTTTGTCGGAGATGATACAGTAGCGATGGTACTTGGAGATAATATCTTTGCCGGTCATGGTTTGAAGAAACGTCTGATGGCAGCTGTTGAGAATGCAGAATCCGGTAAAGGTGCGACTGTATTCGGATACTATGTAGATGATCCGGAGCGGTTCGGTATTGTTGAATTTGACAGTGAGGGCAAAGCTGTCTCTATCGAAGAGAAACCTGCGAAGCCGAAGAGTAATTACTGTGTAACAGGTCTTTACTTCTATGATAATAAGGTAATAGAGTATGCAAAGAATCTGAAGCCAAGTGCGAGAGGAGAACTTGAGATCACAGACCTGAATAGAATCTACCTTGAAGAAGGAAACTTGAATGTTGAGCTTCTCGGACAGGGATTTACATGGCTTGATACAGGAACGCATGAGAGTCTTGTAGAAGCAACTAATTTCGTAAAGACAGTAGAGACACATCAGCATCGTAAAATTGCCTGTCTCGAAGAGATCGCTTATCTGAATGGATGGATTTCAAAGGATGAAGTGATGGAAGTCTATGAGATCCTGAAGAAGAATCAGTACGGACAGTATCTGAAGGATGTAATGGATGGGAAATATCAGGAGAATTTATATTAAGATTAATATTTAGACAAAACAAAAACAAAATTAATTATACTTTATGACGGAAAAAGGAGATAAAAGAATGACTATTTTTGTAACTGGCGGAGCCGGATTTATTGGAAGTAACTTTGTATTTCATATGCTGAACAAATATCCTGACTACAGAATCGTATGTCTGGACTGCCTCACATACGCGGGAAATTTATCAACACTTGAGCCTGTGATGGACAACCCGAACTTCAGATTTTCAAAGACAGATATCACAGACAGAGAAGCTGTTTATCAGCTGTTCGAAGAAGAACATCCGGATATCGTTGTTAACTTTGCTGCGGAGAGTCATGTAGACCGTTCGATCGAGAACCCGAAAGTATTCCTTGACACAAATATCAAGGGTACTGCAGTTCTCATGGATGCATGCAGAAAATATGGAATCAAACGTTACCATCAGGTATCTACAGATGAAGTGTATGGAGATCTTCCTCTTGACAGACCGGATCTGTTCTTTACAGAGGAAACACCGATTCATACAAGCAGCCCTTACAGCTCATCAAAGGCAGCAGCGGATCTTCTTGTTCAGGCATATCACAGAACATATGGCCTTCCGATCACAATCAGCCGTTGCTCAAATAACTATGGTCCATATCATTTCCCGGAGAAGCTGATTCCGCTTATGATCGCGAATGCACTGGCTGAGAAACCGCTCCCGGTATATGGCAAGGGTGAAAATGTGCGTGACTGGCTCTATGTAGAAGACCACTGCAAGGCAATCGACCTTATTATTCACAAAGGACGTGTCGGAGAAGTTTACAATATCGGTGGACACAATGAGATGAAAAATATCGATATCGTAAAGATCATCTGTAAAGAACTTGGCAAATCAGAAGACCTGATCACATACGTAACAGACCGTAAAGGACATGATATGCGCTACGCGATCGATCCTACAAAGATTCACAATGAACTTGGATGGCTCCCGGAGACAATGTTCAAAGATGGTATTAAGAAGACGATTCAGTGGTATCTTGATAATAAGGAATGGTGGGAGACGATCATTTCCGGAGAATATCAGAATTACTACGAGAAAATGTATGCAAACAGATAGGAGAATGATATGAAAGTATTAGTAACTGGTGTGGGCGGACAGCTTGGGCATGATGTTATGAATGAACTGGCAAAACGCGGATATGAAGGTGTTGGCTCAGACATTAAAGAGGTATATAGTGGCATTCAGGATGGCACACCTGTGACAACAATGCCGTATGTTCCGATGGATATTACAGATGCTGCATCTGTTGAGAAAGTAATGAGAGATGTTAAGCCGGATGTGATGGTTCACTGTGCGGCATGGACAGCAGTGGATCTTGCGGAAGATGAGGACAAAAAGGCACTTGTTTCTGCAATTAATGGAACCGGAACAGCAAACATTGCAAAGATGTGCAAAGAACTTGACTGTAAGATGGTATATATCAGTACAGACTACGTATTTGATGGACAGGGTGAGACGCCTTGGGATCCGGATTGCAAGGATTACGCACCATTGAATGTTTACGGTGTTACGAAATTAGAAGGTGAGCTTGCAGTAGCAGAAACACTGGAAAAATATTTTATCGTACGAATTGCATGGGTATTTGGAAAGAATGGCAATAACTTTATCAAAACAATGTTAAGGGTTGGAAAGAACCACGATAAACTTACAGTAGTCTGTGACCAGATTGGTACACCAACATATACATTTGACCTTGCAAGACTTCTGGTTGATATGATCGAGACGGATAAATACGGATATTATCATGCGACAAATGAAGGCGGATACATCAGCTGGTATGATTTTACGAAGGAGATTTTCCGTCAGGCAGTAGAGATGGGATATACAGGATATGCTGAGGATAAGATTGAAGTGAAACCTGTAACGACTGCAGAGTATGGTATCTCAAAGGCTGCAAGACCATTTAACAGTCGTCTGGACAGAAGTAAGCTGGTGGAAAATGGATTTGAGCCATTGCCTGCATGGCAGGATGCTGTTGCAAGATATATGGCAGAACTTAACTTGGAGGAATTATAAATGGGACAGATTACAGTTGAAAAGAATGCAGGAGGAATACAGGGACTCTGTGTGATCACACCTGCAGTTCACGGTGACTCCAGAGGATATTTCATGGAGACGTACAGCCAGAGAGATATGGCAGAAGCCGGACTTGATATGGTATTTGTGCAGGATAACCAGTCATGTTCATCGAAGGGAGTGCTTCGTGGATTGCATTTCCAGAAAGAATTTCCACAGGGGAAATTAGTTCGTGTTATCAAAGGATCTGTGTTCGATGTGGCTGTGGATCTTCGCAGCGACAGCGAGACTTATGGAAAATGGTATGGAATCGAGCTGACAGAAGAAAATAAGAAACAGTTCTATATTCCGGAAGGATTTGCTCACGGTTTCCTCGTGCTCAGTGATATCGCAGAGTTCTGTTACAAATGTACGGATTTCTATCATCCGGGAGATGAAGGCGGTCTTGCCTGGAATGATCCGGAGATCGGCATCGCATGGCCGAAGCTTGTCGGAGAGTATCAGGGAAGTGCTTCTGCGGAAGGATATACATTAGAAGACGGAACAGCGCTTAACTTAAGTGAGAAAGACCAGAAATGGGTCGGACTGAAAGACACGTTCAAATTTTAATACAATAAGAAAAAGCTCGGGAGTCCCGGGCTTTTTCTTATTTATGAAATAATTTTCTTGAAAACCAGTCTTTTGCATAAGCGAAGGTGTGAAGGAACAGTTCTGCTTCGATCGATAAATAATTGATCAGATGTCTTACTTTAAACGGCACTTTTTTTTGGTCTTTTGCAGTTTTCAGGCCTTCCAGGATTCCTTCTTTGTATTCTTTGCCCCAGCCGATTTTTATGAAAAACAGATATTTGACAAGAAATCCGGCTGCCAGAGCAGGAGCGTTGATGATCAGCTGAGCGAGCGGCATGTTTTTATAATTCAGATAAATATTATTTCTCGCAGACAGTTTTACTTTGAATGCATTATACTTGGATCCGCTTGTTCCGCTGCCGACGTGATACACGAGTGCAGTCGGACAGTACATGTTCTTATAGCCGTATATCTTTGCACGGTATCCGATGTCGATATCCTCGAGATATGCGAAATGATTCTCGTCGAAATAGCCGATTTTCCGGAAGACAGATCTGCGATAGATAGCTGCACCGGCACATGCCGTGAAGATCTCATCGGCTTCTGTGTAATTGCTGACCGGACGACCGGCGCCGCGGCAGATTCCCCATCCCACTAATGTGTACAGATCACCGGCACTGTCAATCAGATCCGGGTGATACATCTGGATCATCTTGCTGCTGACGGAAAAGATGCGCGGTGACTGTTCGATCGCACGGACCATTTCTTCCACATAGTGCTCATCGACAGTAGTATCATTGTTTAATAAAATGACATAAGGTGTTTTTGAATTTTGTATTCCTACATTGACAGCCTTGCTGAATCCATAGTTTTTATCGAGTGCAATTACGTCAATTTCAGGATAGTTTTCTTTCATATATTCAATGCTTCCATCTGAAGATGCATTGTCAACGATAAGAATTCGAAAGTCTTTTGTTGACTGTTTCTCCAGTGAAGCAAGACATGGTTCCATAAAGTGTTTTCCGTTGTAATTTGGTATGACAATTGTTACTTTCTGTTTCATGATTCGTCCTCCTGAGTACAAGTGCATTATAGCAAAATTTCTCAATATATGCTATAGATAAATGTGAAGACACAAATAGTTGTGTGCAATTGTTGCGTAAATGTTAATTAAATGTTAAGGAAAAGTACGGGTGGGAGGGTTGTGGATGGGGGGATTTTGTTGTATTATAGACTAGGATTATAGAATATACATAAGAAAGAATGGGACAAATATGATTAGAGACAATCAGAGTTTATTTAATAAATTTCATGTGGTTTTAGATGCGCTTACGATTATTGTGTCTTATGCTCTGGCATGGTATATCAAGTTTAGAAGTGGATTATTCCCTGTGGCGATCTGGTATCTGCCACTGGATGTTTATATGCGTGCGCTTCTGTATGCTGTGCCGGGATATCTGATTCTGTACTATATTTTCCAGCTGTACACAGCGAAACGTGTTCAGGGAAGAAGATTAGAGGCATGGCATATCCTTCAGGCAAATACGATCGGTCTCATGGGATTTATTCTCGTATTATATTTGATCAAAGAGAATAACTTCTCCAGACAGATGTTGTTTGTCTTTTATTGCTTGAATATGTTCTTTGCCATCTTTCTTCGGAATGTGATTCGTCTGATCTTAAGAAGAATGAGAAGCAACGGATATAACCAGAAGGCCGTTCTGATGGTCGGATACAGCCGTGCAGCAGAACAGTATATTGACCGTGTTGTCCTGAATCCATCATGGGGATATACGATTCGGGGAATATTGGCGAATAATGTTGAACGGGGAACAGAGTACAAAGGTATTAAGGTTATTGGTACTACAGAGGATCTTTCGCTGATCCTTCCGGAGAATAATCTGGATGAGATCGTTATTACACTTGGTCTTTCTGAATATTATCAGTTGGAGAAGATTGTTGCAATGTGTGAAAAGTCAGGTGTACACACGAAGTTTATTCCTGATTACAATAATATCATTCCGACAAAACCGTATACAGAAGATTTGATGGGGCTTCCTGTTGTAAATATTCGAAGAGTTCCGCTGAGCAATGGATTGAATGCTCTGATCAAGAGAAGTATCGATATCTTCGGAGCGTTATTTGCACTGGTTCTGTTTTCACCTGTTATGTTGACAGTTGCAATTATCATTAAAGTGACATCACCGGGACCGCTGATCTTTAATCAGGAGAGGATCGGAAAGCAGAACAAACCATTCTATATGTATAAATTCAGATCTATGGTCGTTCAGGATGAGGCGTCTGAGAAGAAGCAGTGGACGACAAAGAACGATTCGCGTGTGACACCGATCGGAAAGTTTATCCGTAAAACAAGTATTGATGAGATGCCACAGTTTATCAATGTCCTGAAGGGTGACATGAGTCTGATCGGACCAAGACCGGAAAGACCTCAGTTCGTGGACAAGTTCAAGGAAGAGATACCAAGATATATGGTGAAACATCAGGTGCGGCCGGGACTTACCGGATGGGCACAGGTGAATGGTTTCCGCGGAGATACATCGATTCGCGGAAGGATTGAGTGTGACTTATATTATATCGAGAACTGGACAATTGGTCTGGATATTAAAATTCTTATTTTGACATTTGTAAAAGGATTTATTAATAAAAATGCGTATTAATATTATTTCGGGAAGGCGTTTTGATGAGTAAACAAAGACGTTCGATCAGACAGGAGCGAATTGCCGGACAGAAACAGGCGAGAAGAAAACGACGCAGGAAAAAGGCAATCATTTTGGGAACAGAAGTACTGATCTTATGCATTCTTGGTGTGGTCGGATATGGTATGATTAAGCTTGACAAGCTGGACTTTAATCCGTTGGACAGGGATAAGATAGAAGTATATCGTGATTCTGGTCCGTATACGAATATTGCATTATTTGGCCTGGATTCCAGAGAAGGAGAAATAGACGGCGGTGTGCAGAGCGATTGTATTATGATTGCGAGCATAAATAATGAGACCAATGATGTGAAGCTTCTCTCGGTCTATCGTGACATTTTGCTGCAGCAGGAAGACGGTGGATATGAGAAAGCGAACTCAGCATATAATACAGGCGGGCCGGAAGCGGCGATCAGTATGCTGAATCGTAATTTTGATCTGGATATCCAGAATTATGTGAGCGTAAATTTTAATGCGCTTGTTGATGTGATTGATCTCCTGGGCGGCCTGGATATTGAACTTACAGCAGAGGAAGCATTTTACTGTAACGGTTATGCGTTTGAAACGGCTCAGGTCACCGGAAAAGAAATGGTCCAGATTGATGAGGTGGCCGGAATGCATCACCTGGATGGTGTGCATGCGGTAGGATATGCCAGAATTCGATATACAGAAGGCGATGATTTTAAGCGGGCAGAGAGACAGAGATTTGTGTTGAACCTCGTTGCGGAGAAAGCAAAAAAGGCTGATCTCAGTACATTGAATCAGATTATCGATCAGGTATTTCCGCAGATTTCTACAAGCTTTTCATCAAGAGAACTGCTTGGATTTGCAGCGAATGCATTGAATTATAATATTGTTGAATCTTCAGGATTTCCATTTGAAGTTACTGTCAGTGAGAATGTCAGAGATCATTCGGGATCTTATGTAATACCGATCGATCTTACGAACAATGTGGTTCAGCTGCATCAATTTCTGTTTGGAGAATCATATGAGCCTTCGGAGAAAATTAAATTCATTTCAAATGATATTGCATATCTGAGTGGGGTGTCAGAAGATGCGGTGTCTGTTGAAATGACATTTGAGGATAGAATGGCTGGAGAAAAAGGTAATGAAGAATAATAATACATTGAGAATTCAATATCTGTCATATTGTGCTGCTTATGTGTTGTCTATGCTGCTTTCGAGAAGTGGACTTCATATCCTGAGCGGTGTGATCTTGCTGATAGAAGCGGTGTTGATTTACCTGATACTGTTTTGGAAGGAACAGAATCTGGTGAATATGAAAGGCTTTTTTACTCTTTCCTGGGTAGGCGGACAGGGAGTTGCCTGCTTTCAGTTAAGTCATCTTCAAAAGGATTGGTCAAATGTTACATGGTTTTGTTTCTGGCTGATTTATATGGGATTTTCAATTGGATATGATTTGTTTGAAAAGAAGAAGTATGTCCCTGAAGAGGGACAGATTCCTTTCAAAAAAGATGAGACCACGGCAAGGCGGCTATTGATCTGTATCGTTGGTCTGGCAGTTGCCTCTGCAGCATGTTTTACGTTAGAGGCAGTCGTTGTCGGATTTATTCCGTTTTTTTCTGATCTTCCTCATGCGTATTCGTATTTTCATATTTCGGGAGTACATTATTTCACAGTCAGCTGTATCTTGATTCCTGCAATTTCTGTATTGTATCTTAAGCTGACGAAAGAAAAAAAAGTTGTGAAAATGCTCATTCTTGGAGTTTGCAATGTTGAAGCAGTGCTTATTCCAATTCTTTGCGTTTCCAGATTCCAGCTTTTATTTGCTGTAGGGTTTGCCGTTGTTACATATATCATTGTGAATAAGAAAATTAAGCTTCGCACTTTGATCGGATTAATGTGTGTGATGATTCCGGCTTATGTCGTGCTGACAGTAGCAAGGAATCATGATGTGGAGTATTTGAATGGCATTTTCGAGATGAAAAACAGCAGCATTCCGATCTTTATAACGCAGCCATATATTTATGTTGCAAATAACTTTGAGAATTTCAACTGTATGGTAGAGCAGCTTACATCTCATACATGGGGACTTCGAATGCTGTTCCCGGTATTTGCGCTGACAGGACTTAAGTTTGTATTTCCTTCATTGGTTGCGTACCCAAATTTTATTACGAAGACAGAACTTACGACACTTACGATGTTTTATGATTCGTATTACGATTTTGGTGTGCCGGGAGTGTTTGCGTTCGCTTGTCTGATCGGAACATTTGCAAGTGCGGTGAACCAGAGAGTGAAGAAAGATCAGAACCCGATCATATATCTCCTTTATGGACAGGTTGCGATCTACCTTGGATTATCTTTCTTCACAACGTGGTTCAGCAATGCAACGACGTGGTTCTGGTTTGCAATGACTTTTATTATGTATCTATTTGTTGGATGTCGAAAGAGAGAAAAAAATGAGTAGTAAAATTGTTGATATAGTAATTCCTACATATCGCCCGGGAGATGAATTTCAGGAATTGATATCCCGTTTGAAGAAGCAGGATTATCCGGTTCGCGCAATTTATGTTGTAAATACCGAAACAGGTGTATTTCCAAAAGAGTTTTGTGAGGAAAATGAGATAAAGGTGGTTCATATTTCGAAAAGTGAATTTGATCACGGCGGAACAAGAGACATGATGATGAGACGGTCTGATGCAGAGATTGTAGTATTTATGACGCAGGATGCGATGCCGGCGAATTCACAGCTGATTTCAAAGCTTGTGAGTGGATTTTCAGAAGATCTGACAGGAGCGGTATATGCAAGACAGCTTCCGAAAGAAGACTGTTCGATCATCGAGAAATATACGAGAAAGTTTAATTATCCAGAGAGCTCTGTTGTAAAGAGTCAGGAAGATATTCAGAAAATGGGCATTAAAACATTTTTCTGCTCGAATGTCTGTGCTGCCTACCGAAGAGATGTTTATGAAAAAATGGGTGGGTTTGAAAGGCATACCATATTTAATGAGGACATGATTCTTGCCGGGAAAATGGTTTTGAGCGGATATAAGATCAGATATGAAGCTGATGCCAGGGTAATACATTCTCACAATTACAGTGGAAGACAGCAGTTTCACAGAAATTTTGATCTTGCAGTATCTCAGGCAGAACACCCGGAAGTCTTTGACGGTATCAAATCAGAAAGTGAAGGAATACGTCTTGTGAAGCAGACTGCGGCGTATTTGCTGAAAATAAAGAAGCCATGGCTGATCGTCAGGCTTGTTTACCAGAGCGGATGCAAATATCTGGGCTATAAATTAGGCTATCATTATAAAAGTCTTCCGAACTGGCTGATCCATATCTGCACTATGAATAGAGAATATTGGAAATAACTACAAAAAAATAAGAAATTTATTTGCAGAATGTAGAGAAATAAGGTATTATAAAGTGATATGTTTTAGATACGAATCAGAGAAAGGATTTTTAGAATGGCGAGAAATCAGAAACGTTACAGGCGAGGACGCAGAAGAAAACGTGGTTTTGCATCCTGGTCAATTGGGAAGAAGATTGCATCCATTTTGGCCGGAGTCTTTGCTTTGGTTGCCTTGACAGGCGGTGTTATTTTAGCAAGTAAACTGTCCAAGATCGAAAAGATTGAGATCGACGCTGATAATTTGAATATTTCAGAAGAAGCAAAAGAACAAAGAGAACGCGGAACAGGATATTTTAATGTCGCACTGTTCGGAGTGGATTCCCGTGATGGAACAATGGGAGAAGGTGCACTGAGTGATACGATCATGATCGCGAGCCTGAACCGGGAAACACTGGAAGTCAAAATTGCTTCTATCTATCGAGATACTTTGCTCGAACAGAGTGACGGCACATATAATAAAGCGAATTCGGCATACGCATTTGGCGGACCGGAAGCCGCTGTTGCAATGCTGAATAAGAACTTTGATATGGATATCGATCATTATGTGACCGTGAACTGGGAAGCGTTGATTCATATGATTGATGCGGTAGGAGGAGTTGAGATCGATGTTCAGCCGGAAGAGATTAATCTCATTACAGGATATGCAACGGAGATCATTAAATCGACAGGAATTGATTCGATGGGTGTGTTTGAGGCAGGGCCTCAGGTGCTGAATGGAGTACAGGCAACAGCATACTGCCGTATCCGTTATACTACGGGAGATGATTTCAGACGTACAGAACGTCAGAGAGAAGTATTGACAAAAGTAATTGAGAAACTGCAGAATGTGAAATTGTCTCAGCTTAATAAGATCATTGATAAAGTATTCCCGCTGGTTGCAACGAACTTTACAATTGGTGAAATCGTTGAATATGCAAAAGATGCTTTTGATTATCAATTACTGGAAACTGCTGGATTCCCATCTGATACTACATTTGCAACAATAAGTGGAGTTGGAAGCGTGGTTATTCCGAGCACATTGGAAAGTAATGTTATCAAGTTACATCAGTTCTTATTTGGCGACGATGGATATACACCATCTTCGAAAGTAAGTACGATCAGTGGAAATATCAGCTATAAAGCAACGGATACACAGACAGAGAGTGTTGAATCAGACGATGTTTATTATTATGATGACAGTAATTCGTATGATTCGGGCTATGACGATAACAGTTATGATGATGAATATAATAATTATGACTATTCCTATGACGATAATTCGGGTGTCGGGGAGTCCGAAGATTATTATGACGATAATTCAGTATACTAATGAAACACAAGGGGAGAAAATAACATGAAAAAGATGAAAAAACTGATTGGGTTATTATTGATCACATGCATGTTGTGTATGAATCTTTCAATGATATCGCATGCTGCATCTGCAGAACTTCGTTTTTCTGATCCTGAGACTACAGTAGGTGCAGAGGTAGAGGTAACTGCAAAATTTACCGCGACATATCCGGTGCAAAGCATGGATGCGACACTTTCCTATGATAAGTCAAAGCTGAGATTCATCAGTGGTTCTCAGGTTACAGAAAATGACGGAACATTGTCGATCACAGGTGGAGACGGCACGGATGTTGTGACTGTTACGATGAAGTTCCAGGCACTGGAAGAAGGTACGACAGTTATTTCCGTAACATCATCCGATGGTGTGGATACAGATGGAGATCCGATCGATATCGTAAATGGAAAGTCTACAGTTGAAATAGGTCCTGGAGATCCGTCCCTGATCAAATCGGAGGAACCTGCTGCAGGAACATTGAAGGTAGATGTTGACGGAGTTTCCTATACACTTGTAGAAGATTTTACCGATCTGGTGATTCCGGAAGGATTTGAAAGAAGTGAGCTTCAATTAGATGGCGGAGTTCACACGGTTGTAAAACAGACAACAAGCGAGACAATGCTTGCATACCTGCAGCCGGCAGAGGGAGATGCTGATTTCTTCCTTTTCAATGCAGATAATGCAACATTTAGCCAGTTCGATCAGGCAGAGGTTGCGTCAGGTCGTTACCTGATCTTCAGCAATGATGTGAGCGGTGTGAAGGTACCGGATGATTATGTTGAGACTACGATTACAATGTCAGAATCCGGGAAGACATTTCCTGCATGGCAGAGTACATCACAGCCTGATTACTACCTTGTATACGGATTGAACAGTGATGGAAATGAATGCTTATACATGTATGATACAGTAGATGGCAGTTACCAGAGATTCCAGAATAATTCGAAGACTGAGGACAAAGATGAGGTGAGCGGCAAGCTGGCAAACAAACTGCTTGGAAAGCTTGGCGGATTGGCAGATCTGCTCATCATCGTTGTGGTTGCTGTTATTCTGTTATTGCTGATCATCCTGATTATCATTGCTGTCAAGCTTCGTCACCGCAATCTCGAGCTTGATGATCTCTACGACGAGTATGGCATCGACCTCGATGAAGAAGAGGAAGAAGAGCCTGTGAAAGAGACGAGAGCTGAGAAGAAGGCTAGAAAGAAAGAAGAAAAGAAAGTACGATGACTATGATGAGGCTGAATACGATGACTATGAAGAGTCAGAGGATGATTATGAAGAAGCATTCAGCGAATATAATGCAGCTGATTTCGAAGATGAGAGCGATATCGATGATCTTGATGCCATGCTAAATGCCCGTGTTCAGAAAAAATATGAAAGAAAATCTATGGTAGATGTTTCTGAACCACGTCCAAAACAGATTGGTCACTCAGATCCAAGTGACACATTCAAGATGGATCTTATTGATCTGGATTAATCACTGCAGGGAGGATACGATAAGTATCCTCCTTATTTTATTTTGCAATAAAGAGTATCTCCGATAACAATGAGTTTAGACTTTTTTGACGATTTCTTCACAGTTTTAACACATATTTCTAATAGACTACCAGTATAGAATAAAACAAATAGATCGACCTATTAATGAAAGGAGATTTTCTATATGGATAATCAATACAATTATTATGAACCAGATCGTGATGAGTCTGATACTCATGAAGAAGAAAGCATTTTTGATGAGCGGCCACGAAAAAAGCCGAGAAAGAAACTGCCTAAATTTGTGAAAATCTTTGGAATCGCACTTGCGGCAGGAATTCTGGCCGGAGCAGGCTTCGCCGGAACGAATTTCCTGGTGGGGAAATTACTTGGTACAAACAGTAAGCAGGTTTCGATCGGTAATCAGCAGTCTGTCTCCGAATCGTCAGGAGTTACCCTGAACAAGTCGTCCAGCACAGTAACATCCGATATTTCTGAGATCGTTGATGCATCAATGCCATCTGTTGTATCGATCACAAATATGAGCGTGCAGGAAGTCATGAGCTTCTTCGGCGGCGTACAGCAGCAGGAGAGCCAGTCCTGTGGTTCTGGTATTATTGTCGGTCAGAATGATACAGAACTTCTGATCGCAACGAATAATCATGTGGTTGAAGGTGCCAATACACTGACTGTATCCTTTGTGGATGAAGAGTCTGTTGAGGCAAATATCAAAGGAACAGATGCATCAAAAGATCTGGCGATCGTAGCAGTT
Source organism: Eubacteriales bacterium (assembly GCA_030526265.1). Classification (GTDB taxonomy): domain Bacteria; phylum Bacillota; class Clostridia; order Lachnospirales; family Lachnospiraceae; genus Claveliimonas. Next base: position 3,675 of record JAUNDE010000001.1, on the reverse strand, counting down.
CCATTGAGTGAAATCCCGGAAGAGACAGCAGATAAGATCAAGATTATTACCCTCGGAGATTCTTCGAAGCTTCAGGTTGGTGAACCGGTGATCGCCATTGGAAATGCACTGGGCTACGGACAATCTGTAACATCCGGTATTGTGTCTGCACTTAACAGAGATCTGGAGATGGAAGGATTTGACAGTAAGCTTATCCAGACAGATGCAGCGATCAATCCCGGTAATAGTGGCGGAGCGCTTCTGAATGCTAATGGTGAGCTCATTGGAATTAATACTGTTAAAGTAAATGCAAATGCAGTAGAAGGTATGGGATATGCGATTCCGATCTCAGATGCAAGTGAGGTGATCACTGCACTTATGAACCGCGAAACAAGAACAAAAGTGGATGAAAAAGACAGAGGATATATCGGAATCAAAGGTGTGGATGTAACATCAGACAGCGCCGAGATGTATAATATGCCGGTTGGTGTATACATTTCTGAAGTAATCAAAAAAGGTGGTGCGGATAAGGCAGGACTTTCTAAAGGAAGCATCATAACAAAATTTGACGGAACGACGATCGACAGTATGTCCTCTCTGCAGGAACAACTGCAGTATTACCGTGCCGGAGAAGAAGTGGAGATCACGGTACAGGTTCCGGACAATACCGGGGAATACACGGAGCAGAACGTCAAAGTGACACTGGGAAAAGAATCATAAGAAAATGTGTACAGAGTCATAAGAAAATGTGAACGGAACCATTAGAAAACGAATGTTGTAATTAAGCGGAATATCATATATAATTTACGTAGAAGGAATTGTTAATTTCTAACAATTCCTTCTATATATCTAAACGATTTGACAGATTGAATGTACAAGGAGGACGCACAACAATGTATTCGTTTGACGAGATTAAAAATGTTGATGTTGAAATTGCCGAAGCGATTCAGAGTGAGATGACAAGACAGAATTCTCATATTGAATTGATCGCTTCTGAGAACTGGGTAAGCAAAGCTGTTATGGCTGCAATGGGAAGCCCTTTGACTAATAAGTATGCAGAAGGTTACCCGGCAAAACGTTATTACGGTGGATGCCAGTGTGTGGATGTAGTAGAGAATCTTGCAATAGAGAGAGCCAAAGAGCTGTTCGGCTGTGATTATGCCAATGTTCAGCCACATTCAGGAGCACAGGCAAACCTTGCAGTATTTTATGCAATGCTTGAACCAGGAGATAAAGTACTCAGCATGAATCTCGACCACGGCGGACATTTAAGTCACGGTTCTCCGGTTAATATTTCCGGGAAATACTTTACGATTGTTTCTTACGGTGTAAATGATGACGGATTTATCGATTACGATAAAGTACGCGAAGCAGCCATCGCAGAGAAACCAAAGATGATCATCGCAGGTGCAAGTGCATATGCAAGAACGATCGATTTCAAGAAATTCAGAGAGATCGCAGATGAAGTTGGCGCATACCTTATGGTGGATATGGCTCATATTGCAGGACTTGTCGCTGCAGGCCTTCATCCAAGTCCGATCCCATATGCTGATGTAGTGACAACGACAACCCACAAGACACTTCGCGGTCCAAGAGGCGGTCTGATTCTCGCTAATGAAGAAGCTGCTAAGAAGTTCAACTTCAATAAAGCGGTATTCCCTGGTATTCAGGGCGGTCCATTAGAGCATGTGATCGCGGCAAAGGCTGTTTCCTTTAAGGAAGCACTCCAGCCGGAATTTAAAGAATATCAGGCACAGATCATCAAGAATGCGCAGGCACTCTGTGCTGCACTCATCAAGAGAGGTGTCAATATCGTCTCAGGCGGAACAGACAACCACTTGATGCTCGTAGACCTTCGCGGAACAGAGATCACAGGAAAAGAGCTTGAGAAGCGTCTGGATGATGCGAATATTACATGTAATAAGAACACAGTTCCAAATGAGCCAAGATCTCCGTTCGTAACAAGTGGTGTACGTCTCGGAACACCTGCGGTTACATCAAGAGGAATGGTAGAAGAGGATATGGAAAAGATCGCTGAGGCGATTGCGCTTGTAATTGAGAGCGTAGATAATATCCCGGCTGCAAAAGAGATCGTGGCAGAACTCACAGAGAAATATCCATTGATCTAATATGCAATAACATAATAAGATATTTTACAGGGACAGGTGTGGACTTGCGAGAGCCACAGCTGTCCCTGTTTTATGGACGAATGTCAATAACCCATTTTATTATACAGCAATGGGTTATAATGGATATGGCGTTGGCTAACTATCATTGGAATGATACAATTAAAATGTATCATCACAATGATAGTTAGTAGGAGATCGAATGAGCAAAATTGAATTATTACATGGTTCGGATCATGTTATTGAAAAGCCGGATTATCACTTCGCGGCTTGAATCATGCACTCAGGCTTGGGAAGTTGGGCGAACAGACCGTATTGATTTCAGAAAAAGCTTTTGAAAATTTGAGATTTGAAGATGCTAAGATCGCAGATAAAACCATTTATTATCCGAAATTTATTACCAGAGATTCCAATGCCAGAAAGGCATATAGAATGGAAATCCGTAACAGCCGATCTTATAAAGATGATATTTTCGTTTTGGATATTCTCAGAGAGGAGATGAAAAATGATGATTCACGCATACAGTGAATTATATCTGAGTGATGCAAAACAAAACCTGGCAGAGTTTTTTGATTACGGAATCAATGCCTGCAAGTTTGAAACAAATTTGTTTTCAAGGCTATTCGTTCAATCAGGATATGCTGATAAATTTGAACGAGGAAATCCTGCTATTATTGCAGGAATGTCCGGTATAGAATTAGCAAAAAAAGTGATTACGTATGCTTATCCAAACCGGAAATTTCCAGAGAGAATTTTTTTCGAAGATTTCTCTTTCGGAAATCGTCTCAATGTACGGCGTATATCATGAAATGGATATTGGACATTTCATTGAGGATATGAACAAATATCATGCTGTAGAACGGGAAACCCGATTAAAAACAATCCGCGAAAATCGCGGTATCTCGCAAACCGAACTGGCGAAGTTATCCGGAGTTAAGATCAGGTCTATTCAAATGTATGAGCAGAAAGTAAACGACATTGATAAAGCACAGGCAGGGACTGTTTATAAGCTTTCAAGAGTTCTTGGATGTACGATTGAAGATTTATTGGAAAGTCCGGAAAACTGACTTTTTTTGATAATTGATGCAGACAGGACCGCTCTGGCGGTCCCTTTTTGCGTTGTGTCCTATTATTCACATTTTATGAGCAATAACCATAGAATAGTACTGTAAACATTATTGGAAGGAGATACCAAGATGCCAAATTATTATGGCAACATGCAGGATTGCTCTCGCAGAAACACCGGTAATATCGGGAACTGTAATAACAACCGAAATGCATATTATCGAAATGTAAATAATTACGGTACACACTCATGTCAGAGAGATGGCAACGGGCACGATGATTGCAGACGTTCAGATGACAGCTTCTGCGAAAAAGAACACAGGTACTCGGAAGATAGCTGTCGATGCGAAAAAGAACATCATCACAAATGCAAGGAGTGTTCTGTCCGGGAGACGATTAAAGAACTTTCTGATATGCCTCTCGCGATGGCTTATGTTCCATGGCAAATATTCTTTGATTTCATATCGATGAACATCCGTTAACTCAACTTGCAGCTCCGGTTTAT
>JAUNDE010000049.1 GCA_030526265.1 Eubacteriales bacterium | reverse complement strand
ATTCAATGTTAAGATTATAAACTTCTTGAGATTTCTTCACATTCTTTTACAGCTTCAAATACCGCACTGCGGAATCCTCTCTCTTCCAGAACACGAACAGCACCGATCGTTGTTCCTGCAGGTGAACATACCATGTCTTTCAGCTCTCCCGGATGTTTTCCTGTCTCAAGTACCATCTTGGCACTTCCGAGAACTGCCTGTGCTGCGAATTTGTAAGCCTGTGGTCTTGGCATTCCACAGCTTACTGCTGCATCTGCCATGGACTCGATGAACATGAATACATATGCCGGTGAACTTCCGCTTACTGCTGTAACTGTGTCCATCAGACGCTCCGGTACAACTTCAACACGGCTGAAGCTTTCAAGGAATTTCTTCACTTCTGCCATATCTTCTTCTGTTACAAATTCATTCGGACATGCTGCTGTCATTCCTTCGCCTACCATAGCAGGTGTATTTGGCATTGTACGAACGATCTTTACATCTTTGCCGAACTGCTCGGAAAGCCATGCAAGTGTCTTACCCGGTGCAATTGTGATCACAATCTGATTCTCTTTTACTACATCTTTGATCCCTGAGATGACATCTCCGTAAAACTGTGGTTTTACAGAAAGAACAATAATTTCTGCATTCTCAAAAACCTCTTTATTATCTGCTGTTACATGAATACCATACTGGGCTTTCACACGCTCTCTACCCGGTGCGAAAAGGTCTGCTCCGATGATCTCATCCGGTGTTGCAAGTCCTTTGCCAATTACTCCACCTATAATTGCAGATGCCATGTTACCTACGCCAATAAATCCGTATTTCATTTTTTGCCTCCTGATTTTGATTAAATATAATCATTTTTCAATAAGTTTCATCTGTAATTGAGTATACACCCCTCAGATACGATATGCAAGTATTTTTTAGACCGCGGTCTAAACTTAGCTAAAAAATATTTTCAACCCGATCAAAATCAGGATCACTCCACCGCATAATTCTGCTTTGGATTTATATTTCACACCAAACAGGCTTCCGATCTTGACACCTGCTGCCGAGCAGATGAATGTCACTATACCGATAAACGAAACCGCCGGTACAATTGCAACTTTCAAAAACGCAAATGTCACTCCCACTGCCAGTGCGTCGATACTCGTCGCAACTGCCAGAAGAAACATTGTCTTCGCGTCCATGACAGGGTCAACGCACTCCTCATCCTTTTCTCTGGATTCTTTGAGCATGCTTGCCCCAATGTATGCAAGCAAAAGAAATGCTACCCAGTGTGCATACTTCGCTACCATGTCTGCGAAAAAGCTTCCGAGAAAATATCCGATCAGCGGCATCAGTGCCTGAAATCCGCCAAACCATGCACCTGCAAGACACATATGTTTCCCCCTGATTTTTCCTAATGACAATCCTTTACATACAGATACTGCAAAGGCATCCATGGAAAGCCCTACCGCCAACACAAATAATTCAATAAAACTCATCTGGTCTCTCCTTTGTAATTCAAAAAGACTCACGGATAGCCTAAGCTATCCATGAGTCTCATCATTTACAGTACTACCGGGTGTTTTACCACCATTATGTCGATAACACTACATATTATATCATATGCCGACTACTCCCTCGCGGAACGTATCCTATTTTATCATTTGCGGAAATAAATCGCAACTCTTTTTTACGATTCGCTTTTTATCTTTTCAATTTCCTCTTCATGCTCTTTGATCAGTTCATTTCTTGCCGCGATTGCCTCACAGAGAACACCCATATCACCATCGATCACTTCTCCATTCTGATATTTTTCCATGATCGTTTTTCCGATATCTATATAATCTCTGTTATTCCCGCGATTCAGAGAGCGGATCTCTGCTTTGATTTTTTGAACTTCGATCGTATCCTCCGTCTTCTTTCCGATATCATTTACAAACTCACCGATTTTCTGTCCCCATTTTTCTGTAAAATCTGACATACTTTTTCTCCTTTCTATTATAGAGCCTGCACTCTGTCATCCCCCGCGGGACATGCCACCGGACGTTTTCCGGATACACTGCAGCAAAACAAGCCAAAAACTCCGAATTCTTTTCTTCCTACAGTTCCCGGATCGCCTGTAATGTCTCATACAGATTCAATGTTCCGTATCCCCATTCCCGGTTCGGATACTGAGTGCCCGGGCGACCGGTCGCTCCAAGAATCAACAGTCCTTTTACCTGAGATGTATCAAATCCAACCCTTGTACCCTGTTTCAAAAGCCACTCCAGTAAAAGTGCCGACGCTCCTGCCGTGATCGCAGTTGCGATACTTGAGCCGGATCTCTGGGCGAACCGATTACCGGGCAGTGCGCCTGTCACTCCAACTCCCGGTGCGGACAGATCCGGCTTGATTGTTCCAACTCTAGTATAGCCCCTTCCGGAATTTATATCAATACTATTCTGTTCGCCATTGTACCATGAGACAGATAACACTGCATCAACCGATGACGGACATGTAAGTGTTGTATCAGGGTTTGATTCCAGAAAAACCACATCTTCAGGCAGAAATTCTTTCATCGGAAGCCATATATGAAAGACGCCTCCATAGTGCCGCACCGACTTCACGAGAACCTTCCATATTCCGGGAGCGGGGTTTCGAAACCGCATAAAGATCAGCTGCGCACTATTTTGCTCCACCAGAATTCTGTTATCAAGATACAGTTCTGTCCCCTCAAACAAAAACTGATATGTAATAACTGTTCCCTGGCGGATCGATGATATCGGAAGGATTTCCCCTGAAGGTGATGTGATCGTGACTGCCACTGCATTCGGAAATTCTGTCCACAACTCTGCTGAAAAAGCTTCTGTTCCGGAGCTGACCTGAATCTCAGCCGTTATTTCATCTCCCTGTTCTGACAGTTCTCCGAGAAAATGATGTCTCTGATTTGCCTCATTCCCTGTTCCCACAACCATGATCCGGTTCAGTGTTTTCGCATACAGCTGCAGAGAAACTGCCAGTGGACTCATAGCGCTGTGCCCTCCGAAATTTGTCCCAAGTGCAAGACACACAACGAGCGGAAGTCCATACTCATCTGCCAGTTCTTTCAGAAACAGGAGTCCCAGCATGATATCGTTCTCCTGATAGCAGACAGAAGACTCCGGAATTCCATAAAATTCTCTCAAATACTGTTTTGCCCCCTTTAACTTCACAACCGCGATCGACGCTTCCGGTGCCGCTCCAAGGAATCGATTCTCAGCATTTCCGCTCCCACACGCAAGGCTGGCAGTAAATGTTCCGTGGCTGCCTGTATCTATGCTCGGAACAAGGTCAAACGGATTCTCTGATCTCAGAGCTTCATTGATTTCTTCTTCACCGTACAATGATCCATAGTAAAATCCCTCAGGCGGATCCCCGCTCTGGATTGTCTGATCCCAGATCCCAAGGATCCTTGTTGTTCCATCCAGATTGCGAAACACATCATTTGTATAGTCAATCCCGGTATCGATGAAGCCGATCAGGATTCCATTCCCCAGCAGTTCAAGCGTCGGATAATACTGAACCTGGCTGATCCCCGATTGATTCATCGAATCCATATCAAGAAGTGTATAGCACTGCGGTATCGTATTATACGAAAACCGTTCAAAATTCATCGGCTCCGCCAGTTCTTCTCTCAGGTAAACGATATCAAATCCTGCGGACGCATTCTGTACACATAATTCTTCATCCGTGTCAGGGAAAGTTGTCCTCCCCCCTTCCAGCGGTATAATAAAATCTCTATAGTTCTCTGAAAGAATTTTTTCTCTGCATAGTTCCACACTGCTCATAAAAATACCTCATATACTTTTTTCCAGTATATGAGGTATCTGAATCATCCTATTCCGTTTTATGTGCTAAATTAGTATTTTACCCATTTGAGTTCTCAAGAAGGATCGGATCCTGACCGCGAAGTGTGATGCGCGGGCCACCGGTTCCCTCGATATAGGCCTTTGTGATCACGACCTGACCGATGTTGTCATCCTTTGGAATCTCATACATGATATCAAGCATAAATTCCTCGATGATCGCACGGAGTGCACGCGCTCCGATATTTTTTCTGATCGCTTTCTTCGCGATCGCGAGGAGGGCATCATCATCAAAGTCAAGCTTCACTTCATCGAGCGCAAGAAGCTTCTGATACTGCTTCAGGATCGCATTCTTTGGCTCTTTCAAGATCTTCACAAGCATCTCTTCATCGAGTCCCTCCAGTGTAAATACAATCGGGAGTCTTCCAAGAAATTCCGGGATCATACCAAAGTTTCTCAGATCATCGATCGTCACCTTCTCAAGAATCTTCTTGTCATGATCATATTTATCTTTCAGATCCGCGTTAAATCCAATACTTGCCTGTTTTGTCAGTCGCTCTTTGATAATATTTTCAAGATCCGGGAATGCTCCTCCGCATATAAAGAGAATATTTCTTGTATTTACTGTTGTAAGCGGCACCATTGCATTCTTGCTGTTCGCACCGACAGGTACTTCTACTTCGCTTCCTTCGAGGAGTTTTAACATTCCCTGCTGCACGGATTCACCGCTGACATCTCTCTGGTTCGTATTCTTTTTCTTTGCGATCTTATCGATCTCATCAATAAAGATGATTCCCTGCTCAGCCTTTTCTACATCATTATCTGCTGCAGCCAGAAGCTTTGATACAACACTTTCAATGTCATCACCGATATATCCTGCTTCCGTGAGAGATGTGGCATCTGTGATCGCAAGCGGCACATCCAGAAGTTTCGCAAGTGTCTTAACAAGATATGTTTTTCCGCAGCCGGTTGGCCCGATCATAAGCATATTGGACTTTTCGATCTCGATATCATCCATTGTATCGGTTGCCACACGTTTGTAATGGTTATAGACTGCAACGGAAATAGCCTTCTTCGCATGCTCCTGACCGATGACGAAGTCATCCAGCTTTGCCTTGATCTTATGTGGCGCCGGAATATCCTTAATATTCAGGATCGGCTGTCTTTCCTCACCTTTCTTTTTCTTCTTCAGTTTCTGCTTCTTTGGGATCGCCTGATTCATATCTTCCATATTAAACATCTGCATTCCCGGGAAATTCATCATGCTGCTGTAATCGAACTGCCCGTTTGACATGACATCAAAACTTCTCTGCAGACAGTCCTGACACACACTCATGTTCCCCGGAAGATCTATCATTTTACCTGCTATACTTTCAGGTCTGTGACAGATCGTACAGATCTTTTCGTATTCATCGTCTGATTTGTCGACTACCTCTCCCGTGACAGCTTCTTTTTCTTCCTTTTCTTCCTTGCCATCTTCTGTTACTTCTCTAAAATCCAATTCATTCTCTTTCAAATGATCTTTTTCTGACATGATTCTCTCTCCTATTTTATTTACAGACCGCTTTTTCGATCTTGTATCCTTAAGTAAAAAATTAGCTTTTATTATACATGATGATCAAATACTGTTACAACATTTTTATGAAATCATCTTCAGAAATAATCGGAATTCCCAGATCTTTTGCTTTCTTATTCTTGGAAGACGAACTTGTCACATCATTATTGATCAGATAATCCGTCTTTGAAGTTACCGAACCAGTAACTTTACCTCCTTTTGATTCGATCAGTGCCTTCACTTCATTTCGATTTGCGAAATGATTGACGCTTCCTGTGATGACAAAATTCTTTCCGGCAAAGATCTGATCCTCCTGATTCGTTGCTTCCATGGCAATTTCAAGTTCATCTAAAAGTCTGTGGACAAGATCTGTATTTCTTTCCGAAGCAAAATATTCCGTAAATGCTCTCGCAAGTACCTCTCCGATTCCGTCGATCTCATTTAATTCTTCCATATCTGCATGTATCATTTTCTCTATATCATGATCAAAATGTTTGCAGATGACCTTTGCATTCGCAAGACCTATCCCGGGAATGCCAAGTGAATAGATAAGCTTTGGCAGTGTCGTTTCCCTTGCTTTTTCAACACTTGCGATCAGGTTTTGATATGATTTTTCTCCGAATCCATCCATTTCCTGAATTTCCTTTGCATATCGATCCAGATGGAACAGATCTGTATAATTATGAATAAATCCCTTTGCAATAAATTTTTCTAATGTCGCCTCAGACAGGCCTTCCATATTCAGAGCATCTCTGCTCACAAAGAGCGAAAATGCCTTCACATGTTTTGCCTGACAGTCAGGATTCGTACAGTAAAGTGCCTTTGCATTGCTTATCTTCCTGATCTCTGTCGCTCCGCCGCACACAGGGCATATCTCCGGTATCGGAAGCTCTCCTCTGCCGGTCAGGTTCTTTGCGATCTGCGGGATGATCATGTTCGCCTTGTATACCTCGATCTCATCTCCGATACCAAGCTTCAGCTCTTCGATCATACTGATATTGTGGACACTTGCCCTGCTGACGGTTGTCCCCTCCAGTTCAACCGGATCGAAGATGGCAACCGGATTGATAAGCCCGGTTCTCGACGGACTCCACTCAATCTCCAGAAGGTGTGTTCTCGCTGTCTCATCCGCCCATTTGAATGCGAACGAGTCTCTCGGGAACTTTGACGTTCTTCCAAGAGATCTGCCATATGCGATATCATCATACACGAGCACAAGCCCGTCAGATGGAAAATCGTTTCGTTTGATCTGTTCTGCGAAATATGCGACCTGATCTTCAAGATCATCTTTTCCTATCACAAAATGTTCAACGACTTCAAATCCCTGATTCCCGAGCCAGTCCAGCTGATATGCTCTTGAATTATGAAAATCCACATTTTCTGCCTGCACAAGCGAAAAAGCAAAAAACTTCACATTTCTCTTTGCAGTCACTTCATTGTTCAGCTGTCTCACAGACCCGCTGCACAGATTTCTCGGATTCTTATACTTTGCATCGGTCTCCGCGATCTGTTCATTGATCTTCCGGAAATCTTCATAGCCGATCACTGCCTCACCACGAATAATCAGTTCTCCCTTATATTCGATCCGGAGCGGAATGTTCTGAAAAACTCTGGCATTGTTCGTAATGACTTCTCCAACTTCCCCGTTTCCTCTTGTGACTGCCTTTACGAGCTCACCGTCACGATATGTCAGAACAATGGTAAGTCCATCCAGTTTCCATGAGATCACGACCTTTTCATTCCCCGCGAAGCTTTTCAGGGCTTCAATATCTTTCGTTTTATCAAGCGAGAGCATCGGACTTTCATGGCGCTCTTTCGGCAATTCACTTAAAACCTCATAACCGACATTCTGTGTTGGGCTATTGGACATCACCATGTCCAGTTCTTTTTCAAGCTGCACAAGTTCATCATACAATGCGTCATATTCAAAGTTGGACATCATCTCCTGCGCATCCTGATAATATGCTTTTGAAGCTTTATTCAGAAGTGCAACCAGCTCCTGCATTCTCTTTGTCATTTTTTCTCGATCCATCTATACTCTCCATTTCTATTTTACATATGGCTGATTCGAAGATCCCTCAATCAGCTTGTACAATTCATTCAGCTCCTGATCTGTCAGCTTTCTGTATTCTCCGGATCTCAGATTGCCAAGTTCAATGTTCATGATCCGCACACGGGTCAGTTCTTCGACCCGATATCCAAGTGCCTCACTCATACGACGGATCTGCCTGTTCAGCCCCTGAGTCAGAATGATCCGAAACTTATATTTACCGGTCTGCTCCACTTTACATGGTCTTGTAACGGCATCCAGTTTCTTTTCTTTGTCGACGATGTGAACGCCCTCTGACATTTTTCGGATGAATTCCTCAGTAACCGGCTTATTGACTCTCACAAGATATTCTTTCTCATGATAATTTCCCGCCCGCATCATTTTATTAATGATATCTCCGTTATTTGTCATAAGAAGAAGGCCGTCTGAATCTTTATCAAGCCTTCCGATATAAGTCACGCGTATTGGATATTTCAAAAACTGAATGATATTATTTTTTGTGCGCATATCCTCAGTACAAACGACTCCGACCGGCTTGTTCACTGCAAGAACAACCATTTCATTCTTTCCGCCGATCTTCTTCTTCCCGACCATCACGGACTGTCCCGGAGTCACTTTCATTCCCTGCACGGCGACTTTACCGTCCACTCTTACTTTCCCCGCTTCGATCAGGCGGTCTGCCTCTCTTCTTGAACAGACACCTGCATCGCTGATATATTTATTTAATCGGACAGGTTCTGTGCTCTGTCTGTAGTAATCCTTAGCAATCTTATTTTTCATACATTCTCCCAACGCAATCAATGCTTAATAATTTATTTTACCACAAAACAGAGCAATTGATAACGTATTTCTTTTCGTTCAAACACTTCTTTCACTCTATCTTTTTCAGTCCACATCAAGTATAATCATGATATTGGGGGCTGATGTCATCATGCCCCTCTGACATACTGATTTTTGGTGCACTCTGTGCTTCTGAAATCAAAAAAAGAGAGGTATTCCATGGTCAATCTTACATTAGATACAAAAAAATGTATGGCAGAACTTCTTCTGCGAGATACATTTCATGAGTTTCTCTTCATCGAGGGAGAAATCACAACATTCAACAAATTTTCTATCGACGGACTCATACGGAAAGAATTTTATAGAGATTCACCAGACGAAGAGACCATCGACTCTTCCCAAACGATTTCATATAGTCCATGGAAAAAACTGAAAGACTTCTGTTTTTCCATTATCAAAGGGAAACGTACTCCTCTTGATTTCAAATTTATCTTCACGCTTTCCGAATCAATGATCGAACGGATGATAAAAGAGAACGACCTTGACTTCCGAACAGAAGACGTGCAGGGTCTGTACCTGAATTTCCGTTATGACGGGTCGACATTGACATGCATTACGGGAACTTCCCTGAAAACATTTACACTTGATAAATCTCTGGAACATGCCTTTGACAAATGGACGGGGGCTTTTTTCTCTGCCCATGATATAAACTGGAACAAAAAATGATGTTGATGTCTCTTCCGGGACACCAACATCATTATCACACTATTTCGTCAGCATGAGCATAATTTCGTTACTTCTCTGAACAAATGCTGTCATTTCTTCCGGCGAAAGTGGTTTGTGAGCAAGAAGTGCAAGGTCATAGAGCTGCCTGCAGATCATTCCTGTATGCTCACCTTCTGTATTTTCCTCAACATATTTCACAAGTGGATGATTTGCATTGAGTACGAGTGTTCCGGTCGTGCCGAACATCGCCGGATCCATTCCTGCCATTCCGTACATTTTCATCATTTCCTGCATACGGCGGCTCTCCTCAGAAAGGACGATCATGGAAGCTACTGTTTCATCCTTGATTTTTTCAACTTTTACTTCCAGTTTATCATTGTCAAGTTCCTTACGGAAAAGATCTGTCAATGTTTCCTCTTTCTTCTGGAATGATTCCTTTTCTTCTTCTGCAATCTCTTCTTTTGTAGATGAATTGATCTCTGCATCGATACGCTGGAAACGAATTCCTTCATTTCTCTGTTCAAGCTGTGTAATAAACGGAGAATCAATATTGTGTGTCAGGATCACCGCATCCTGCCCCTGAGCACGGAACATATTTACATACTGGCTCTGCTGCTGTTCATCCGTCACATAGAAGATCGTTGTCTGCTCTTTCTGTTCCTTTTCATCTTTCTCTTTAGCATTCTCGCTCTCGGCATCTGTGCTTTCCTTTACACCGCCGATCTTTTCGATGTATTCTTTTAATGTCAGATAGTCATGATCAAGGTTCTTAAAGAGGATATAATCTTTCATCTTGTCGCAGAACTTCTCATCTTTCAGGCAGCCAAATTTGATAAACGGACTGATATCATCCCAGTATTTTTCGTAATTTTCTTTATCTGTCTTGCACATACCACTGAGCTTGTCTGCAACCTTCTTTGAAATATACTCTGCAATCTTATTGACAAATCCATCGTTCTGAAGTGCACTTCTTGATACATTCAGCGGAAGATCCGGGCAGTCAATGACACCTTTTAATACCATAAGAAATTCCGGAATTACTTCTTTGATATTGTCTGCGATAAACACCTGGTTGTTATAGAGCTTGATCGTTCCTTCTATAGAATCATACTCTGTATTGATCTTCGGGAAGTACAGGATACCCTTCAGGTTAAATGGATAGTCCATGTTCAGATGAATCCAGAACAATGGCTCCTTATAATCCATAAATACCTTTCGGTAAAACTCGATATATTCTTCCTTCTCACACTCATTCGGATGTTTTGTCCAGAGCGGATGTGTATCACTCAGTGAAACCGGACGTTTCCGGATTTTCACCAGTTCTTTCGCAGGTGATACTTCCACCATCTCCTTCTCACCGTTCTCATTCTCTTTCTCTTCCATCCTGGCGTCTTCGTGAATATGCTCAACGACGATATCGTCATCCTTCAGCTCTGACTCGTCGATCGTCTCATATTCCGGTTCCGCATTTGCCTTTGAAAGAAAGATCGGTACCGGCATGAAAGAGCAGTACTTCTCAATTACCTCTCTTGCTCGATACTCATTTGCGAACTCAAGACTGTCATCATTTAAAAACAGTGTAATCTCGGTACCTACAGTCTCTTTATTTCCATCAGACATTTCATATTCCGTACCGCCTTCGCTTACCCAGTGTACCGGTAAAGCGCCTTCTTTGTAAGACAATGTATCAATATGAACTTCGTCTGCAACCATGAATGCTGAGTAGAATCCAAGTCCAAAGTGTCCGATCATGTCGTCTTCTGTTGTCTTGTCTTTGTATTTCTCAAGGAATTCTGTAGCACCCGAGAACGCAATCTGTACAATATACTCTTCGACCTCTTCTGCCGTCATTCCAAGACCATTGTCGATGAATTTCAAAGTCTTCTCTTCCGGATTCACAACAACCTGAATCTGTGGTTTGAAGCCTTCCGGAATCTCATATTCTCCCATCATATCCAGTTTCTTCAGCTTTGTGATAGCATCGCATCCATTCGATACCATCTCACGGAAGAAAATATCGTGATCGGAATATACCCATTTCTTAATTATCGGAAAAATATTTTCGCTGCTGATTGATAAAGATCCTTTCTTTGTCGCCATTTTTACCACTCCTCAAAATTATATTCGAAATCTATACAAAGTATAATAATACGTAAGATTTCAAAAGTCAACACAAAATTAGCACTCTCTTCTCGAGAGTGCTAACAGTTTTATAAACTTTATTAATTTTCTCTAAATTCGTTTATTCTACACTCTTTAACGATTCAACCATATCGATCTTCTTCAGCTTCAGATACATGAGACCATTGATCACAAGCGAGAATGCTATTGTAAACAAAAGACTGTAAATAAAGCTTGGAAGATAGATGACCCGGCCAAACATCGCAGCATCCACTTCCACGGTCTCAATGATAAATGCATGTAAGATCTTTCCGAGAACAACACCGCCTGCAGCCCCGATGAAGGTAAGGATGATATTCTCACGGAATACATATTCCGCAACCTCCTTATTATAGAATCCTAATACCTTCAGTGTCGCAAGCTCCCGCTGTCTCTCTGTGATATTGATTGTATTCAGATTATAAAGAACGACAAAAGCAAGCATTCCGGCCGAAACGATCAAAACAATGATAACAAGATTCAGACTTCCAAGCATATTGTCAAGCTGCTCTTCGATATCATGAAGATAACTGATACTCAGTACCTCTTCCTGTTTCACGATTTTCTTTCCGGCATCTTCCATCTGCTTTTTGTCATAAGAAGCATCCATTGAGAACAGGATACTGTTGTATTCCGGCGCATCTCCAAATATTTTCTCATAATACTTCGGAGTCATATACATATAATGCCCCATGTAATTCTCAACGATACCTGCGATCACGACATCTTTATTGCCGTCTTTTTCGTCTTTGACAGAGATCTGATCTCCAACGCTGACTCCGAGAAGTTTCGCCGTCTTCTCACTGACGATCACGCCCGTATCATCAAGCTTCTTTTTCTCTTTCGTCTTCCTGTCATGAAGATCGACATATTTCGGCACTTCATCCAGATCACTCATCACACAGATATACGTCTGACGCTCTGTCTTGTCTTTCATGACAATCACATTCTTCATATATGCATCCATGTAATTCTCGATATCACTATCATCCGAAAGAAAGGTATCCAGATTTTCCCTGTCCTCTTCTGTGAGATCTTCCTTAAGAATGATCTGTCCATCATAGAGCTGAATTTCCGCATACTGCGTCTGTGCGATCTCATATACAGAATCTTTGATTCCGTATCCGAGTATCATCATACCCATGCAGCCGCTGATAC
Organism: Eubacteriales bacterium; assembly: GCA_030526265.1. Taxonomy (GTDB): domain Bacteria; phylum Bacillota; class Clostridia; order Lachnospirales; family Lachnospiraceae; genus Claveliimonas. The sequence continues at coordinate 2,035 of JAUNDE010000049.1, read as the reverse complement.
CGAATATCGTCATAAAGAAACGCTTTTTGTAACGCAGAAGATTTCGGATAGTCGACTTCCATGTAAAATTCAGACGTTTCCAGATAAACGGCACATGCTCCAGCAATACTCTTTTGCCGCTTTTTGGCGATGCCGGTCTCATAAGCTCAGCAGGCTGCGCCCGCAGTTCTCTGATACAGGCTGACCATGTCGCTGCCAGAGTACAGATCACCGATACGCCTGCGGCCTGCAGTGCGTAGCTCGCAATATATGGTGTCAGTATCTCCGGAATATGATGATACATGATGCCATATGCATAAATGATAATATACGGCAATATTTTCTCACCGACAAGAAATCCAAGGACACTTCCCGCTGCTGTCGCCAGAAGTGCATATCCCATATATTTCTTTGCAATAGCACCGCTGCTGTACCCGAGCGCTTTCATCGTTCCGATCTGCACGCGCTGTTCTTCCACCATGCGAGTCATACTCGTCAGCGCGATCAGTGCGGCGACAAGGAAGAAAATGATCGGGAATACCCTTCCGATCGCTTTCATACGATCTGCATTTTCGCCATATCCTGAATACTCCGGCAATGTATTGCGGTCATAGATATACCACACAGCTTCCGGAATATCCTCAATCTCCTTCTCAGCCTCCGCTATCTTTTCTTCGCCTTCGGCAATCTCTCTGGCAGCCTCTGCTCTTCCCTCTTCGAGTTCAGCTTTTGCGTCCTCCAGTTTCGCTTCATTACCTGCGATCTCAGACATACCGCTTTCAAGTTCTGCCTCATTTTGATATATTTCCGCCCAGACCGCATTGATCTTTTCCTGGCCGCCCTGCAATCTGGCAGCTGCATCCTGAAGCTCCAGTTCTGACTGTTCTAACATCTGCTTTGTCGCCGCGAACTGTTCTTCAGCCAGAGCAAGCTGCTGCTTCGTCTCTTCTAACTGAGCAGCACCTGCATAATACAGATCGATCTGCTCTTTCATAGCAGCTGCCTGTTCACGTTTTATTTCCACCTCCGGAGAATGATCTTCTTCCAATCCGGCAAGTTCCTGCATCAGCTGTTCATACTGTCCCTCCAGACCAAGGGCATCCATCTGAGCCTTCATCTGCTCAAGCTGAGCCTCTCCTGCAGCGATCGATGCTTCAATATCAGGCTTCTGCTCTTCAAACTTTGCTTTCTCTGTCTCATACTGCTGCCTGCCACTCGCTAATGCTGCCACTCCGGATTCATACTCCTGTCTCGCGGCATTTAACTCCTCCTGCTTCTCTACAAGCATTTCTTTTGCACTGGCAATCTGTGCTCTTCCGTCTGTTATTTTCTGCTTTGCTTCATTGATCTGGCTCTGTGCATCCGCTATTTTTCTCGCAGCGTCATTTAATTCCTGTTCAGCCTTGCGACGTCCCTCTTCCAGATCCATCTTTGCCTTGTCAAGTTCTTCTGTTGCATCATCCACGAGCTCTCTTCTTCGGATGATCCCCCTCTCTCCGGAGAGATCTTCCACTTCTTCCATTGCTTCATCGATCAGATCTTCATATTCATCTGTATAAGATATTAAGTCCCTTGCACCTTTCACGAGCATATAGACTTCTGTATATACGTCCAGATCGAATGTTTCTTTCGGAACAAAAAGGAATCCTTCAATATTACCGGTTCCGATCGTAGTACTTCCTCTTCCGAATGAAATGTACATCGGTGTACTTCCGATGCCCACCACTTCGAGCTCCGAAACCTTCAGAGTATCTGTCACTTCCTCATCCGTACCGGAAATCAGCGTGATCTTATCTCCGACTTTATATCCCATCTCCGCATCAGCAAGACATTCTCCTGATTTCTTCGGAAGACGTCCTTCTTCCACCTGGATCTGATTCATATCTTTACATATTGAGAGAATACGAAGCGCGTACTGATCGTCCTTGACATTTGTAAGGAAATCCGCACTGTACGCTCCTTCCGCCTTCTCGATCAGGTCCAGATCTTCAAACGCCCTGACATCGTCCTCCGTGATTCCAAGTGTACTGATTGCCTTGACATCCATCAGTTTCCC
>JAUNDE010000048.1 GCA_030526265.1 Eubacteriales bacterium | reverse complement strand
CGCTACGAATGGCTTCCCAAACTTCTAAACCCCCGTCGAAACCAGTACAAGCCCTTAAGCTTCCTGAGGTTTTGCAGATAGTTTTTGTTTGCGTAGTTTGTATTATATGCATGATCTCAAATAATGTCAAGGACTGTACGGATACTGTCCAAAATTTCTGTATGGATACTATCCGAAATTTCTCACTTTGAAATCACGGCTTGCTTCACGAAGCTGATCCTTCTTTGCGATGTCCTGTCTCTTATCGTATAATTTTTTACCCTGAGCAAGACCGATCTCAACTTTCACGAGACTTCCCTTGAAATATACTTTCAGCGGAATCAGCGCGATTCCTTTCTCTTTTGTTTTGCCAAGGAGCTTATTTATCTCATACTTGTGAAGCAGAAGCTTTCTCGCTCTGAGCGGATCTTTATTAAAAATATTTCCCTTTTCATATGGGCTGATGTGCATGCCATAGATAACAACTTCCCCATTTTCAATTTTGACATAAGATTCTTTGATGCTGCATTTCCCCATGCGAAGAGATTTCACCTCTGTACCGGCCAGTGAGATCCCTGCTTCATAAGTATCCAGAATAAAATAATCATGGTATGCTTTTTTATTGTTGGCGATCAGTTTCACGCCACCCGCCTTTGCCATCTTACCTGTCTCCTTCCTCTGCAAATTCAAAATCAATTGTTCTTGTCAGTCTGTCTGTTCCGATCACACGTACCGGAACACTCTGTCCAAGCTTATAAGTCTTTCTTGTGTGAACGCCGACCATCTCGAATCTGTCCTCAATATATTCGTAATGATCATCAAACATGTTTGTCACATGCACAAGTCCTTCCACCGTATTCGGAAGTTCCACATAGATTCCCCATCCTGTGATTCCGGAGATCACTCCTTCATACACCTCTCCGATCCTCCGTGACATATACTCCGTCTTCTTAAGCTTGATTGTTTCTCTTTCTGCTTCTTCTGCTCTTCTTTCCGTCTCACTTGACTGTTTCGTCACATCAGGCAGAATTTTATGATAGTGCTCAATCTTTGCCTCATTCATTCTTCCACGGAGATTGTCTTTGATGATACGATGAATCTGAAGATCCGGATATCTCCGGATCGGCGATGTAAAATGTGTATAATACTGCGCAGCAAGCCCGAAATGGCCACTGTTTTCCGGTGTGTATTTCGCCTGTTTCATCGATCTGAGCGCAAGTCTGCTGATCAGAGTTTCCTCCGGGCTTCCTTCAATCTTTGTCAGAAGCTTCTGAATCTCTTTCGGACGGACCTCATTCGAGCCAATGTGCATGGAATAACCAAAGTTATTGATAAATGTAGCAAGCTTTCGAATCTTCTCCTCATCCGGTGTCTCATGTGTACGATACACAAACGGGAGCTCCTGCCAGTAATAGTCCTCCGCCACTGTCTCATTCGCAAGGAGCATGAAATCCTCAATAATCTTGGTCGCTACATTCCGGTCATAAGCTTTGATATCAACCGGACGCCCCTGGTCGTCTAATACCAGTTTACTCTCCGGGAAATCAAAGTCAATAGATCCTCTCTGATGTCTTCGTTTCCTGAGCAGGCCGGAAAGTTCTTCCATAAGTTCGAACATCGGAATCAGCGCTTCGTATTTTCTGCACTCTTCCTCATCTCTGTCAGAAAGGATCTTCTTCACGCTCGTGTACGACATTCTCTCATCGACCCTGATCACACTCTCACAGATTTCATGATCAATGACTGTTCCCTTATGATCCACTGTCATAATGCAGCTGAGTGCCAGACGATCCACTCCCGCATTCAGAGAACAGATTCCATTTGAAAGCTTATGCGGAAGCATCGGAATCACTCGATCTGCAAGATATACGCTTGTCCCCCGGTGGAGCGCCTCTCTGTCAAGTGCACTTCTCTCCTGTACATAATTCGTCACGTCCGCAATGTGAACGCCGAGAAGATATCCTTCTTCCGTCCTTGTAATCGTAATCGCATCATCGAGATCCTTCGCATCCTCTCCGTCGATTGTGACCGTCTGCCAGTCACGCAGATCCTTTCTTCCGAGCATATCTGCCTCACTGATCTCATCCGGGATCCGCTCCGCCTGATTCATGACCTTCTCCGGGAATTCACTCGGAATGTCGTAATCCTTTACGATCGACAGAATGTCCACTCCCGGATCATTTACATGCCCGAGAATCTCCACGATCTTCCCTTCCGGTTTCGCTCTGTCACTTCCATACGAGAGAAGTTCTACGACAACTTTGTGCCCGTCTACCGCACCCTTTGAGCGTTCCGCAGGGACAAAGATATCCTGCAGGATCCTCTGGTTATCAGGAATGACGAAACCATAGTTTTTGTTCTTACCGACCCGATACAGTCCGACGATTCTTGACACTCCATGCTCTACGATCCGGACAATCTTGCCTTCTTTTCTCTTTCCCTCCGGTGATTTCCCCAGTGTGATCTCCACGACATCCCCGTGAAAAGCTCCGTTTGTATCGTCTTCCGAAATAAAAACATCTTCCGTGCTTCCATCGATCGTGACAAAGCCGAATCCACGCGGATGCGCCTGATATATTCCGGTAAAATGCTGGCCTTCCCCTTTGACATATTTGCCTTTCCTGGTCACATGAATCTTGCCTTCCATCTCGAGAGCATCCAGCACTTCCTTTAATTCTGACTTCTGCTCCTTTGGAATCTGCAGCAGAATCGCGATTTCCTTAAGCTTCATCGGGACATAGATGTCATCACACATAAATTCATATATGATCTTTTTTCTCTTTTCAAAATTCTGGTCCATTCTGCCACCACCTTTCCACAACAGAAAAGGGCTGCGGTACTTCTGTTAGTACGACAGCCCTTAAGTTCATCTGATCTTATGCAAATACTTTGAGATTCAGTACAAGCGCAAGTACAATAAACAAAACTGCAAGCACTCTTGTTACCTTTACCAAAGTACCTTCCATTGAACGACCTTTGTTCTGACCCCAGTAAGAATCAGCCATACCTCCGATTGTTCCGAGACCTGCTGATTTACCTTCCTGTAATAATACGATTGCTGTCAATGCAATACAATCTATTGCGAATAAAATCATTAATACCATTTTCAAAGTTTCCAAGATTCACACCTCCTACGGATTAAACAAAAATATTTTATCACACAGGGATGCATATATCAAGCAATTTTTGCCAACGTTTCAACAAATTCGCAGCCAAATCGCTGTACTACATCAGTTTTTCCTCGATCCTCAGAAGCTGATTATATTTTTCCACCCGTTCACCCCTGCACGGAGCTCCCGTCTTGATCTGTCCTGCATTAAAAGCAACTGCAATGTCAGAGATCATCGAATCCGTCGTTTCTCCCGAACGATGAGAAATCACTGCAGCATATCCGGCTTTCTGTGCCATCTCTACCGCATCAAATGCTTCGCTCAGCGTTCCGATCTGATTAACTTTAATGAGGATCGCGTTTGCAACACCCCGATCGATTCCTTTCTGCAGCCGTTTTGTATTCGTCACGAACAGGTCATCTCCTACAAGTTGCAGATCATTTCCAAGTCTTGTTGTAAGGAGTTCCCATCCATCCCAGTCTTCCTCATCGAGCGGGTCTTCGATCGAAATGATCGGATACAGCTCTGTCAGTTCCGCAAAATAATCAATCAGCTCTTCCGCGCTTCGGACGACCGCACGCCCTCTCATCTTGCTTTCCCCTTCGAAAATATATTTCCCGGACGCTTCATCATACAGTTCCGATGCTGCAGCATCCAGCGCGATAGCAATATCTTCTCCCGGTTTATATCCAGCGCCAATGATCGCATCAACGATAAACCCGAGCGTTTCCTTCGCATCATTCAGATCCGGAGCAAATCCCCCTTCATCCCCGACGGCAGTATTAAGCCCCTTCTCCTTTAACAGGGCTTTCAGTTTATGGTACACTTCCGCACACATGCGAAGCCCTTCCCTGAAGCAGCCTGCCCCGACCGGCATGATCATAAATTCCTGGATGTCGATCGTATTGTCCGCGTGTCTTCCCCCGTTCATGATATTCATCATGGGAACAGGAAGCCTGCATGCATTCGTTCCTCCCAAATATCGATACATCGGTAATCCGAGTGCCAAAGCCGCTGTTCTGGCAACAGCCATAGACACTCCAAGTATCGCATTTGCCCCCAGCCCTCTTTTATTATCCGTCCCATCTATTTTCTGAAGCGCCCGGTCAATTTCCCGCTGCTCGAACACATTCATCCCGATGATTTCCGGCGCGATCTTTGCATTCACATGATCAACTGCCCGCTCGACACCTTTCCCACCGTACCTCCTGCCACCATCGCGCAGTTCAACCGCCTCAAACTTTCCTGTCGATGCTCCCGATGGCACACTGGCTCTTCCAACATATTTTTCTCCGGCAAGTACTTCCACTTCGATCGTAGGATTCCCTCTGGAATCCAGGATTTCTCTTGCGTATACATCTGTAATCGGCAAACATCCGTACATAAAAATAATACCTCCTTTTTAGGAGGTATTATTGCCTTTCGCCTATATGTTCATACTGGTAAATATAGTCTTTACTCTGCTGCAAGTCCCTCTGCATGAATGACATCAACGACCTGATCTACGTATTTCTCGCACAGTTCATCTGTTCCGGCTTCTACCATGACACGGATAACAGGCTCTGTTCCACTCTCTCTTACAAGAATTCTTCCGTCATCACCGAGCGCTTCCGCCACTGCTTCTACAGCCTTCACAACTGCCGGATTTTCTCTTGCTGTCTTCTTATCAACAACACGAACATTCTTAAGAAGCTGAGGATAGATATTTACCGGCTCAACAAGTTTTCCAAGTGTCATCTTCTTCTCAAGCATTACTTCCATGATCTTGAGCGATGTCAAAATACCGTCACCTGTTGTAGCATGTTTTTTGAAAATGATATGTCCAGACTGTTCTCCGCCGAGCGAATAATCATTCTGACACATATTTTCATATACATACTTATCACCAACAGCAGTCTTCTCATAATTCATACCGGCTTTGTCACATGCTTTATAAAGACCAAGATTTGACATGATTGTTGTAACGATCGTATCTTTCTTAAGATTTCCTGTTTCTTTCAGGTATTTACCGCATACGTAGAGGATCAGATCTCCGTCAACAACATTTCCATTCTCATCTACAGCAATACATCTGTCAGCATCTCCGTCATATGCAAAGCCGACATCCAGCTGATTGTCTTTCACAAACTGCTGAAGTACTTCAATATGAGTAGAACCACAATTTGTATTGATATTCGTTCCATCCGGCTCATTGTTGATCACATATGTTTTTGCTCCAAGTGCATCGTACACACTCTTTGCGATCATAAACGCACTTCCGTTTGAACAGTCAAGACCAACTCTCATTCCCTCAAATGATCTTGTTGCAAGCGAGATCAGATATCCGATATATCGGTTACGTCCTGCTGCATAGTCTGTTGTTCGACCAATCTTTTCTTTCTTTGCGAGTGGAAGCTCAGGAATCTCTCCGTCAATGTAGGCTTCAATCTTTGCTTCAACTTCTGCTTCCATCTTGTGTCCCTTACCATTGATGATCTTGATTCCATTATCATAATACGGATTATGGCTTGCAGAGATCATGATACCACAGTCAAAATCTTCTGTTCTTGTCACATAAGAAACACTTGGTGTAGTTGTGACATGAAGAAGATAAACATCTGCTCCGGAAGCAGTAAGACCAGCTACAAGCGAATACTCAAACATATAGCTGCTTCTTCTTGTATCTTTACCGATAACAACTTTTGCTCTGTGTTCCTGTCCGTAATACCAGCCAAGGTATCTTCCGACTTTAAACGCATGTTCCACTGTAAGCACTTCGTTTGCCTCTCCGCGGAATCCGTCTGTCCCAAAATATTTACCCATAACTATTTACCTCCAATATCTTTTCTCTATTATCTATGAGTCCATGTAGAACGTGAAGCCAAAATCAGGATCGGGAAAATCTCCAGTCTTCCAGCCAGCATATCTGCGATCAGCACAAGTTTGGAGAACGCACTATATGCAGCATAATTACAGGTCGGTCCGACTGCATCAAACCCAGGCCCTATATTATTAAAGCACGCAAGTACTGCCGAAATATTTGTCGTAACAGAAAATCCGTCAATGGAAATAGCAATATAACTGAGAAGAATAATAACAACATATGCTGCAAGGTATGCATTTGTGTTCTCCAAAACTTTCTCACTGATACGTGTTCCATTGTTTCGAACGATCTGTACCTTCTGTGGATTCAGCACCGCACGGATATTTCTGTGTAAGCTCTTTAGAAGCAAAAGTACACGTCCGCACTTCAGCCCGCCGCCGGTACTTCCAGCACAAGCTCCGACCACCATAAGAGACAATAAAATCGCCTTCGAAAAACTTGGCCAAAGATCAAAGTCTGTTGTTGCGAATCCGGTTGTCGTAATGATCGTTGCAACCTGGAATGCTGAATGTCTGATCGTCTCACCGATCGTATCGTAAAATCCTCTTACATTCCATGCGATCAGCGCAATACTTCCGAAAACCAGACAAAAATACATACGGATTTCTTCATCTTTGAATACGTTTTTGAACTGGCGCATGATCAAAAGATAATAACAGCTGAAGTTCACTCCAAAAAGCAGCATAAATACTGTACACACATTCTGCAGATATGGACTGTAACCGGCAATACTGTCATTCTTGATGCCAAAGCCACCGGTTCCGGCTGTTCCGAATGCAGTACAGACCGAATCAAACAACGGCATTCCACCGAGGAGCAAAAATACAATATCAAGCACGGTCAAACCAATGTACATAAGATAAAGGATCTTTGCAGTATCTCTCATCTTCGGAACTAGCTTTCCAACGTCCGGTCCCGGACTTTCCGCACGGAGAATGTGCATCGTATAGCCACCGCGTTTCCCTTGATTCGGGATTACTGCAAGCAGGAATACAAGCACTCCCATGCCACCGATCCAGTGGCTGAAACTTCTCCAGAACAGTATTCCTTTCGAGAGTTTCTCAACTTCCGGAACGATCGACGCTCCTGTCGTCGTAAATCCCGATACGATTTCAAAAAGTGAATCCAGATAGCTTGGGATCTCTCCTGACAGAAAAAGCGGAAGCGCTCCGATCAAAGACATAGCGATCCAGCCGATTCCAACACACGCCAGTCCCTCCTTTGCATAAAAAGCCTCCGGCGCATCCACGCTGTAAAAGCGAAGAATCCCCACAAGAATAAGACTGAAACAGATTGTAAGCACAAATGCTGTCACCGCCTTATGATCACCATACATATAAGAAATCAAGAGCGCCGGCAGCATAAACAATGCTTCTATTCCAATTATCAGGGACAGGAAACGTCCCATCATTCTATAATTCATAACGACGTCTCCTTATTTTACAAAAATATCATTCAACTGATAGAGCACTTCCGGTCTTCCTGAAACAACAACAACAGTCGCACCCACATTGTATGTTGAACTACCATTTGGAATCTCCGTCTTTACTCCGTCCGAAACACCTACAATCAGAATATTCTTCTTAAGCGGAATATCCTTTAACGGAACATTTTTGTACTTTGTATGGTCATCGACGCGGAATTCCATTGCTTCGGCACGACCTTCAGCTATACTGTGTACAGAAATCGCAGCACCTGTCTGATTATACATTGCACGCACATATCTCTCAATTACATTACAGCATAATTCTTTCGGGCTTATGACACTTCCGAGAGGAAGATTGTCGATGATCGCATTCTGCTCCAGATGAGCAATTTTTGTGATAACCTGCGGCACTTTACATTCATTTCCATACAGCGAAATAATAATATTCTGCTCGTCAAGTCCTGTCATTGTCACAAGTGCATCACAGTCTCTGATTCCTTCACTTTCCAGAAGCTCCTGATTACTTGCGTCTCCATAAATGATACTTGCCTCCGGGAGTTTTTCTGCGAGCTGTACGCATTTATTGTAATCTTTCTCAATGATCTGAACAGCGACACGGTTCCTGATCAGTCGCTCTGCCAGATAGAAGCTGATCCGGCTTCCTCCACAGATCAGCACCCTTCTTACTTTGTGCGAAATGATATTAAGATTCTTCAGCAGTACGACAATATTATCAGAAGATGCCGTAACAAAGATACGGTCTCCGCCTTTCAGAACAAAGTTCCCATCCGGCACGATCACTTCATTATTTCTGACAACACAGCATACAAGCACATTACATCCAACGACAGCATTCAATTCACCGAGTGACATCTCATCAAGCTTGCCATCTTTATCAACACGAAGCTTTACAATCTCGATTCTTCCTTTTGCAAAGGAATCTCTCTTCAGAAATCCCGGGAATTTCAGCAGATGATCGATCTCAAGGGCTGCCTGCTTCTCAGGGTTGACAGAAAGAGACAGTGCAAAGTTTTCCCTCATCTTATTAATCTGTTTCGCATATTCCGGATTACGTATTCTGGCAATCGTATGCACGTTTTTATTCATTCCATGTGCAGTCAGGCAACAGAGCATATTGATCTCATCAGCACTTGTAGCTGCGATCACAAGGTCAGCCTTTCTGACTCCTGCCTGTTCCAGCACATCCATAGTTGCGCAATTCCCATGTACTGCCATAATATCATAGCGTTCTGCTGTATTTTCCAGTACATTTTTATTTGCATCGATCAGTGTGATATCATATCCCGCAGCGCTGAGCTCACGCGTCAATGTTGCACCGACCTTACCGTCTCCGGCAATTACAATTTTCATTCCTTTTATCCTCCGGTGATACAAAAAATATTATATATGTATCAGACAATTAATCTTTAACATTTCAATTCTAAAGCAATCCCAGGAATAAAGCAATCTCAATTTTCACGAATATTTCCACTATTTTCACGAATGCTTCCTCTGTTTCATTTCTTTAACCAAAAGATCAGAAGAAATATAATATAAGTTGCAAAGCTGTTCCTATTCCCCAAAGAGTCACTGACACGATGAACGCTTTGACCAACACATCTCTTTTCGCTTCTGAAAACAGACCATTTGCATATGCTTCCGTTCCCCTGTGAAGCATATAATTTCCTACATATATCAAAAGAGGAGCGATCGCAGCCATTTTCACTGCCCCGGCAAACGCTTCTGTCATCATTCTCGTGTACCCGTCACTTGAAATCAATCCATTCATTTCACTCTCTATGCCTGCAAATGGAGTGAGAATTCTTGTAATCCCGAGTAAGATCACCGGAAATGCATTATTGATAAAATGAAACAGCATATTATAAAACATATTTTCCGTTTCAAACAAAATATATCCCATAAAAGCACCGAGAATTGCTGTAGGAAGCATTCTCCAGATACTTCCGTGACATGCACCGAACAAAAAAGCAACAATCACAATCCCGACCCATCGGTTTTTGATATGACGAAAGCAAGAAAGCAACGCACCGCGAAATGCTATTTCCTCACACACCGCAGGCACGAGTGCCACCACAAAAAGGCCGACGCTTACCGGCAGCATATTAACCAGAGAGTTCACTGATTCGCCAGCCTGTTCAATTTCTTCCGGAAAGAAGATCGACATGAAATACGACAATGCCATCACAATCTGATAAGCTCCGATCCACATGAGTATCGTTCCGATCGCATAATCCCCTCTAAGATCTTTGAACGGGAAGATGATCTTCATCTTCCCGCGGAATACCACAAATACCCCAACTCCTATTCCGGCGAGCACCATCTCATGCAATATCACTCCCACAATTCCAAGATACGTGCTAAGGAAAGGACTGAACCAAAATATTTCCCATACAAATAATACGGACAATAAAGCTGCTGCGATGTATGGCTTTCTTTTCCTGCTGTCTTTCAAAACATTTTCTATTCTATTCCACATATTATCTAACCTGAATCTGACCCAGTATTTCTCCAATCGGAGCAGAAATCGAAAGCTCTGCTCCGACAGCTTTTGCTGTTTCGCTCTTATTGATCACAACAAGGTGTTTCCCCTGAAAATAATCCACAAACCCTGCTGCCGGATATACAACAAGTGATGTTCCGCCAATGATCAATGTATCTGCTTCTCTGATCATTCGGACACTTTCATTGATAATTCCCGAATCCAGTCCTTCCTCATAGAGGACCACATCCGGTTTGATCACACCACCGCACTCACATCTAGGCACTCCATCTGCATATTTCACATATGGAGCATCATAGAACTTACCACATTTACGACAATAATTACGCATAACGCTGCCATGCAGCTCCAAGACTTTTTTACTCCCTGCCGCCTGGTGAAGCCCATCGATATTCTGTGTGATCACAGCTGTAAGCTTCCCTTTTGCTTCCATCTCTGCAAGCTTCAGATGCGCTGCATTAGGCTTCGCATCCAGAAACATCATCTTGTTTTTATAAAATTCATAAAAATCTTCTGTCTTTCTCATAAAGAATGTATGACTGACGATTTCTTCCGGTGAATATCTGTACTGTTGTTTAAAAAGTCCTCCAGAACTTCTAAAATCCGGAATATTACTTTCCGTCGATACACCTGCACCGCCAAAGAAAACAATTCGCTCACTATCATCAATGATTTCCTGTAATCTTTTCACCTGTTCCTCGTACATAACATTCCCTCCATCCGTTGCAGAAAACCCTGCAACCAATATTCTTTTTCCCATTATAATATATTTAATCTGCTCTTTCCTCAATTTTTTTAAAAAAGTATTTGTAAATTGTAAAGTTTTATGCTATCATATCATGTGCAGGCGGAAATGGCGGAATGGCAGACGCGCTAGATTCAGGTTCTAGTGGTAGCAATACTGTGAGGGTTCAAGTCCCTTTTTCCGCATTGAACACAACATGAGAAACACCGTAAATTCAAGGATTTACGGTGTTTTTTCTTATGTAAAAAATAAAAATGGGGCATTTATGGGGCAAGTTCATTTGTTTCTTAAACGAACAATGATGTGCTCTTTACATAATAACCACATTTTTCCCCTGTGCCTTTCGATCCTTTTGAAGCTTCTCTGCGTTCGATTTTGATTTGAATGCTCCGATCTGCTCATAGACCCGGTAGATCTTGTCTGATGCTACTGGCTGTGATGCAGCGGAATCCTTATATGTTATTCCAAGGTATTCCAGAATCGCTTTTGCATAAGCTACACCGAACGCTTTCTGCTCTGCAACGGTGTCACCGATATTATTGTCGGTATCGTTGTCGACGAAGAATGCCTCACACAGTACAGCTGTCATGGTTGTCGCTCTTACAAAGTACAAATGATTTCCGGACTTAATTCCGCGACTGTTCTGCCCGATCAGCTTTGTGTGCTTCTCACAAAGTCCGGCCAATTTCTTTCCATTGGCATTTGTCGTGTAATAGTATGTCTCAGATCCATCACCACCACCCGCGTTTGCGTGAAATGATACAGCGATAGAAGCTCCGGATGCATTCGCCTCTGCCACTTCCTGCTGAACCGGATCATTGGCATCCGTTGTCCTCGAGCATACCACTGTCACTCCATGACGCACCAGCTCGCTCTGGCAGGCAAGCATCACCTGCAGATTGATGTCCTTTTCCTTTAATCCATATGCTACCGCTCCCGGATCTGTCCCGCCGTGTCCGGCCGATAAAAATATTTTTGCCATATTTTACTCCTTCCTGTGCGACGTCGCAGTCACACAATATATTTTACGAAACAAAGAGGACGATGTTACTCGCCCTCTGAACTATTTATTTTTGTATTTTGTTCTACTCCACATATCCGGGACTCTTTCCCATCCGCCGGTCGACACCAGATATACGACAAATGCAGCAATAACCGAAGCAAACACATAATACCATTCGATCACAATCTTAAAATATTGGCACGCTACAATAACCGATACCGGGCACAGGATTAACGATACAGCAAGAGCCACCGCATTTGTCTGAATCTCTCTCAGCTTCGGCATCTCTTTAATGACCTGTGTGATGATGCTGACAAGAAATGCCAGAACGCCAATTGCCATCAGTGCATACGTAATATACTGCATTAAAAGTTCCATGTTCATAATTATACCTCCTGATCATGCGCTTGCTTATTTATATGCTTTTCAATCTTGTCTATTGCCTCTGTGACAGGTCCATTACATCCCTGTTCTTTCAAACCTTTCAGACAAGCTAGAATACCATATGTAAGCAGGCACTGTTCTGCTTTCATTTTTTCAATTTCTTTATCCTGCTGATTCTGTTTTAAGTACCATTTGTACACAGCAAAAACAGCAGAAAAAATGACCACAACTGCTGTCAGCAGGCTTGCGGCCGTAATAATTGTATTAACTTCTAAATACACTCTTTGTCCCTCGATTCATTAATTTTCTGCAAAATAAAAAGACCCTCTACGGTCTCGCTCTGATTTCCATGATTCACCTGCTTTCTGAGCATAAAAATACCGTAGGTGATTAACCCACGGTAATCATTTTCTTATTCTCTTTTATTATCATATATATGATAATTCCTCATCATAATATCAGCTCTAAAGCCTTCATACCTCATCTTTCTCCTCAAAAACACAATTGCGGCAAGTATCAAGAACAATAATGCTGCGAAATTGTACTCATTGCATTTTCTGCTTGTTAAGTAAACGAAAGTCAACGTCAAGCACATCCAAAACATAGATCTACTCATTTCTGAAATACTGAACATTTTTTCTGCCTTCCATATCATACCTTCAGTTTCTAGTACTGTTAAACAATAATGAAATGCAAATCTGTTTCGTTCCTCTACGGTATACTTTGCTTTCAGTTCTTTACTGCTAAAGCATTCTTTCAAGATACTTCGTTTTACTTTTTTTGATAATTTGAAATCCAATCGTTTATGCTTCCATCTGCTTGAATCCTTAAAATAATTCTCATCGAACCTTCCTATGAAATGCCCTACAAACTCATCTGCAATTTTACCAATTTCATGGTAAAGCACTCCGCATAAATAACTTACTACAAAAAATGAAAAATACTTAATCGCCCCATCTGTCAATATATTTGGTATATGTTCTTCTGCATTTTGGAACAAGTATGCCATTCCAATCACAAACATCGCTCCAGGTATGAGCATACTAAATATGTCAAATATTCCAAATTTCTCTAAAAATTTTTCCATAGTTCACTCTCCTTCCACCTCCATTATACGACAAAAAGAGAGTTTTTCCAAGTTATGATCGGTTAATCTGCACCAGGCACATCATTGCAGTACCGGCGATTACTCCTAAGAGATTAATCACCTTATTCAACCTCTTTCCATAAACCTTCCGTACCTGTCGCTCCCGGCTCCCAGACATTATTATCCACCAATGATTCCCATGTCTTACCGTTGTGTGTCACTTTATCTCCTGCCATGTATGGATTCGTTGATTCTGGCTGTTCCCATTCCGGGATTACATTTGCATCCGGAATAAGGACTTTTGCGAAGAGAGAAGGTGATACAGCTGGTGTCCAATCGTCTTGTGAAGTATGGCTTGCAACTTCTCTTTGCGTTACTGATTTACGACCATCAATGAAGTAGATGCGGAAAATTCTTCTAGTCAAGCTATCCTGAATGCCGTCCACAAAATCATCGATTTCCTTGCATTCGAGCTCCAGATTTTTCTTCCGTCTAAGATCACGGTCCTGTAATCTCTCATACCTCTTATAATCAAATCCTGTCACACTCTGCGACATTGGATATCCCTTGCTATAATCAAATATCACATCGTTCCCGATCATAGTATCTGACTTCCATCTATTCTCTAAGATATAATCAAGTTCCAGAATTTCCATCTTATTGCTTCTGTATGATTCAAGACGCTCTTTCGTCATCTTCTCCAACTCTACCTCAACGAAAATATGTTCCGATTGCAGGCTGTTTCCGAAGATGCTACAATATGATTGCATTCGCACTCCTCAGATGCGATGTACTTATTTCCGCCTCGGTGTTGGTAGCGCAGGGGCGGTTTTTAATCATCGATTAGTTTCTTTCATTTTCTTGCTAATGCGATATTGTTCTGCATCAGGTACGTCTATAAACTCAACAGTTTTATCGAAGTTCTTTTTTACTACTTCCTTTATTTCATCGAGTGTAACGTTAAAGAATTCTCTGCGCGTATTTACCATATTAAGCTTCCTGTCTTCAAATGCTTTATGCAAAGCGTTTTCCAGTGCAGGAGCATCATCTGAGAATATCATAGCGTGTACATCAAAATTAAATGGTACAGATGCATCTCCTAATTCATCAACACGATCTTGAGGATCAAGTCTTCTTGTCATACCTATTTTATATACATCTGGACCAAGCGCACCGATATTTGAAATGACATATACGTAACCTGCGCGCTGATTAGCTTCGCGGTAATCAATATCTTTCATTGCTTTTTCGATATCGGTCAATTGGTTTTCTAACTCTGATTTCTTTTTCAATAAATCAGAATCATCGGGATGTTCTTTTAATTGATTAAGTAACTTCTCGTAAGCTGTCTGGTAATGAGTTTGTTCTTTTTCTATTTTTTTGCGTTGAGCTTCTATTTCTTTTTGAAGTTTTGCTGCTTCTCTCATTTCGGCACGAGCTGCTTTCTGAGCTTCTTTTTCTTCCTGTTTTTTCAATTGATATTCAAAGGCTAAATGAAGTTCATCTATTTTTGAATTTATGTATTTGGAAGTAATCATTAACCCCATTGTTTTTCCTAATTTTTCAATAGAATCAGCAGATTGTTGTATCTTTTTAACAGACATCTCATAATTATTGTATTTAACTCTCGTTATGACATCTTCGCAATCACTATTAAATGTCC